>NZ_KQ971061.1:0-27755 GCF_001580195.1 Akkermansia sp. KLE1798
GGCGGTGCCCAGGGCGTTGACCGTGGAGCCCGCCACGGCGGCCATGGCGCGCGCCGCTTCACCCGGATTGGATGCCGTCAGAGAGCCGATGGCGTCGTCCACCTGCTTGAGCAGGGAGTCTCCGGGGATGCCTCCGGGCAGGTTCCAGAGCAGTTCCGCCCCGGCCCTTGAGTTGAAGGAGTGTGCAACACGAGCATATTTGTTGTCCCTGGAAGCCGTAGCCACCAGGATCAGATTTCCTCCGTCAATGGTCAGGTATGCACCGCTTTCAAATTTCTTGAATGCCGCGGAAGAGTCCAGCGTAATCGCGAGCTTGTCGCTCCCGTCGAGGTCAATGTCTCCCGCTCCCTGCATGAGCGTGTAACTCCCGTCCGCTCCCAGCACAAGTTCATTCCTGCCCGTGGAGCTGAGTACGATGTCCGCGCCCTGGCTGATGCTGATGTTCCCCGTTACATTGATGATGGGGCCGGCATAGTCCGTGTTGAACGTGAGGTTGGTCGTGGAACCGCTGCCAAGCGTCAGACTGCTCAGGGTGAGCGCCGTGTTGGCCTTCGGGTCATCTACCGTGCCACCCATCCGGATATCCAGGCGTCCGCTGTTGTTCAGAGCCCAACTGCTGCCGGATGCCGTCACCACATTGTTCAACACCTGGCCGGCCTTGCCCGTGATGGAAAGCGTTCCTTTTCCTTCCAGCGTTCCACTGAAGACATGGCCGGAACCGGTATCTCCGCTATTGACGGAAAGATCCCCTCCATTGCCCTTCAAGGTTCCCGCCCCGCTAAGGCCGGAGACGGCATTGCCCGTGGTGGAGCCTATGTCAAGGGTACCGGAAGCGGTATCGTTTTTCACCAGTTCCACCACGTTGCCGCCGCGGAGGCCGGCTGTGCCGGAAAGCGTGAGCTTGTCATTGAGAACGAGTGCTCCATTTCCCCCAATCGTGCTGTTGTCAAGGGAACTTGCACCATTAATGGTTACATTCGCACCGGAACCGAGAGACAGCGTTCCGCCTTCGCCCTCGTCCGTCAGGTCGCCCATCACGGCGTCCTTGCCGACAACCAGGGAAGAAGCGGCACCCGTTCCCGCAAGCACTACATGATCAAAGTCATTGCCCGTGCCGTCAAGCGTCAGCGTGCCTCCTTCAACGCGCAGGGTATCCGTCACAAAGGAACCATTGACCTTCAGGTTGCCGGTGTTCTGCTTCACGAAGGTGACACCGTTTTCTCCAACGATGCTGCCGCCCATGATTGTGTCCGCCCCGGCGTAGTCGTTCGGCGCGGGCAGTCCCGTTTCCAGGCGCTCATTGTTCAGGATTACGACGGCGTTGCCGCCGTCCGCATTCATGTTTTCCACTTTCAGCGTGCTTCCCGTACCGCCAAGCAGGTTGTTGATGACCGCTCCGTTCCCGTCTTCGGCGCCAGGCGCTCCGGCGAGCTGTACGGTCAGCGTTTTGTTCTGGCCGATCACTACGCCGGAGTACATGCCCAGCGTGCCGTAGTGCGTTACCGTATCAGGATCAGACGTAGCGGTGTCATCCACCATGTACAGTCCGCTGACCTGACCGCTCAGCACCAGGCTTCCTCCGTTCGCATCCTTCACACGGATACCGTAGTTGGACAGAATCGCACTGAACTGGATGTTTGCCAGGTCGTCGCACTGGAGCGTTCCCGTCGTCAGCGTCAGCCAGCTTTCCGTTCCCGCGTTCTTGTGCGCTATGAGCGTGTCCACGATCGCATCCACGTCCAGGTCCACGCGTGCCGAGTCGTTGATGATCAAATTACCGCTGCCCTGGTCAATCATCGCCGTTCCGGCAGCGCCTTCACCGACGTTGGCTGTCCCAAGCGTCAGATTCAGTGTACCGGTGGCGCCTTCTCCAATCGTGATGTCTCCGGAAACGCCGGCCAGTTTGCCGCCGGAAGCCAGGGTAATGCCCGTGAGCATGTCCCCGTTCGTTCCGCCCAGGTTAATGACCGCCGCCGAGTCCACGACGATACCCGCCGTGGAACCTTCCGCACGGGTCATGGCGGAGGTCAGATTTCCGTTGACTATTTTCAGCGTACCCGCACCGGAGAGCGTCGTTCCGGACCATTGGGCCGCCTGGCCAGCCGTGCCCAACTGCACGATACCCGCGGCATTCGTGATGCCCAGGTCACCCGTGGCGGTATTGGTTTTGTCCAGAATCAACGTACCCGTTCCGGCCTGCGTCAGGCTGGCATTGCCCTGCACGGTGGCGTTGAGGGTCAGTTCCGCATTGTTGTAGTTGACCGTGTAACGCGCCGCCAGGGATGTATCCGCAGAACCCGCATTGCCGTCCAGAACAGCGCCGTTTCCGAAGATCGCGTTTCCGGTCCCCGTCGTGCATGCACCTCCATTGCCGAAGTTCCAGCCCTGGTAGCCGCCGGTATTATTCGTAGCGTTTGTGGACAGGGTTCCCTGAAAGTCCTTGAGCGGACCGGTAAGAATGTTGGTAAGCTTGACGTTCTGGGCCAGCCCCCAGGATCCGGAACCGGAAATAGCTCCCGAGAAGGTGTAGCTGCCCCCGGAGGAACCGTCCTGCACCGTGCCGTGCCGGGCACCGATTTCCATGTTGGCCGCCGTCGTTCCCGCTGAGAAATGGAAGCCCTTGCCGTCAATGAAGACCGTGCCTGCACCGAGAGACCCTCCGGTACCGAAAGCCACACGGTTGCCGCTGGTGTTCATGTTTTCACCGTTGCCGAGCAGTTCCAGCCTGCCAGTGAAGTTGTTATTGCCGGTATTGGTGACACTCACCTGTTCGGCGCTGTCCGCCGTTCCTATCGTGATGGTGCCCGCGCCATTGAGCTGGGCGTGCAGGTTGACCGTACCGCCGGCCAGGGCCAGCGTGGCACCTTCATTCACGCGGATGATCGTAGCGTTATTGGGATCAGAGCCCAGCGTGGCTCCCGATGTGAAGGCAAGCGTGCCTTCCTGCACCGTCAGATGAGCCAGGGACGCATCCGCATAAGCCAGGGCCAGCGTACCGCCGCCCGTCTTGGTCAAGGTGGTAGCCACCGTATTCATGACGCCGGCCGTCAGTCCCGACCAGGTGACAGTATCACCCGCACCCATCACGGAAACATTCAGGGCGCCTCCGTCTCCCATCGCGATGCGGCCGGAAATGTCGTAACCCGTCACGTCCGTTCCATTGGCGGAATCGGCATAGGCCAGCGTGCCGCCGTTGAAGGTAATGGCGCCATCCGTCCCCAGCGCGTTGACTGCACCAATGGTCAGGGTGCCTCCATTCAGAATGGTTCCCCCCGTGTAGGTATTGGCCAGATTCATGCTGACATTGGAATTGCCATTTACGGTCAGCGTCGTGGGATCCGTGGAATCCGCAATAGCCCCCGCATTGTCGGGATCACTGACAAAGGTGTAGGTGCCGCTGTTGATGATAACGCTCTTGGGCGTCACATTGCCGGAGACTTTTACTTCACCCGCCTCAGCGGAGGTGAAGTAGATTTCCTGATCGTCCAGCGTCGTTACGCCTTCCAGCTTGGTAGTCCAGCCGTCAGTACTGGAATTCAGCCACTTGCGGTTCGTCCCGCCGTTCCAGACAAAGCCGGTGTCTCCGCTGACATCTTTCACTTTCAGCACAAGGCGGTTGCCTTCCACCACCACGGAGTATTCAAAGCCTTCCTTCTGGATTTCCGGCGTCCACGTGAAGGATTCGCTGGTCAGGCTTCCGGCGGTCGCCCATTGGGCGAGGATGTAGTCGGAAGCTTCCAGGTCTCCGTAGTTGTTCAAGGTAAGCGTGCAGTTGGCATCCGTCAGAGCCAGCGCGCCGGACTGGATATTGATGATCGGCTGATCGGCCACCAGCCCCGTCATGTCAAAGGTCAGCGTGGCGCCGCTGTTCAGCGTCAGGCCGGAAGCAGTGGTCATTCTGGCGCCCGCGCCCATGGAGATGCTGCCCAATGTCATGGCGTTCGTGTTTGTAAACGCCAGCGTGCCGCCGTTTACCGTCGTCCGTCCCGTGTAGGTATTCTGCGCGGACAGGGTCAGGGTGCCGGAACCGTTTTTGACAAGGCTGCCCGTTCCGGAGAGAACGCCGCCAAGCGTAATCGTGGTGCCGGGCTGGTCGTTATAAGATTTGGTCGCCGCATCATATTGACGCGTATCAACCGTCAGTTCACCGCCAAGAGTCATGTTCTGGGCGGCGGACCAGCCTTCCGCCGCGGTCGTACCCAGCGTTCCGGAATTTATGTTCAGATTGATCGTATTTGCATGGCCCGTGGCCACAATGCCGCCGGCGCCGAGCATCAGGCTCCCCCCATTCAAATTAATGGTAACTCCCTTTTCGCTGCCGGCCCAGTTTTGTCCCATATCCAGGGTCTGAGCCAGAACCATGGCATCCCGGGCAATGTTCATGACGGATTTCCCGTCGCGGGCCGCTTGCAAGGTACCGGTAATGTTCATGACAGCGCCCTCATTAATGTTGAGCGTCGTCGTGCCGTTGAATTCATAACGGCCGATAAAGCTGCCTGCCGTCAGGGTTGCATTGGAATCCAGCGTCCAGTTGGAAGCCGTGTCCCTCACCCCTATCAACCTGTATTCCCCGCCAATGTCAACTTTCCCTTTCAACACCGTGGTACCGGAAGCGGACCACAGGTTTCCGGCGCCCGTGATTGTATTGCCATACGTACCCGCAGAAAGGGTCAGGCGCGTGCCGGCACCAATCTCATAGCTTACCTTGGTCAAGACATCCGTCGTCGTACCGGAGGCGCTCCCCGACAGTTTCAGCGTGCCGGTGGAGTCGGAACTGAGGCGCGTACCCAGTCCATTCCATGCGCCTGAGGTTATTTCCAGAACGGAGTTACCCCGCAGGAACACCGTACTGGTGCCCAAGGCTCCCCCGACAACAGTAAGCTTGCTGCCGTCATAAAGGACCGTGTCTCCGCTGTAGGAGTTGGTATTGTTGAGGGTCAGGGACGCACCATCCAGAAGGTTCAGCGTCGTTTCCCCGGTGATGGAACCATCCCCGGCGAAGACGAAGTCCGTTCCCACAACATTGATTTTACCCGGCGCCACATCGCCGACAATCGTTACATTCTTGTTTACGCCGTCTCCGTTGGAGAAATAAACGGTCTGACCATCCGTATAGGCGGATGGAGTTCCGTCAAGGTCCCAGGAAAGATCCGTTCCGGAAGTGCTCCAGTTGCCGCTCTTCCAGCGCAGGAGACCTTCCTTGTCGGCCAGGGAAATGTACAAGGTATTATCATTGACGGTAAACGTAGCCTTGTATAATTCAGCCGCGGCACCACCGAGCGTAAACATGGAAAAGTCCGTCAATCCGGTTCCATGCAGAAGTGCATATTCCGTACTGGTAGTAATAGAGGAAATGCCAAGCTGAATATCCGTGGCAGCAGTTCCCGTCACGGAATTAACCGTCAGAGCCGCCGTATCCGTGCTCAAGGAATCAAAGCTCAAGGCTCCTCCGTTCAATGTCAGGGCCGCTCCCAACGTAGCCGTTCCACCTGCAATGTTGGTCGTACCCAGTGTGGAACCGGCATCCAGGGAATAGCCAGTATCGGATGTCACAGCCACATTAAGCCCCCCGCCGATGAGCAGGGTTCCCTGTCCGATGACGCTGGAATCTTTTACGGTCAGATTGCCTTCCCGCAGTTCCACCGTTCCGGTGAAGCCGGGAACGGCAGCCGTCTCTCCTTCAGCAGGAACAGAAACCTTGGCAGTACCATTCAGAACAAGGGTGCCTGCTCCCGTTTTCACGAGTTTTCCGCTGCCGGTCAATCCATTCTGGAATGTGATCGTACGGGCAGTGGTACCGTCGTTGGCATCCACAGTGTCAATAATCGTGCCATTAATAGAACCAACCAGGTTGATGAACGATCCCGTATAATTGGTATTGTAACCGAGGGACCAATTGTCCAGGGCACCCAGCGTACCTTCCCCCAGCTGAATGACAGAGGAGCCGGCAAAATTGGTAATGCCGGATGTCCCGAAGTTCACGCGGGCATCCCCGGTTGTGGCAGTACCCAGAAGAAATTGCCCCTTAAATACTCCACCGCTTTCTCCCCAGAAATCCATTCCCAGCAGATTGGCCGTGCCGGCAGCGGCACTAAACGTTCCCTTCGACTGGGCTTCAGTACCAGCCCATGCCAGGAACATCGTAGCGCCCAGGGAATTCAGAGTACCACCCTGCAAATTAATTCTGCCGCTCCCTGCCGCCCAATGGGCAAGAAGAAGACTGCGGGTATTCGCATGGCCATTATTCGTTCCCGTTACATTCAGGGTAGCCCCCGAATTTATTACAAAAACGCACTCGGACGTAGAGGGGTCTCCATTCCTGTCCCCCAGGCGCAATTGGCCGGTGGACATTTCAGTACCTTGATTCAAAACAATCTGGGAACCATCCCAGCGGCTGGCCATGTAAACACCTGCTGCCGTCACCTGGCTATTGTTGAAATTCATGGTACTCGTGCAGTAGTCATTCTTGATGGACCCCACCTGTATGGTATTGTCCTTGAACGTTACAGACGGGCCATATCCTCCGGAAGCCTCGTTAAAACCAATTCTCCCCGCATAGTCAATATCCCCGGTGATCGTTACATTACCGGTGTGCCCTTTAAAAATAAGTTCGTTGGAAGCCGCGACGGAATCACCGCCCACGATGTTTGTGGTGAATGCGGAAGCGGTAGTGAGGCCATCCCCCAGTTCAAAAGTCATGTTCCCTTCCACCACCATTCTGGAAGCCGGCGCAACGGTATTGCCCGCCCCGCTGCGGATCAGGAAGGTACTGCCATTGTTCATATGCAGAACGGCATCTCCCATGCTGGTGGAGGAGGCAGCTCCCGACAGGTTGGCGGCAAGCGTCCCATTGATATAAACATTTTCAAGACCGGAAGCAGCCCCCAAAGAGACAGTATTGTTTCCATTTGAGGATGCTGTAAGCCAGACACTGAGGGAAGCCCCTTCCGAACCGCTAACCTCTGAAGAGAAAGAAGAAAAACGGCTGGCATCACTTCCCAAAGTCAACTCGGCATTGTTGCCCAAGATGACGGATTCCGCTGCCAGGGAAGCTGAATTCTCCAAAAGCAGGGAATAAACGGTCCCATCTTCAAATGTCATGGATTTAACGTCAATGGCTCCCGAAACAGTCACCGTTTTATTGCCTTCATCAGCATTGAAAATGACGGAATCCCCATTCAGGAAGGAAGTGTCCGTTTTTCCGCCATCCCCTTCCTTGTACCAGCCCGTTCCCTTGTTACTCCAGGTCCCGGAATCGGATTTCCATATGAGGGTTTCTGCAGCGTAGCCCGCACCCTTGTACTGCACGGACATTCCGGAGCCAGTGGACACAAGCAGAAAGTCCCCTGCCCCCAACTGATCTGCGGAATTAACCTGCGTCAACGCTTCGTAAGCATCTTCTCCGGTTTGCTTCCAGATGAGCAGATTGTCCAGAGAGCTTCCCAGGTCGGCGCCAGCCGCCATGAATTTACGGGTCAGCACCATGTCCGTGGTCAACGTGCGGTTGGTCAGGGACGCATCTTCCATGCTGTTTGCAACCACCACTTCCACATTCCACGTCTTTCCGTTTTTGGTGACCGTGGACGTATTCGCCAGATTGACGAGGCCGTTGAGGCCGATGTGCCAGTAATGGTTGCCCGCACCGGGACCGTTGTCAAGATTGAGGTTGCCGCTCGGCGTCGTCAGGTTCAACGTGCCGTCCACATATACATTGGCATGGCCCTCAGCCTCACTATTTTTGATTTGTGTTCCAAACGATGTAGAAAGGGTTGAACCGCTGCCCACAAAAATGCTTCCCGCATAGGGTCCCATGCCCACCGTTACATTGCTGTTCCCCGTCACGGAGATACCCCCTTGGTCGGAAGTAGAGGGGGGAGCACCCGTAACAGTCACGTTCACGTCGTTGAAAATAAGATGTGGGCCCGTATCACCCGGCCGGGACGGCGCGGCATCACCCTCCCAATTGCCTGCCGTACCCACGGCGTTATCATCGCCCCCGCCCGTCCATGTGAATTCCGTCCCGCCAAAGGCAGGCGCCTGCCAGAAATCAGCAGAAGTAGCCGCCTGTGCAGAAAATGAAGAAAATCCGGCGAAAGAAACCAAAGAGGCAATAAGAGCGGAACGCAAACGGGGAGGAAGATGAAGTCTCATATCACAATAATGTTGTCCCCACTAATAACCGGATTGTGAATCCGTTGGCAAGACTATTTTCCTTAAAGACTCTCCATGAATACTTCATGAAAATATAGAAAATTAATCAAATCATTTTAAAATATTACATATAACATTTTTAAATGATATAAAATATTAAATATGAAACGATTATAATAATAAATAAAACAAGGGGAATTCACAATCCGGAGAAAGCAGAAACACTTGAATCATCTGGTGCAGACACAAAAAAAGGCCGTCCCCGAAGGAACGGCCTGAAAAATGGGAATATTTTTTATTATTGAGCTCCGTTCTGCTTGAGCATTTCCTGAAGCTGTTCGGGAGAAATGCTCATGGGACCGCCCTGGGGAGCCGGGGCTTCCGAGATGCCATCCAGTTCCAGTTCAAAGATGAGGGGGGAATTGGGCTCAATCGGTGCGCCGGGCGTGTTTTCACCATAAGCCAGCTCGGACGGGATGTAAACAATCCACTTGGAACCGACGGGCATCGTGGTCAGGGCTTCCGCAAAGCCGGGAATGACCTGGAGGGGAAGTTCCACGGATTGTCCCTTGGTGTCGTCAAACACGGTACCGTCCAGCAGCGTGCCCTTGTACTTCACCTTGAACATGGGGTTCTTGAACTTCTTCTCGTCAAACTTTTCGTCGCCGCCCTTCTTTTCCACCTTGTACTGGAGGCCGGATTTCGTGGTGACCACGCCTTCCTTCTTGCCGTTTTCCTCCATGAATTTCTTGCTGGCTTCCAGATTGGACTTGGCCTTGGCGGCAATGCGCTCGTCAATCTGCTTCTGGAACGCGTCCAGAGCAGGCTTCAATTGATCCTGGTCCTTGGCGGGCTTGCGAACCATGCCGTCCTTGATGCCCTGCAGGAAGGATTCCTGGTCCAGATCGTCAAAGGTGAGGGTGGGAACGGAGCCAAGCTGCTGGCCGCTTTGGAAGCCCAGGAAATAGCCCAGGTCCTTTTTCATCTGTTCAGGAGACACAGTAATTTCTTTCTCTTGTTTGGGTTGATCGGCCGCCGGAGCTTCAGCAGCCTTGTCTTGTGCGCCGGCCACACCCGCCAGAAGGGCGGAAGCGGCAAACAGGGCGATGGAAGGGTTCATCTTCATGGTTGTTTTTATCCTTTACTTGAAAAGAGGACTCCTTTTTAACGGATTCCGTTCACAGAACAAGACAAGAGAATAAGTCATCCTGTCATCAGTCCCGGAAAAGCGTGTTCTTCCGCAACCGCATTACTCCAGAGTTTCCAGCACGCGGGCAATCATGGCGGGATAAAGCCTGTGCTCCTCCACCTGGATACGGGCATGCAGGCTTTCCGGCGTATCTCCGGGCAATACGGGCACGCGGGCCTGCCCGAGGATGGGGCCCGTGTCCATGCCTCCGTCCACATAATGCACGGTGCAGCCGCTTTCTTCCGCGCCCGCATGGACGGCCTGTTCCCAGGCGTGCAAGCCGGGGAACGCAGGCAGGAGGGAGGGATGGATGTTGACGATGCGGGAAGGGAACGCCTGCAGCAAGGGGGATTTTACCAGCCGCATGAAGCCGGCCAGGCACACGCAGTCCACGCCGTATTCCTTCAGGCGCGCGGCAACGGCCTCCTGGGATTCCTCCGGGAATTTGGTCTTGAAGCCCGCGCAGTCGATCACTTCCGCCGGAACGCCCCAGGAACGGGCGCGTTCCAGAATATAGGCATCCGGGTTGTCGGACATCACCACGGCTATTTCCGCCTTGAGGGCGCCGGACCGGATGGCGTCATGAATGGACTGGCAATTGGAGCCGGAGCCGGAGCCGAGTATTCCTAATTTGGGCAATCTGGACATCCGGGGGATGAAACCACAGTTTTTTGCCCGTGGCAAGCCTCCGGCTTGACAAAAAGCCCGGCATATTCGCCTAATAAAGGCATGAGAGACACTCGTTTTCAGGAGTTGGCCGCCCAGCTCGCGGGATACTCCACCGCCCTGCGCCCGGGCGACCGGGTTCTTCTGGAATTAACGGATATTCCGGAAGAAATGGGAGTGGCCCTCATCCGGGAAGTACGCGCCGCAGGGGCTCTTCCCTTTCTGCACCTGAACCAGACGCGGCTGAACCGGGAAATGCTTTCCGGAGCCGTGGAGGAGCAGTATGAAGCCATCGCCCGGCACCGCATGGCGGAAATGGAGGACATGGACGCCTATATAGAAATTCGCGGAGGCGGAAACGCCTTTGAATTTTCCTCCGTTCCCCAGGAGAACATGGCCACAGCCATGAAGGCGCTGAATCCCGTGGCCCAAAGACGCATCCGCCACACGCGCTGGTGCGGGCTGCGCTGGCCGTCGGAAGGCATGGCCCAGCAGGCGGCCATGAGTACGGAAGAGTTTGAGGATTTTTATTTCCGCACCTGCCTGATGGATTACGGAACTCTGCGCCCCGCCATGAAACGGCTGGCGGAGATGATGGAAGCCGCCGACAAGGTCCGTATCACGGGGCCGGGCACGAACATTGCCTTTTCCATCAAGGGGCTGAACGCCATCCCCTGCGCCGGGGAGTGCAACCTACCGGACGGGGAAGTGTTTACGGCCCCCGTCATCGACAGCGCCAACGGGCACATTTCCTTCAACGTTCCCTCCCTGTTCCAGGGCATTCCGTTCGATTCCATCCGCCTGACATTGGAAGACGGCCTGATCGTTCACGCGGAAGCCGGGGACAAGACCCCGCAGCTCAACGCCATTCTGGACACGGACCCCGGCGCGCGCCGGCTGGGGGAATTCGCCTTCGGGGTCAATCCGGCCATCACCAAACCGATGCGGAATATTCTTTTTGACGAGAAGATATCCGGCTCCTTCCACCTGACGCCGGGACAGGCCTACCATGTGGCGGACAACGGCAACCAGTCCCGAATCCACTGGGACATGGTCTGCATCCAGACGGAAGAAGCCGGAGGCGGAGACATTTACCTGGACGAAACACTCGTGCGCCATAACGGACTTTTCACTTCCCCGGAACTGGCTATACTCAATCCCATTCATTCATGACTGCCGCTCCCTCTCCCGCCAAAAAACGTTCCCTGCTCCGCAAGCTTCTTTATCTGGCCTCCGCAGCCGTCCTGCTGGGCTCCCTGCTCCTTTCCTACATGCAGTGGGAGGCAAATACTCTGAAATTCCATGAAACACAGGCGCCGGCTGGATGCCTGCCCGGCCTTTCCGGCCTGCGCATCCTGGTCCTGTCGGACGTGCACACGGGCCTCCCCATGCTGGAAGAGGCGGTGCACATGGCGGAGCAGGCCAAACCGGACATGATCGTGTTCCTGGGAGACCTTTACACGGATTACCAGCGGGCCACCCATGCCGGAGACTACATCAGGCAGTTCCAGAAACTTTCCGCCATCGCTCCGTCCTACGCCTGCCTGGGCAACCATGACATGGCCCTGGCCGGCAATGTGGAACGCATCCTGAAGGAGGGAGGCTTCACGCTGCTGAGGAATTCCGCCTCCTTCATCACCGTCCCCAGGCTGGGTAACGCCGAATTCAAGCTGGCCGGGCTGGGAGACGTGCGGGAGGGGGACTGTTTTCCGGATAAATGCATGGCTCCGGCGGACCCGGCGGAGGATTCCCCCATGCCGACTATCGTCCTGTGCCACAACCCCAAGGGTAGGGAACTGCTGGACCGCTACCACTGGAACCTGATGCTTTCCGGCCATACGCACGGAGGGCAGATCAGGCTCCCCTTCTTTTCCTCCCCCCTGCTGATGGTGGAAGGGGAAACCATGGCTTCCGGGTTTTACCCTTACGGGGAGAAATCCGTTTTTGTTACTCCCGGCATAGGGTACATAGGGCCGGGGCGCTTTAACTGCCCGCCGGAAGTCAACCTGATCACCATTCCCTGAGCCCTTTTTTCCGTCCGCCCATGATGTTCCTTTCTGTGCTGGCTTCCGCGGAACCGAATGCCGCCCCGCCCTTTTTCACGCTGCTGACCGTCGTTTTCATGGGGATCATCGCGATCGCCCTGGTTCTGGCCCATTTCCGGCAGTCCCTGATGGCGGGCTACTTCATCTGCGGCGTCATTCTGGCCAACTGCGGTGTTCTGGACCACATTCCCAATTCCGACGTCAGCATCCAGGCCCTCTCGGAAGTGGGCATCATCCTGCTCATGTTCACGCTGGGACTGGAATTTTCCCTGGACGAACTCAAGCACCTGCGGAAAACGGCGCTGCTGGGCGGCGGCCTCCAGATGTTCCTCTGCACGGCGGTCTTCGGTCTGGGACTGCATTACGTGACGGGCATGGACATCAGCCATTCCCTGACGGTAGGGGCCATCATGGGGCTGTCCTCCACGGCGGTAGCCCTGAAATCATTCCAGGAATTCGGGCTGAGCGGCACTTCCGGAGCCAGGATGGCGCTGGGAATCGCGCTGTTCCAGGATATTGCGGCCATCATGCTCGTGGCCATCATGCCCCAGATATTCGGGGCCTCCCGCGATTCCTGGGAAACGGCGTTCAACATAGGAGCCGCCGTTCTGAGAGGCGTGATCTTCCTGGCCGCCGCATGGCTGATCGGCCGCTATCTGCTTCCGCGCATCATGCTGGCCGTGGCCCGCACAAAAAGCCGGGAGTTGTTCACCCTGATGGTGTTCGCCATCTGCTCCGGCATCGCCATGCTCGCCAGCCTGCTGGGATTGAGCATTGAGCTGGGAGCGTTCACCGCCGGGCTTTTCGTCAGCGGCTCCTACTACAGCCACCGGGTTCTCAGCGAAGTGCTTCCGTTCAAGGACCTTTTCCTCACCATTTTCTTCGTTTCCGCGGGACTGCTGATCGATATTAACGACCTGTGGGAACACATCGGCAACGTAGTCGTTTTCGCCACCTTCGTTCTCGCCGTCAAATTCGTGGCCTGCCTTGTGGCGGCGCATTTCCTGAAAATTCCGGGGCGCATGGGCATCATGGCTTCCACGGCCCTGACCAACGTGGGGGAATTCTCCCTGGTGCTGATCCCTTTCATGCAGGAGATCACCCCCATTCCCGCCCTGGTGACGGCCAACGTGTACGCCATTGCCGCCGTCTCCATGGGCATGACGCCCCTGCTGATGAAGGCGGCGCGCCGCCTTACCCCACTGCTGGTGCGCATTCCCGGCCTGAAGATGAAGAATGAACGCATGAGCGTGGAAAACCTGATTACACGCGTATCCGGCATCAAGGACCACGCCGTCATCTGCGGCTACGGCCCCGTGGGCAGAAGAATGCACGAAAGCCTGGGGCGGTACGGCATTCCCTGCATCATCATCGACTTGAACGCGGATACCGTCAAATCCCTGCTCAACGGAGGCCATCTGGCTTTTCTGGGGGACATCCAGCACCAGATCACCATGGAGCTGGCGAGCATCCGGACGGCGCGCCTGATCGCCTTCACCTTCCCGGACCCGAATCCGGCCCTCTCCACCTACATGCAGATCAAGAATGCCAATCCCGATATCACTGTGATTGCCCGCGCCAAATTCCGCTCGGAAGTAGCTTCCCTGCATCACGCCGGAGTCGTCAACGTCATTCACGACGAAGAGGAAACTGGCGCCGCCGCCGTGCGGCTGGCTAAGCTGAGCTTTGACATTATCGAAACCGGGAACGGAGCCCCGCTGTCCCACTGATATCATGAATCTGCCGGACGCACATACCCATCCCGCTCCGGCCGCTTCCGGCACCGGCCTCCGCTTCGTCTGCGGAACGTCCCCGGCGGACTGGGAGCAGGCGGCGCAACTGGCTGAACGAGACGGAAACGTCACTCCGTTTTTCGGCATTCATCCGTGGTTTCTTGATCCGGCCGCATGGCGCCGGGACATGCTCCTTCTGGAAGAATTCCTGAACCGCTTTCCAAAGGCGGGAGTGGGGGAAACCGGCCTGGACAAATGCCGCCGCGGCATTCCGGGCATGGATGTACAAAAAGAGGCGCTGCGCCGCCATCTGGATATGGCCGCGCGGATGAACCGCCCTGTTGCCTTGCATTGCTGCCACGCCTGGGGCTCCCTGGCCGGAATGCTGAGGGAATATCCCCGCCTGAAGGCCATCCTGCACGGCTGGACCGGGGCTCTGAATCCGGCGTCCGACCTGCCTTCCGAGGACTGGCTGCTGTCCATCGGCCCCCGGGAAATGGAACGCGCGGATATTTTTACATCCGTTCCCCTGCACCGTCTGGCGCTGGAATCGGACGAACATCCGGAGGCCCTGCCGGACCTTTACCGGGCTGCGGCGCAGGCTCTCCGGATGGAGGAATGCCGACTGGCCGGAATCGTCACGGACAACCTGTCAAGAATCTCCCCTCCATAACGGTTTTCACGAAGCGGGGAGGACGAACTGTTCCGCTGGCATACTCCATGGCGGCGCGGCGGCTTTTTTCCTTGGCAGCCCCACGCCGGAGGCTATCATGCGGGCATGGGCCTTTTTCAGGATCAAACCAGTTCTTTGTCGGAAATCAAGCGGCTCGCCGCACTCGTCATGGATCCCTCCCGCAGGGACGAAATAGGCCCTGATCAGTGGCCCCTGGCCATGATCGCCTACGGCCTGGTCACCTGTAATGAAAAAAACAGGCAGGCGGAAGGCATTGAAATTTACCGCACCTTCCAGTCCTGCTGCGCCCCGGACACCAGGAAGAAGTGCGCCCTCCAGCTTGCGGCCTTCATCCAGCAGCGCAAAGGCGACGGATGGCGCGCCCTGCTCCCCTTTGCGATGACGGACGAACTGGCGGACATCCGCCGCCAGGCCGCCTTCCTGATTTATACGCTTGCGGCTCCGGAACGTGAAGAACGCTTCCCCGGAATCGCCGGACTGGCGGATATCATTTGCGCCGCCCCCCTTCCGGGGCAGGCCGGCATGTCCCCGGCGCTGGACGCCCTGATGAGTCTGGGGGATCTGCGGTTCGCCCCTTATCTGGCATCCATTTCCAAAAAACTTTCTCCGGACCGCCTTGCGGAACTTCTGGAAGGGACGGAGGCCATTCCGACCGAACTGGGCTGCAACTGGCTGCTGGACATTCTGGACGAGCATGCGGAACTTTCCTCCACGGTGGCCCGTGTGCTGGCAGCCATGCCCGTCAGGGCCGGGGAAGTGATGGACGTAGTCATTCCCGTTCCGTCCTGGCAATTCACGAATTCCGCCGTCCAGCCGCTTCATTCCTGGAGCATTCCGGAATACGGGCTCCGCATGAAGGAACGGCTCGCCCAAAAGCTTGCACCCGAAGACCTGAAAACCGTCACTCTGGCCTGGAGCTGACGTCATAGAATCTTCGTACCACCCATTCATGGTGGAAATGAACGAAGGCTTGGTAAACGTCCGGATCCAGCGTTTTCTCATGCGTCATCAACAGCAACGGATATGATTCCCCTTCCGCCGTATAAGGCGGATGGATGTAGTCGAACTGGGGGTTGGGCACAAAACCGTGCCTCTGGTAGAATCCCAGCCGGCGCCGTGAAATTTCGTCCTCCGGAGGGTCAATTTCCAGAATGACCTTGTGCGGGAAGGCGTCCCGCAGTTCCTCCAGAATCCTCTGCCCCGCCCCCTGACCGCGCAGGGAGGCACTCACGGCGAAATATTCCAGATACACGAATTCCTGCCGCCGCCAGGTCACCAGAATGGCGGCCACCCGGCCCGCTTCATCCAAAAACACTTCGTAATAAAACCCCGGGTCTTCAAACACCAGCGGAAAATCCTGAATACGCCGCTGCTCATGAAGCGGAAAACTTGTCCGGTAGATATCCAGAGATTCCACAAACAGGGGATCATCCACTCCCGTCACACGGCGTTTGGTCAAGATTTCAGGCTTCATGCCCTGCATCCAAGCATATCCGGCAATTCCCGGCAAGCCTCCCGAAACGAATCACCGAGTCATGCCGCCGTATTTTCCGATTTAACCTGCTTTTTTTCCATACTCTGATCCCTTCGCCCAACATATTTCATAAAAATTTGACATTAAATATAAAAATATATTTATTTATATTACATGACCCTGTTCCCTTAAATCTTGTTGCAATACCCTTTCCCTTACCATCCGATTTCCCATTTTTCTGTGCTACATGAATGCATGCCTTCATGTGGAAGAAATTAAGAATGCAGATACCAATTCCTTGCATGCACCCACCAAGGGATTAAAGAACATCAAAGTAGCCATTACCAAGTTCGGCTGCACGGTAACGCGCAGCACAGCAGATGAAGCAAAACATTTCAACTCAATATCAAAGGAATAACTACCTCAATTTCAGCATCATGAAAACTGTATATCTTCTTTTCCCTCTCTTTTTTCTATCTCCGGTCATCCTCCTCCCATGCTCCGCATCTCCAAACAGCCAACTATCCCTTCCCGCAGCCATCAGGAATACGGATAAACAAAGTCCGGAGCTTCTCCAGCTCAAAAAACTGCTCGACGACGGAAACATCATTCCATTTTATCAGGCCGCCGACAAAATGCTGAAAGAAGCCAGGCGCTACCATAAAAAAAACGTTACTCCCAGAGAACTGGCTGACGGGCTTTTTCTGTGCCAACTGATTACCACGGCCCCATTCATCGACCTCAATAAAAGCAGCAACGTCGAATGGCTCGCCAATTACAACAACATTGATCACAAAGTGAAAGAATTCATGTCCCGAAGCATTCCGTTTGCAGCGCTAACGGACAAAAATGTCAAACTTCCGGGCAAGGAAGAAGCACTTCGCTTTTACCTAACCGCCACGGCCATGGTCCTCAAGCAATTCCACAGTCAGATGGACTACGCTTTTGAAGCTACGCAAATCTGTACCTACATGATCATCGACCACGCTTCCGGATTATCCACCGACAAGGCCACGGATCTTTTCAACAAAACAAGTGCTCAAAGCTCAAGAAACTACGATGTCCAATCCATCATTAAAAATCAGGAATCAGGATTCATCAGGGAACTGATGAAATGTTTCCCGGCCAACGCTGTGGAAGTGAAAAAATATTTGCACATGGCCGGGTACGAAGACAAGGAGATTCCGGCCCTGCTGGACAGAACCGTCGGTAGAGTGCCCCAAGCCGAGTACCTTTACCGAGGCTTGCCAAAACGACGGGATTAGCCTTGTATCCGGTATGGCATCCAACCACATAAAAGTCTCATGAAAACCTTTCTCTTCCTCCTCGGACTGTGGGTCATCTGCACCTTCTGCGTTCAGGCGCAGAATCTTCCCGTTCCTGAAGAAGCGTGGCCTGTTTGCACCCCGGCGCGCAAGGGAGCCAGAATCCTTTTCATAGGCAACAGTTACACCTTTTTCAACCGGATGCCCGCCATGGTCATGGCTATGGCTGACATCAGGGGACTCCAGGCGGACGTGCATATCCATGCGGCTCCGGCGGCTTCCTTTAGTTCCCATTGGAACGATGAAGAAGCCAGAAAGAAATTGACGGGGAATTCCTGGGATTTCGTCGTCCTTCAGGATCAGAGCGCCACGCCTGTCATTGCGCCGGAACGGACCCTGGAGTTCGGAAAAAAGCTGTGCTCGCAGGTCCGGTCCGGAAACGGCATTCCCGTACTGTTCCTGACATGGGGAAGGAAAGGCTCTTCCAACGCTCCCGACAAGGGGGAACAGCAGGCCCTGCGGGATACTTATCTGAAGCTCGCCCGGCAGGAGAAGGCGGCTCTGGCCCCCGTAGGCATTGCCTGGGAGAATTGCGCCAAACTCCATCCGGACATCAAGCTTTATCTGGAGGACGGACAGCACCCTTCCGAACAGGGAAGCTATCTGACGGCATGCGTGATGTACTGCACCTTGTTCGGCAAGTCCCCGGTGGGGCTGCCGGGAAAACTGACGCTGAAAGGGGTCCGGCTGTGCAATATCCCGCAGGCCAGGGCCAAAGCACTGCAAACCGTTGCCCGTGATACCTGCAGACGGCTTTTTGCCGCCCCGGCCGGAGCCGGAAAAAAAACGGAAGGCCGCCGATGAATCCCCTGGTGCGGCATAGCGCAAAATCTACTCGCAAAACGGGCCGCCGGTCCCTATCATTCCTTGCGAACACTTGCACACACTATGAGCGAACAAGTCATTATCATCGGCGCGGGCTGCGCGGGCTACACCGCAGCCATCTACACCGCCAGGGCCAATCTCTCCCCCCTCCTGATCACGGGCTCCCAGATAGGAGGGCAGTTGACTACCACCACGGAAGTGGAGAATTTTCCCGGCTTTCCGGACGGCATCATGGGGCCGGACCTCATGTTCCTGATGCAGCAGCAGGCGGAAAAGTTCGGTACCCGCTTTGCCTATGAAGACGTGAAGAGCGTCATCAGGGATGAAGCCACCGGACTGTTCACCGTCAAGACCAGCGGCCAGAATTACGAGGCACGCAGCGTCATCGTCGCTACCGGGGCATCCGCCCGCTATCTGGGCATCCCGGGGGAAGAAGGGCTGATAGGCCACGGGCTGACGGCCTGCGCCACCTGCGACGGCGCCTTTTACCGGGACGTTCCCGTCTGCGTGGTAGGCGGAGGAGACAGCGCTTGCGAAGAGGCCGCGTTCCTGACCCGCTTCGCCTCCAGGGTTTACCTGATCCACCGCCGCGATACCCTCCGGGCCTCCAAAATCATGGCGGAACGCACGCTGGCGAACGAGAAGATTTTCCCGGTCTGGAATTCCACCATTGCGGCCTACAAGACGGACGACAAGGGAGAACTGGAAGCCGTGATGCTGAAGAACCTCGTCACCGGGGAGGAAACGGAACTGGCCGTCAAATGCGTGTTCATGGCTATCGGCCACACGCCGAACACTTCCTTCCTGGGTGATCTGGTGGACCGGGACCAGTCCGGCTACATCGTCCGGGAACCCGGCCTCATGACCACCAAGACGCCGGGGCTTTTCGCCGCGGGCGACGTGGCGGACCCCCACTACCGCCAGGCCATTTCCTCCGCCGGCATGGGCTGCGCCGCCGCCATTGAGGCGGAACGCTACCTTCTGGGCGTGTAAAGGAACAATCTTCCGGAAAGGGCCGGGTTCCCGCGGGAATTCCGGCCCTTCTCCGTCACGGGAAGAAACGGATATGCACCACTACAGCATTTTTGAGCTTTTCAGCATCGGGATAGGCCCCTCCTCCTCCCACACGGTAGGCCCCATGCGGGCGGCGCACCGTTTTCTGGAACAACTGCGCTCCTCCCCCCATCTGCCGGAAATAGAGGGCATCCGCTGCGAATGCTACGGCTCCCTGGCCGCCACCGGGCACGGCCACGGAACGGACACCGCCATCATGCTGGGCCTGCTGGGGGAAGAACCCCAGACCGTCGTGCCGCGCGACATTCCCGGAATGATAGCGCGCCTGCACCAGCAGGAAACCCTGTCCGTTACGGAAGACAAGACCGTCCGTTTTTCCCCCTCCCGCGACCTGGACCTTTCCCATTACCAGCCCCTGAAGCTCCACCCGAACGGGATGCTTTTCACAGCCGTCGGCAAAGACGGAGCCCCGGTGGAAGACGCCGTGTTTTATTCCACGGGCGGCGGCTTTGTCGCCTCCGAGCAGGAACTGCTGCATCCGGCGGAACCGGACCGGGAACCGTTTCCCCTCCCCTACGAATCCGCAGAGGAATTGCTGCGCATGGCGGACGAACGCCATTGCCCCCTTTCCTCCATCGTGATGGCTAATGAATGCGCCCTTCTTCCGGAGCGCGACGTGCGCGAACGGCTGGACCTGATCTGGACAACGATGAAGCAGTCCATCGCCAGCGGCATGAGCGCGCGCGGCAACCTGCCCGGCGTACTGCAAGTGCCGCGGCGCGCCAAGACGCTGCGCAAGTCCCTGCTCGTCCACGGGGAGTCGGCCCTGAAAGACCCCCTTTCCATCATGGACTGGATCAATCTGTATGCCATTGCCGTGAGCGAGGAAAACGCCGCGGGCGGGCGCATCGTCACCGCTCCCACCAACGGTGCGGCGGGCATCGTCCCAGCCGTGCTCAATTACGCCACCAAATTCTGCGTTTCCCCGTATCCGGACGCCATTCAC
Organism: Akkermansia sp. KLE1798; assembly: GCF_001580195.1. NCBI lineage: Bacteria > Pseudomonadati > Verrucomicrobiota > Verrucomicrobiia > Verrucomicrobiales > Akkermansiaceae > Akkermansia > Akkermansia sp. KLE1798. Next base: position 20,123 of record NZ_KQ971061.1, read on the forward strand.
CGCTTCCTGCTCACCGCAGGGGGAATCGCCATCCTTTACAAGAAAAACGCCTCCATTTCCGGCGCGGACGTAGGCTGCCAGGGGGAAGTGGGCGTGGCCTGCTCCATGGCTGCGGCCGCACTGGCGGAATACCTGGGCGGCACGCCTCATCAAGTGGAAAACGCTGCGGAAATAGGCATGGAACACAACCTGGGCCTTACCTGCGACCCGATTGCGGGACTCGTTCAGATTCCCTGCATTGAGCGCAACGCCATTGCGGCCATCAAGGCCATCAACGCCGCCCGCATCGCCATGGGAGGCACCGGCGCGCACTTTGTTCCATTGGACAAGGTCATCCGCACCATGCTGGACACGGGACGGGACATGCAGTCCAAATACAAGGAGACGGCCCAGGGCGGCCTGGCCGTGAATGTGGTGAATTGTTAAAGGGAAGCGGAAATCATCCCACGGGAACCCATATGTGTCTGTTCCCCGAAAAAACGTTCCTCCGGGTTGACAGGCAAGAAGAGCGAATGTAGGGTTGCGGACATGTTTTCACGCCTTCTTCTTGCCCTGGCGCTGGTGCTGGGCGGTACGGGAATGTCCCGCGCCGTCCACGTTGTCATGTGCGGCGGTCCGGCCCTGAAACAATGGGAAGGACTGAGAATACAGCCGGACAGGCACGACAACTGGTGGGCCAACTTCGTCCGGGCGTCCACCGTCCGCATCTCCCAGATTCAACAGGCGGACCCCGGGGCCAGAATCACGTGGATCGTGTACCGTCCGGGTTATGTGACGCGCGGCAAGGAGGACGGAAAACCCTACACGAAGTGGATTTCCGACTTGGCCGCCAAATACAAAACCAAACTTGTCTGGGTGAATACCGCGGACCAAGCCATCCGCGCCCTGAATTCCTCTCCCCGCTTCCAGGGAGACAAGGTGGAGTCCTTCTACTACTTCGGCCACTCCAACTGCTTTGCCTGGATGCTGGATTACGGCAACAACATCATGGCCGTTTCCACGGAATGGATTCATGAAACGGACTTGAACCGCATCCGCCGGGATATTTTCTCCCCGCAGTCCGACTGCCGCAGTTTCGGCTGCTACACGGGGGCCAGCATGTCCGGCTGGTGGAAGCGTCTCGTGGGCGTTCCCCTCTGGGGCAATATGGAGTCCACCCGCTACGCCCCCGTTTCCAACGGACGCCTGCCGGAAGGCGCGGGCAAGTGGGTTAAGTAGAGTTAATAGTTAATAATTAACAGTTAATAGTTAACAGGATTTTTTAATTTTACGGTTCCGGATGGAGCTTCCTGCCACCTGATCACGTATTGCTTTCCCCTTTCAAAACCCTTACAATATCCCGCATGCGGAACGGATTCCGCCATTTTCTGACACAATCATGAACCAAGCACCCCATGTTGCCATCGTTGGCGCCACCGGAGCGGTGGGCGTCGAGATCCTGTCCTGCCTGGAAACCCGCAACTTTCCCGTCGGCTCCCTGAAGCTTCTGGCCTCCGCCCGCTCCGCGGGTAAACAGGTAGCTTTCCGCGGGGAAATGCTGACTGTGGAAGAATTGACGGAGAAGTCCTTTGAAGGAGTGGACATTGCCCTGTTCAGCGCGGGCGGCGGCATTTCCCTGAAGTTCGCCCCCATTGCGGCGGCGGCAGGCTGCGTGGTTATCGACAATTCCTCCGCGTTCCGCCAGGACCCGGACGTTCCCCTTGTCGTGCCGGAAATCAATCCGGAAGCCGCGTTCAACCATCCGCGCAACATCATCGCCAATCCGAACTGCACCACCATCATCACGCTGATGGCCCTGTTCCCCCTGCACCAGCAGTTCGGGCTGAAAACCGTCATCGCCTCCAGCTACCAGGCGGTTTCCGGCAGCGGCCAGCACGGCATCACGGAACTGGAATCCCAGGTGCGCGCCGTGGTGGACGGCCACCCCGTGGTCAAGAATGTTTATCCGCACCAGATCGCCTTCAACCTGTTGCCGCAAATCGACTCTTTCACGGACAGCGGCTACACCAAGGAAGAGCTGAAAATGCTCAATGAAGGCCGCAAAATCCTTTCCCTGCCGGAACTCAAGGTGACCTGCACCTGCGTCCGCGTTCCCGTGTACCGCTCCCATTCCATCTCCGTCACCGCCCAGTTTGAACAGCCTGTGGACCTGGAAAAGGCCCGCCAGGCCTACGAAGGCAAGCCCGGCGTGGCCCTGATGGACAATCCCGCGGAAGGCCTGTGGCCCACTCCGCTGGACAGCACTAACGGCGACACCTGCTACGTGGGCCGCATGCGCCGGGACATGGCCATTGACAACGCCCTGACCCTGTGGGTCGTAGGCGACCAGGTACGCAAAGGCGCGGCCCTGAATGCCGTGCAGATCGCAGAACTTTTAATCAACCGCTGAATCAAGACAAATCCCACCCCGCACCCATTTTATACGCCATGTGTGAACAATCGCTGAAAGATTACATTACCGAGCAGTGCGCCCTGATCGACGCGGCGCTGGACAGGCTCCTTCCCGCCGAGGACGAAAGCCCCGAAACTATCCACAAGGCCATGCGCTACAGCATGTTCGCGGGCGGCAAGAGAATGCGCCCCGTGCTTTGCCTGGCTGCGGCGGAAGCTTGCGGCGGCCTGGCCGTCAACGCTCTGATCCCCGCCTGCGCGGTGGAAATGATGCACACATATTCCCTCATTCACGACGACCTGCCCGCCATGGACAACGACGACCTGCGCCGGGGCAAGCCCACCAGCCACAAGGCCTTCGGGGAAGGCATCGCCATCCTGGCCGGAGACGCCCTGCTGACGGAGGCCTTTGCCGTCATCGCCCAGGTGGACGATACGGAGCGCTACACCGTCCGGGACTACGTGGCGGAACTGGCGGCCACCGGCGGCAGCAAGATGCTCATCGGCGGCCAGGTACTGGACCTGGAAGGAGAGCACAAGAAGCTTTCCGAGCCGGAAGTACGCGCCGTATATGAAGGCAAGACGGCGGCCCTGGTGACCACCGCCCTCCGCTTCGGAGCCATGTCCGCCGATGCCACGGAAGCCCAGCTGGAAGCCGTCACGGACTTCGGCTACAACCTGGGCCTGGCTTTCCAGGTGATCGACGATATTCTGGACCTGACCGCCTCCACGGAAAAGCTTGGCAAAACCGCGGGCAAGGACGTGAATTCCCAGAAATCCACCTGCCCCGCCCTGATCGGCCTGGAAGGAGCCCGTTCCGAAGCCAAGTGCCGAACCCAGGCCGCTCTGGACGCCCTGATGATCTTCCCGGAAGAACGCCGCACGCGCCTGGTGGAAATAGCCAATTACCTGCTCAACCGCGAATATTAAGCCACTTTTCCCGTTCATGCCCGCAGAAAACGTATCCGATAACGTCGCCGCGCTGATCGACATGGCGCTGGCCGAAGACTTCGGCCCCGGCGATGTGACCTCCACCTATTTCGTACCCGAACACCTGACGGCCAGAGCCATCCTGACGCCCCGCAAGAAAGGCGTTCTGTCCGGCGTCAACGTGGCGGCGGAAGTATTCCGCAAGGTGGACCCCGGTCTGAAGGTGGAAGTGTACCTGCACGACGGGGAGGCCGTGGCGCCCGGCGCCGTGGTCATGCTCATTGAAGGGTCCGCCCGCTCCATTCTGGGGGCGGAACGCACGGCCCTGAACTTCATCCAGCGCCTTTCCGGCGTGGCTTCCCTCACCCGGAAGTACGTGAAGGCCGTTTCCCACACCAGCGCCCGCATTCTGGACACCCGCAAGACCACCCCCGGCTACCGCCTTCTGGAAAAGGCCGCCGTGGCCCACGGCGGGGGCACCAACCACCGCATGGGACTTTACGACCGCGCCATGGTGAAGGACAACCACCTGATGACGGACGGCAATACGGAACATCTTCAAAAGTGCATCAATACCCTCCGCGCGGAAAAGCCCGGCGTGGAAATCCAGCTGGAAGCGGATACTCTGGAACAGGTGGAATCCTTCCTCAAGCTGGAAGGCGTGGACCACATTCTGCTGGACAACATGACGCCGGAAACGCTCAGGAAGGCCGTCGCCCTGCGCGGGGACCGCTCCACTCCTCTGCTGGAAGCCAGCGGCGGCGTCAACCTGGACACGGTGGCGGCCATTGCAGAATCCGGTGTGGATTTCGTCTCCGTGGGCTATGTCACCCACTCCGCTCCGTCCCTGGACCTGGGGCTGGATTTCAGCGTGGAATAAAACCATCACTTTTCCCATATCATGGACCTGTCCAATTTCAGAGAAGAATACCTCAAGGGCCAGCTGCACAGGAAAGATCTGGCGGCCAATCCCTTTGAACAATTCCAAACCTGGTTTGACCAGGCTCTGAAAGCGGGCATTCCTGAACCCAACGCCTTTTCCCTGGCCACGGCCAACGCCCAGGCGCGCCCTTCCCTGCGTACGGTGCTGCTCAAGTATTTTGACGAAACCGGTTTCGTGTTCTTTACCAACTACGGCAGCCACAAGGCCCGCGACATTGAGGAAAACCCCCAGGTTTGCATGATGCTCCCCTGGGTCATGCTGGAACGTCAGGTCATCATTTACGGAAAAGCCGTCAAGGTTTCCCGCACGGAATCCCTGAAATACTTCCTTTCCCGCCCCAAGGATTCACAGCTGGGAGCATGGGTTTCCCAGCAAAGTTCCGTCATTTCCGGAAGAAAACTGCTGGAAATGAAGCTCATGGAACTGAAAAACAAATTCTCCAAGGGAGAGATTCCCCTGCCCTCCTTCTGGGGCGGCTTCAGGATCATTCCGGAAGCATTCGAATTCTGGCAGGGCGGCCCCGGCCGCGTTCACGACCGCTTCATGTACACGCGGCAGGAAGACGGGTCATGGACGATTGAACGACTGCAGCCATGATTTCCGAACGCGTTACAGACCAGGGGCTGAGCTTCCTGGATGTGGAAACGCCGTTCTGTACGGCATCCCTCTGCATGCAGGGAGCCCACCTCGTTTCCTGGAAGCCTGCGGGCCAGCAGGAATGCCTGTTTCTTTCCCCAAAGGCGGTCTTTTCCCGCGGAAAAGCCATCCGCGGCGGTATTCCCGTCTGCTGGCCCTGGTTCGGAGCAGCGGAAAACGGCCCTGCCCACGGCATTGCCCGCACCTCCGAGTGGCGCCTCCATCATCAGGAAACGGACATGCGGGGCAATCTTCTTCTTTCCCTGGCCCTGTATCCGGATGACGCCGGACAGCCCGCCGCCATTCTGCGCCTGACGCTGGGTTCATCCCTGGCCATGAAGCTGGAAACCACCGTCCGCAGGCTCCCCTGCAAGCTCACGGAAGCCTTCCACAACTATTTTTCCGTCGGCAACCTGACCAAATGCCGCGTTCTGGGCCTGGAAAATGTTCCCTTCCGGGAATATGCCGCCCAGCCCATGAAACACGGGGAACGCCCCCTGGCGCCCCTGGGCTGCCTGGACCGCGTGTACGACTGTCCGGACCACACGGGAAAAATCATTCTGGAAGACCCGGTCATGAACCGTTCCATCACGGTGGAGAGGGAACATGCCTCTTCCGTCATCGTCTGGAACCCTGGCCAGCAGGGCGCGGCGGACATGGCGGACTTGGGAGCGGATTCCTGGAACAAATTCCTTTGTGTGGAAACGGGGAATGCCTCACCCCGTGCCCTTCATCTTGCTCCGGGGCAGTCCCATACCGTGTGCCAGAAGATTTCGGTGGCTCCTCTCGCTTGATCAAATAATTTCCGGAAACTGTTCCGGAAGGCTTCCGAGTCTGTATTTATCTGGCAGTTTTTCCCGGCGGCACTCTGTTTTAAACGTTTATTTTAATAAACTTACCTTACCAGGAAAAAGAAATTGCGGATTTCTAATCCGGAGTCAATTCATATTTTTAAGCGGAAGGCGTTTGAACTGAAATCCCTTTTCATTTAACTGGAAAATGCTACCGGGAAACTGAAGCCACCCGGCTTGCGCGGTTAAATCACTTCCGAAGCACGGGAAGAGGGGGAATCTTTCCTGCTCCTCATCTTTTCAGGACTTTGAAAAAGCCAAAAAACACTTACTTCCTTTATATTGCATCATCATCTCAAACTGGAAAGAACTTGTTAACTCTCAGGAATAAGAAGTTCTGATCCAACTGCAAAAAAGCTGCGCCGTTACCCCAACAGGATACTCCGGATTAGAAATCCGCATAAAGTATCATTATCATGAGAATTAAACTTCCCCTGACTCTGCTGGCCTATATTTTTGCAACTCTTCCCTCTATTGCCAATGAAGCCGCTGCTCCGGCGGATGGGGGAAATATCTCCATCACGGAAAGTGTCCGTTACATACTTGATACTGACATGGAGTATAACACAACCGTATTCCAGGCAGATCCTTCCACTCCCCAGGCACAATTTGGAGTCTCGTTTGAAGGGGACGGCCAGCAGAGTCTTACGCTGGACAAGAAAGATACCACAGAAAAAACCGCCCAATTCCTTTTCCGTCCGGAAAACACTGATCCCCGTATTGACACGTTCACCCTGTCCATTTCCCAATTGGACAACCTTCATCTCGGCGGGACATATGGAGCCGTTGAATTAAGCAACAATCAGGGAGATTCCGTATTTTCCATCACCGATATCGGTGGAAACGTGTCTCTGGATAACAACACGATTGAACGCAGCGGAAACGCGGCGGATGCCCTGGTGTCCCTGCACTCTTCCGGGAACAATACCATTTTCATTGATGACATCGGAGGCACCTTGTCCATCAGCAATAACACAAAAACTTCCGGAGCGACACAATCCGGACTGGGATTGCTTATTTACAGCTATAACAAGACGGAAAACAGTTCCAACAGTTTGATCCAAATCACCAATGTGCGGGGAGGGATTGATGTCCGGAACAATACTTTTGCAGGCGGCCAGGGCGTCATCAGTATTTTCAATGATGTGAAAACCGGACAAGCCACCATCATCATGAACAACATCGCCGGCGGCATTCGCTTTGTGAACAACGACGCCGGAGGTAACGCCTTCGGCGCCTGTCTGACCGCAGGCTGCAAAGTTGCCTGGGGTGAAGAATTATTCAGCGGCCACGCAACTATCCAGATTTCCAACATCCAGGGAGACATCCTTTTCCAGGACAACAGTTCCTATGCCGGATCCGCCATTTTTGTCAATGGCACGGAAAGCATGCTTTCCATTTCCGGTGTGAAGGGCAATGTATCATTCACCGGAAACCGCGCGGATACTTTCGGCGGCGCCATCTATTTTGAAACGGGTTCCGTCTCTGAAAACAATGTATTGTCCATCCAGCACGTGCAGGGAGACGTCCTCTTTGAAAACAACTCGGCGACATATTTCGGAGGAGCCATTTGCAGTTCCGCCCCCACAGAGGATGAATATGGCCGCCCCACCGATCCTGCGAATTCCCGGATCATGTTATTGGCCGACGGAGGCGATATCACCTTCCAGAACAACGTCATGTATGCAGGCGGGACAGACCCCATCGCCAACGCCATCCTCACGGATGGAAAACACACCATGGAACTGGGCGCCGCGGCCGGACGCACCATTGCCTTTTACGACCCCATCGTCATGCAGGATGAGCAGGATAACGCTTCCTCCCTCCATCTCAACCGGGGGGAGGACTGCCAGGGGGAAATCCTCTTCTCCGGCAGGGATTA
>NZ_KQ971062.1:0-104200 GCF_001580195.1 Akkermansia sp. KLE1798
CGTCTTCCCCGTCTTCCCCGTCTTCCCCGTCTTCGCGACCAGAACCGGAACCCGTAAAAACACCGCCCCCGGGCACAGCTCCGGAGCTTTTCCCGGAAGAGCGGAAACCGTCTTCCTCCATCACGCTCCCGGAAGGAACGATGGAAGAGAAGCTGCAATACCTCAGGGATCTGGCACAAAACTGGAAACCCGCACGGGACCTCAACTCCCTGCGGGACACGATGGTCTTCGCCACGGGCAATCCCCATACGCAGCTCATGCTGATAGGCGAAGCGCCGGGGTACTATGAAGAAGTACAGAGGGAACCCTTCGTGGGCCGGGCCGGAGAAAAGCTCGACCAGATTTTGAAAGCCATGGGGCTTTCCAGAGACATGGTTTACATTTCCAACATCGTCAAATTCCGTCCTGCCCTGCCGAACCAGAGAACCAACAACCGCGCCCCCACGCCGGAGGAAATAGAAGCCTGCCTGCCCATCATCATGCATGAAATCCAGGTCATCCAGCCGAAGATGATCATTGCCCTGGGAGGCACCGCCGCAGTCGGCCTGCTGGGGGAACAGGGCTCCGTCAGTTCCATGCGCGGCAGGTTCCACGACCTCAACGGCATTCCCGTGCGCGTCACCTACCACCCCAGCTACCTGCTGAGGTCCGACAATCCGCGGGAAAAGCGCAAGGTATGGGAAGACATGCTGGCCGTGATGGAACGCATGGGCATGCCCGTCTCCGAAAAACAGCGCGGCTACTTCCTGCCCAGGGAATGACCCCCCTGCTCCCTTTTACACATGCCGCAGCCAAACCGGAAGAACCCGGCGGCCTGCCCCTGATGCGCCTCAGCGTACCGAGCGCCATTTGCAGAAACCGCGGGAATTCCGCCGCAAGACGCCATGCGCTCCGGCTTTCATATTCCCTCCCGCGCCGTGTCCGAGCCGGGTACCATGAAGAAACGGCAAAAGCGTCCGGAACAGTCAGGCTTCCCTATCCATGGAGTTCCTCCCTTTCCGGCACTTCCCAGAACAGGGCCGCCCTCTCACGGCTTACTCCCTCCATATTCAAGTACCGTGCGCGCAGCAAGGCGGAGGAACGGTGCCCCATTTCCATCTGAAGGAGGGGAAAATCCCTGAACCATTTGGCATGGTAGGAAGCGTAAGTATGCCTCAGGACGTCCGGCCTCCATGCCCCGAACCTGCCGCCGCTCCCCCACCCCGCTTCTTTCCTGAATTGCCGCCAGCGCAGCGGCCAGCTCGGCGGGCATAAAGGCCTGCTCCCGTCCTGAACGCCATGCTCCGCCAAAAGCCGCCCGAGCACGGGCTGGACGGTAACATGGCGCGCTCCGCCCGTCTTGCTCGCCAACGGTCTTACGGAAATGACCCTTTCTTCCAAATCCACATCCCGCCACTGAAGCCGCGCCACCTCTCCCGGACGGATTCCGGCATACATCATGATCCAGACGGCAGGGGCGCAATCACGGAATCCGGGAGATTCCGCCACCCTCCTCAGGCACTTTATCTCCTCAGGCGCCAGTATGGCAATGACCTGCTCACGGAAGGAAGGGGCATCCACGCGCAGCAGGGGATTTTCCCTGCACCACCCGCGCCGCAGGGAAAGACTCAGAACTCCGCTCATCACCGCCCGCGCCTTGTAGCGCTGCCTGCCGGAAGAAAAGGCGGATTCAAGAAAACGCGAACAATGCTGCGGGGTCAGTTTTCTGACCGGAAAATTCTTTAATTCCGGGCATCTGCGCATCAACGCGCCTGTAAAGTACCTGATATCCCGCAGGGTGGCGGGGCGCCGGCCGCACTTCACTTTCAGCGTTTCATCCACGGCGGCCGCAAAGGATACCGTCTGTTCTCCGTTTTTCAATTCCTCCGCTCCCAGCTCAATGGCCTTTCTGGCGCGGCGCATGCTGCACCGGGAACCGCCGCAGCGCCGCACCAGCTCCAGAGCCAGGGTGGCCGCCTTCACCATATTCAGCCCGCTCCCTTTCAACAACATTTCCGCCGCCAAATATTCGGCGCGATTTTCGACATGTTCCCTCATTCGAGTAATGTAATTGTAAAATAATGTTTTATGCGTCACAGGATTGACAATCCTGATAGCAAGTAAAAAAACTACAATATTTCATATTTTATGGCGGTTTTAGAATTAATTCATCATGTACAAATTTCAATCTATTTGTTAGATTAAAAACATCGACGCTCCTATCCGGGAAAAAGGAAAGAGGATTTTCTAACAATATGTAAACGAGGCAAATGCATTCACGAACACAGGATTGTCAATCCTGTATGTAGGTGTTGGAAAGAAAAAGGCATTTCTATCCCTTTTCTTCCCGATGAACACAAACATACCAAATCATGAATCCTCGTTTACCACTACCTCTGCGTCGGGCTTTACTGACAGCCATGTGCGCCCTCGGCTGCCAAGCTTTCGCAACCGAATACACCGCTTCCAATCTGGAAGAATTTCAGGAAGCCTGGAACCAGCTTGCTGATGGAGATACGCTCAAGATCACCGGAACCATTGACTTCCAGGGAACGGACCTGACGGCATTGCCCGCAGACGCCCGCATCACCCTTGCCTCGGACGGCCATGGCACCGTCTCCAATTTCAACTACGGGGACATGTCCGCAGTCTCCATGCAGAATGTGAATGTAAGAGGAGAGGGCACCGTCCGGGTCGGCAGCATGACGGACGGCATGCTCAGCGGAACGGATGAAAGTGGAATCATCCTTTCCATAGAAAGCGGCTCCACCCTGGACGGCACATGGTTGTTGCTGGAAAACAACAAGCTGGTAGCGGGAGACGGCGTCTTTCTTAACGGAAACAATGTCACCACCGGACATTCCACCTCCATAGAAACAAGAATCGACCCCGAAACGGGAGCCTTCATCTCCACGGTTGTCACCAATACTCCAGGAGAAATTGCCATGGAACTGGGAAAGGATGTCCAGATCGACGAAATGGACTTGTCCATGAACGACGGCGTCCGCGGTAAAATTGTCTCCCATGGAGATATTTCCCTGTCCGATTCCACTCTCATCTCCACTGGGGCCGTCAACACGACATCCGTTTATGAAGACGAAGATTCCAAAACTCTGATCGGCAAGTCGGAATCCGTGGGAGCCACGGGGGGCATCGATTTCAGTGCCGGCGCCGTTACGATGACTGATACCGACCTGAGTACGGCAGGAGACGGCGACCTCTATACCGGCGGCGACATTCTCCTGGGAGACGGCAGCGACATTTCCGCCACGGACCGGGCGGAAATCACCACGGGAGCCCTGGTGCTCACGTCCGGCATTTCCATCCAGGACAACCAGGGCCGCTACCAGCCCGGAACCAGCATTCAGGAATCCATGGGTTTGTACGGCGACATATTCATCGGCAGCAACAGCTCCATCGAAAATTATGATCTGGATGCCGAAGGCTCCATCTTCATAGGAAATGGCGCGGAACTGAGCTCTGTCACGCTGGACGCCATTTCCGTGGAACTGGATTCCGTCTCCATCTTTGAAAAGGAAGACGGCACCCGGACCGTACACATGACCACTGCCGTGGGCGACCAAGCCACTGTCTCCATCGGCGACCATTCCACCCTGAATGACGTGGACATTTACGCAGAGGGCGGAGACATCTACATTGGCAGCAACACCACCATCACCGGGGACAACGATCTTTCCGGCAGCCAGATGGCCGACATCTGGGCGGCGGATACGGTGGGAGACATCGACGATGAAGGCGTTTCCACCCGCGGGACCATTTCCTTTGAAGGAACGCTCAAGCAGAATGCGGACGGCGACTACGTTTTGGCCTCCGGAGAATACAGCGAAGGCACCTACGGGGGCAGCATCGTCATCGGCAACAACGTCACCCTGACCATGACCACCGTCGCGGCGGAAAATACCATCACGCTGGGTGACAACGTCACCTACCAGGGAACGGAAGATGCTTCCGTCTACCACATGAGCGCCTTCAGCGACTCGGACAACAGCCTCATCCAGGCCAGCATCAGGAACACGGATGAAAACGGAAACATCCTCAACGGGACCGTCACCATTGCGGAGCGTGAGAACAAAATCACCACGGGCCGCAACAATACGTTCATGAACAGCACGGCTCCAGGCAGGTCCGCCGCCATGGATATTTCCAGAGGGGGAGCCCTGTATGCTCATGGAGACATCGTGATAGGAGAAAACAACCGTTTCATTGACAACTCGGCCTCCGGGTCCGGGGGCGCCGTTTTCGCCCAGAACAACATTGCCGAGACAATGACCTACGTTGACGGGGAACGGACCTCCAAACTGACCACGGAAGTTCTGGACATCGTCGTAGGCAACGGTTCCGTCTTCTCCGGCAACCGGGCCGGAGCCAACGGAGGCGCCATCGCCTCCGAACTGACGACCAACCTTGCCTGGCAGGAAGGCGACAATGTGGACGACCTCTTCGAAAACGAAGGGGCCAATATCTGGCTCGGTAAAAACACGGTTTTCACGGATAATACCGCGGGCAGCCTTGGCGGCGCCATTCACCTGATGGAAGACCGCCTTCTGCTCATCGGCTCCGGTTCCTTCTTCGACGGCAACATGGCGGGAGGTGAAGCCAATGACATTTTCGCCGAAGACGGAGCTGCCATCATAGTCAATACCGACGCGGACGCAACCACCGTCATCAACAGCGGCATTTCCGACGCCGACTATTTCACCCTGGATGACGATCCGGAATGGATCCGCGGCTCCGCCAGCCTGGTCCAGCTGGGAGGCGGCAACCTGCTCTATGGCGGCAGGGACCAGGAAGACAACGGATTCGGCGGCGACTTCCTCCAGTATTCCGGAGCCGGTTCCCTGATCGTGGGCCATGTGGCCGAAATTGACAATGAACTTGTCATGGAAGGCGCCCAACTGGGCCTTGAAGACTTGACGGACTATGAAATCAACGGCAAGGGCATCATCCTGACGGATAACTCCACCCTGGCCGGCGATACGCTGAAACTCAACGGGAATGCCGTGGTGGAAGTGGGGGAAGGCTCCTCCCTGCTGCTCAACGACATCACGTTCAACGGCAATTCCTCCGTCAAGCTCTGGCACATTGACGAAGCGGGCAATGGACGGGATCTTACCCACACGGCCTCCGGCATCTCATCCGTGGACAACGTTACCATTACCGGGGCGGATGCGGCCGGGCTGCCCCTGTTCAACTCCGCCTTCGTTTCCACAACGGCCGCCGCCAATGAGGACGGCACCATCCGGCTGTCCCAGAACATGAAAGGCGTGGCTTCTCCCATGCAAGGATATTCCGGCAACGTTTCCGGAGTGGCGGCAGGCATGGAGCAGGCCCGGATGAACGTGCGGGACGGCTCCGCCGCCCACAGGTTCTTTGAAAACCTGCTGGGAACCTCCAGCGCGGATGCCGCGGCAGCCATGATCCAGTCCGTCAGCGGAGAAACCGTGGTCAATGCGGCCTGGGCCTCCAATGACGCCCTCAAGGGCTTTGCGTCCCTCGTCCGGACGCAGGGGGCACTTTCCGCAGCCCAGGGCCTGAACGCCCCGGCTGCCAGGCCCGTGCAGGCCGTGGATGCCAAGGGTTCCCCCATCGCCATGGCTCCCGTGGCCTCCGGCCGCGGTTCCGTATGGGTTGGCGGACTGGGCTCCTGGACGGACCAGAACGCTCGCCACGGCATTGACGGGTACAAGTACGATGCGGGCGGCTATGCCGTCGGCGCGGACTTCAAGCTCTCCTCTTCCGCCCTGGCGGGAGTGGCCGTCGGCCAGTCCTTCGGCACTTTCCAGGACAAGGGAGGCTTCTCCAGTTATGATGCGGATTCCTTCATGGCTATGGCCTACGGCCGCTATACTCCCTCCCGGAACAAGAAACTGACCCTGGACGGATACGCCGCCTTCGGCACCACCTCCTTTGACGGAAACGCCCGCGTAGCGGATACCTCCGCCCATGGGGAGTTTGACGCGGACTCCTTCGGAGCGGCCGTTTACGCCACCTGGACGGAAGAGCTGGCGAACAAGCTGGTCATCGCACCCTTTGCCGGGCTGGAATTCATGACCGGGAAGACGGACAGCTTCACTGAAAGCGGCGACCTGGCGCGCACCTTCAGCGGAGCCCGCGCCCAGAACTGGACTTTGCCCGTAGGCATTACCGTGTCCCGCACCTTTGCCGCAGGTACCAAAACCACGCTGACACCCGGAATCACGGTGGCCGTGGCGCAGGACCTCAGCCGCATCAATCCCAAGGGCACGGTCGGCAGCAATCTGGGTTCCTGGACGGCATGCGGCGTCAACAAGGGACGCACGGCCCTGCGAGTCAACGCAGGAGTCAGCGCCACCTTCGGCAGCCGCTGGGGCGCCCGCATCGGGTACTCCCTGGAAAGCCGCGCCGGCCTGACAGCCCAGGGTATCAACGGTTCCGTCAGCTACTCGTTCTAACGGAAAGCCGTTCCCGCCTTCCCGGTCTGCTACCCGGCCGGGAAGGCAATTTTTTACTTCGACAAATTCTTTCTTATGCACTCATTGATTTCAATCTCCTCCGCCATTCTTCTGGGATGCGCATGTTTGCAGGCTTCCTGCGGCGGCGGTTCCGGCAAATCGGACTCATCCGCCGTAGCCCCTCCTCAGGCGCTGGAAACAGACAGCACCATCGTGATGACGGACGGCCATGGCGTATCCTACAAAATCACCTCGTCCAGTACCCTGGAAACGGGTGACGGCATCTTCTCCGGAACATACACCTATGCGCCCGGCGCCGCTTCCGCCCGGTTTTCCATGACACTGACCGAGAAAGACCGCGAACATCCCCGGACCGTTAAAAGTTCCGGAGAAATGACCTTTACCTCCGCCACGGAAGGAACCTACAGGGTAACAGACTATGATTCCTCCGCCATGTCCCCGGTAGGTCTGAGCGGCCCCTTCAGAATCACCAGGTAATGCATGCTTTTTCGGTATTATGTTGATAGCGGAGCCGCTCCCCCTGGAAGGGAGCGGCTCTCTTTTTGAGGGAAACTCCGTGAAAAAACAAAGCCGGACGGAAATGAAAAGCCGCTTTCCCCGGAGGAGGAAAGCGGCCGAAAATAAAACGGATGGCATTTATTCGCCGCTCTGGAGAACGGCGCCGCGGCTGGCGTTGGTGGCCAGCTTGCGGTAACGGCTGAGCCAGGAGGAGGAAACCTTGTTGTACGTGGGCTTCCACTCCGCACGGCGGCGTGCGATCTCATCCTCCGTCAGACAGGCGTTCAGCGTGCGGTCCGGAATGGAATACTCAATGATATCCCCGTCCTTCAGCAGGCCGATGAGGCCGCCTTCCGCAGCTTCCGGGGAGATATGGCCGATGCAGGCGCCGTGCGTGGCTCCGGAAAAACGGCCGTCCGTGATGAGCGCCACTTCCGCGCCCAGGCCCTGCCCCATGATGTAGGAGGTGGGCGCCAGCATTTCCTGCATGCCGGGGCCGCCCTTGGGCCCTTCATTGCGAATGACGACCACGTCGCCGGACTTCACCTTCCCGGCAAGGATGCCTTCACAGGCGTCTTCCTGGGACTCGAAAATCACGGCAGGCCCGCGGAAGCTCATCATGTCCGGGTGCACCCCGGCCTTTTTCACAACCGCGCCTTCTTCCGCCAGATTACCGAACAGGATGGCCAGGCCGCCGTCTTTGGAATAGGCGTTTTCCAGCGGATGAATCACGGTTTCATCCGTAATTCCGCATCCTTCCACGGTTTCTCCCAGTGTCTTGCCGCTGACGGTCATGGCATCCAGATGGAGGGAGCCGGGAATCCTGGCGATCTCATGGATGATGGCGCTCACGCCGCCGGCGCGCAACACGTCCTGCATATGGAAGCGGGAGGAAGGCGCCACCTTGCAAATGTTCGGAGTGCGGCGGGAAATGTCGTTGATGCGCTGGAGGTCATACTCAACGCCCGCTTCCCGGGCGATGGCCAGCGTGTGAAGCACGGTATTGGAACTGCCGCCCATGGCCATGTCGATCGCAAAGGCGTTGTCAATGGCGTCACGGGTCACGATGTCCCTCGGCAGGGGGCCGTCCGCCTTCGCCATTTCCACGGCGCGGCGCGCGGTCTGCTTCCAGAACTCCTTGCGTTCCTCGGACGTCGCCAGCAGGGAGCCGTTGCCGGGGAGGGCCAGCCCGATCACCTCGCTCAGGCAATTCATGGAATTGGCCGTGAACATGCCGGAACAGGAACCTGCGCCCGGACACGCGCGGCATTCCAGGGAATGAAGTTCCGCTTCATTGATCTTGCCCGCCTTGAAACGGGCCACGGCTTCAAACACGCTGTTCAGGTCCAGCACGGCGCCGTCTTCCGCCATGCCCGCTGCCATCGGGCCGCCGCTGCAGAAAATGGTGGGTATATTGCAGCGCAGGGCGCCCATGATCATGCCGGGAACGATTTTGTCGCAATTCGGGATGCAGATCATGGCATCAAACGCATGGGCGCTGAGCATCGTCTCCACGCTGTCCGCAATCAGTTCGCGGCTGGCCAGGGAAAACTTCATGCCGCCGTGCCCCATGGCGATGCCGTCACAGACGCCGGGCAGGTTGAATTCCACGGGGGTTCCCCCCGCCTTGCGCACTTCCTCCTTGATCAGCGCGGCTACCTTGTTCAGATGGACATGGCCCGGAATCACTTCATTGAAAGAATTGCAAATGGCGATGAACGGACGGCTCAAATCCTCATCCGTCATCCCCGTGGCGCGCATCAGACTGCGGTGCGGCGCACGCTCGAAACCTGCTTTAACTTTATCGCTTCGCATGGCAATATACTATGGTGCAGAGCAAGTGTACCACATGACGGCGGGAAGAGAAGTTGAATCTAGGCCAGTCTTGCAAAACGGAAGCGCTTCCGTTACAATCCCTTCACGGAAGGGGCGGGAGCCGCGCCCCGATCCCCGTCCGCGGCAGGGAAATGTGAACAAATCGTCACACCTATTCTCAAGACACGGCAGCGCCTTCATCCTAAAAAACAGTCATGGCAACCATCCTTATCGCTGAAGACGATCACGCCATTTCGGACCTCGTCGCCTACAACCTGGAACGTGCCGGACACGCCCCCCTGGCGGCCTACGACGGCCTGACGGCCCTGGAAGTGGCCCGCAGGGACAGGCCGGACCTCATCCTGCTGGACCAGATGATGCCGGGCATGGACGGGCACGGCGTGCTCCGGGAACTGCGCCGCGACAGCCGCACCCAGGGCATTCCCGTCATCTTCCTGACTGCCAAGGCACAGGCGGAAGACCGCATTCAGGGACTGGAACTGGGAGCGGACGACTATGTGACCAAACCGTTCAGTCCCAAGGAGCTTGTTCTGCGCGTGGGCAGCGTGCTGAAGCGGTGCGAGCACACGCCGGGCAGCGTCATCGCGGAGTACGGCCCCTTCACTTTTGACAAAAACGCCCTGAAATTCTACATCGACAAGGAAGAAGTGGACCTGACGGCCACGGAATTCAAGCTCATGGTGTACATGATCGAGCGCGAGGGGCAGACCCTGAACCGCAACGACCTGCTCAGCTGCGTGTGGGGATACAGCCACCAGGCCCAGAGCCGCACATTGGACACGCACATGAAGCGGCTGCGCCAGAAGCTGGCCCCGTATGCGGACTGCATTGAAACCGTCCGCAGCATCGGCTACCGCTTCCTCCTGCCCGGACGCCGTCTTCCGCAGGAGCCTGCCTAACGCCTTCACGCCATGTCGGCCGTTGACTACATCCTCATCCTTCTGCTGCTGGCCTCCCTGTACCTGAACTGGCACCTGGTGCAGACATGCCGGTCAGCCATGAAAGCCAGGAAAAAGGCCCTGAGGGACGCCCAGCGCCTGTTGAAACGCGGGGAAGAGGCCCAGGAACAGGCCATTGCGGACAAACGGCGCTTTCTGGAAGCGCTGGGGGAGGCCTTCCTGCTCATCGGCCCTGCCGGGCACATCGTGCTGGCCAATACGCTGGCGCGCGAACTCTTTCAGGAAGAACGCCTGGAAGGCCGCAAAGTCGGTTCCCTGGTGTGCAACCAGGAACTTCTGGGCCACGTGCAGGAAGCCTTTGACACGGACGGTCCCGTCGCCAAGGAATTCACCCTCAGCGCCATCAACTCCCCCGGCGGAGTGCAGAACGGCATCACGGCATGGCACCTGGACAGCGCCATCACGGATACCCCTATCAGGGAAAAGCGCATCCTGCTGCGCAACGTCACGCAGAACTACCTCACCAACCAGATGAGGAGGGACTTCGTGGCCAACGCCTCCCACGAACTGCGCACGCCTCTCACCATCATTGTGGGATACCTGGAAAACCTGATGGAAGACGAGCTCCTCGAGGAAAGCCCGGCCCTGGCCCGCAAATTCATCGGCATCATGCACCAGAACAGCCAGCGGCTCATGAACATCATTGAAGACATGCTCATGATCTCCAAGCTGGAATCCGGCCACAAGGCCATCCTGAAAGAGCAGTGGTTCCGCATCACCTCCTGCGCGGACGATGTCTTTTCCCGCCTGGACTCCATCCGGGAGAAAAAACAGGCTGCCCTGCACATGGACATCCCCGCGGAATGGGAACTGTACGGAGACCCCTTCTACTGGACGCAAATCCTGTTCAACCTGGTGGAAAACGCCCTCAAGCAGAACACGGAGCCGGGCCTTTCCGTCACCGTGGCCGCCTCCCTGGCGCCGGACGCCTGCGTCATCACCGTGACGGACACGGGCGTGGGCATTCCCGCGGAAAGCCTCCCCTTCCTTTTCAACCGTTTCTACCGGGTGGAAACCCATCACTCCTCGGAAATCAAGGGAACGGGACTGGGCCTCTCCATCGTCAAACGCGCCGTGGAAGCCCATGACGGAACCATCACCGTCACCAGCGTTCCCCACCAGAAAACTGCCTTCACCATCACCATTCCGCTGAAACGGTTCCGGAAAGGAAAAGAGGCATAAGATTCCGATGTGACGCAACCAGACATGATTACTGTTGAATCCGGGAGAAGAAACATACTCTCCAACCCGGCGGAATGGCTTTAAGGTTCACGGAAGCGGCACGTGTTCAAGTTCTACTCTTCTACGCCAGGAAACAATTGGATGGTTTTCCACTGATGGCACTTTCTATATTCATTCATGTAGTAGGAACATCAAAGTTGGCGATCAATTTATCCCCATCTTTTTCAAATTCACCCTCTCCAAAAATTCCTTATGGAACCTCCGGATTTTCCTTCGGATCATTTTATAATCCGGATACTGTTTTTCCAAATCCTGCTGTTTCTGTACTTCTCCACAGGTTGCAGTCTTTTTTAATACACTAGTCTGTTGGCCATATAAGTTTGGGCAATCCCAAACCGCGTCGACGATGAACTAGTCCGGAAGAAACAATTCTTCCGTGCAAATGGAAAGTAGCATCGCTATTCAATATCCATTCTGAGCCTCTGCATAACGAACCAGCGCTTTTTTATCGCCCAGATGGTCAGCTGCTTTCAGCCCTATTTCCGCCATCTTCTTACGAAGAGAGGGCTTGTCGACCTCCTTCAGCCATGCAGTCAGACACGCATCGGCCCGGGCCGACAATTGCTTGTCCTTCCACAAGTCAAGCACTTGTCCATAAAACCCAAGAAACTGCAATGCCGTTTTCTCACGACTCAGCAAGTGGGGAAGCGCTTTTTCCAACACAGCGCATGTCTGCACTCTTACCTTCCGGTCCACTTTGTTCTGTTGATAAAATTTCAGCCAGTTTTTGAAAAAGCTTCTCTTGGTCTTCACTTCATAGGACAGCTTTCCCGCCATGTCCGGAATATCCTGCCGGGCCAAGGCACAGAAATTGCGCATATAGGCATCTACGGAATCCCATGATTCATTTTCCGCCAGCAATCGGGGATAGACGGCATAACCATTCGCCTTTTTCCAATCAATCCCCAGTTCCCTCTTCACAAAATATTCCCACAGGGTGGGATTACCGGGAAAAGCTTTCTTAAACTGTTCCAACAAAGCCAGCTTGTCTTTCTCTCCCAGACGTCCTTTCCTCCTCATTAAAGCCTGCCATGCGGAATAATTGGAGGAATTTCGCTTCAACGCCTCTTCCAACAATACTTCCGCTTTCTGAGAATCGGCAGCCAGAAGAGACAAATAGTAACATAAATTGGAGGAGGAGGCATTCTCCCCCTTCCAAAAACGAGGCAATTCCGTAATCGTGGAAACGGCACCCTTCCACGGCCCCCCGGAACCGCCCTCCGACCATATCCATCCATAAATATTATTCCCTATTTTCCATTCTCCATCCATTCCCTTCCACACAAAAACGCAATGCCCCGGCTGGCCGATCGTGTAGGAAGGAATTCCCTTTGCCTTCACAAACCCGGCAGCCCCTTTGGAAACGGCACCGCATACTCCCCCATACTCCACGTAAATCTGCAAAGAAACAGGTTTATGATCGTAAAACGCTCCACCGGCATGTACGCTGACCCCTTGTTTGTTCTTCATCCGGTAGGGAATAAAAGAACAAGCCGCATACCCGGCATTCTGAGCTTTAAAAGTTTTTTTCCGGGACGAATATTCCTGAGCCCAGGCAAGTTCTTCAATACTTTCCCTGCCCTGAAAAAGAATGCCAAACTCCCACGGCTCCAGTGTAATGAACTGCGGAAACAATTTCTTTTCCGCAAAAGACTTTTTGTAAAAATCATACCGCGCTTCGCACTCCTCCGGTTCCCGGGACGAGGAAGCCAGCGCCGCGCCCAATGCCATGTTGAAACCGACCCCGGCAAGTTCTTTCCCTTCCTTCACCCAGATATTTCTCAATACAGCCAGCGTATCCTTTCCCGATGCCCTGGCAAACGCCAATTTTTCAAACGCCTCCGGATGATCCAGCAGCCATTTCACGAATTCCCTGTCCTTCAATTCATGAAGGATATAAGTCCTCTCCCTCCCGACCAACGCAAAGAAATGGGCCATATAGCAAGCCTGCGCCAACTCCGGGTCCTTCAACAAGGATTCTACGGAAAACGTTTTTTCCGCCTCCAGTTTCTTTTGAACATATTCCCGGCACAGCCCGGCAATATTCCGCACATCTCCACCCTCCATCTGCCATGCCAGACGCTGAAGAGGCAAGCTGCCTGCCTGCAATGTCCATGAAAAAATCAGGAATAATAATAAAAAATTAAACATATTTAATCTTTATGTGACAATAACATTCCCAATATTTTTACAAGAATATTACCGTACTGCTTCCGGGGTTTCGTATGATTCAATATTTTTTTTCAACGCTTTGTCGATGATTTCAGCCAAAGGCAACACGGACATTTTCATGTTCTCACTCTTCAACATCACTGCTGTATTGCCACGCACAAAACAAATCCACGCATTCTCCGAATCGGCCACCGGCATCCCCAATTCATTCAAAATCGGCTTTACACAAAGATCATAATCCCCCACGAGTCCCGGATGCACGCGGGTCATGCCGGCGATCCGGTCCACATCAACACGCTGCCCGTATTGATTACACTGCATCGCAAAAAGGGAGCACAACGCTTCTGCTCGGGATCCCAAATGGGCTATCATGTAATGTACAATGTATTCCTGATCTTCCAGTTTTATCGTAAACTTTCCACTGATTCCGTTAGTATGCGTCTCATCGTTCCGGGCATTTGGTTCAAAAGGAACATCCATATTTTTCCGAATCCAGGCCAGTGTTCCTATGCCGTTGTTGATGTTTGGAAAGATCTCTCTTTTTTCCTTTGCATTGGCTTGACGGATGATTTCCATCGTATTTAATTTTCTGATCAATTTTGAACCTCTCCCGTTTATGCCATCACAAATCCCCGGAGCCATTTTCGATTTGGCTTCTCTTTTCAAAAGACTCATCTGGATGGACCTTTTCCGGGGACCGAGTTTGCTTATCGCTTCAAGATGACGCGCTCGAGTCGGGAAAAATCCAAATTTCCTCTTTCCAGCCAGGGCATCCAATATTTCTCCTGTCAACTGAATAGCTTCCTCATTCGTCAATTTTAGAGAGGAAAAAGGATCTATCCATAACGAGTAGCCATCTCTCTCCACAGAATAAAGACTTCTGGGAACCATATCCTTCCTGACAAGCATCGTTGAGCCGTTTTCATGTATCTGATAGATGAACAGCCCATGGTGTACATGCGGCATACGACTCGCCATCTCCATGAAATTCTTCATCGTTACCTGTCGGCTGTATATTCTGTCAGGAGAATAAAAAATAGTGAATTTCATGTATACTTCACCGAACGAATCTACGACGCTCCACATTTTATCTCCTTTGTTCCCCACGATATAATAGTTAAGAGAGGAGCGTAATCCAAAAATATCCCCCGTATGCGGCGGTTTTTCTACAGATTCTTTTTCATCTCTATCAATCTCCTCATATAAATTCCCAAGGCTGATTTTTCTTTCTTCAGGAGAGATATCCAGCGAAACCTTTTCCCATTCCATGCCAGGTTCAATTCTCCAGGCTACCTTGTTCAGATAGTAATTCTTCAAGGCAAAAGGAGGGTCTGGCTTTAACGTTGATTGCCCATATACATCCTGACAGAATATAGATAGAAATGCTATCACACATAGGCAGAAACGACTAGCTGGATACATGGAATTCATCATCATTATTACATCTATTTAAATTCAAAGCTTCGGAGGTCTGGATCAGTGAAATCACTTCGTTTTCCGTCCTTTAGTTTTTGATCAATATAGTCATTTTCATTCATATTTGTTGGACCGCCTCCATTCGGAACAGGATCATGAACATGACTTTCAAAAATACAATAAGCGTGTCCATCCCACCAAGTCTTGTCCTCCAATTGACCCGTGACAGGGTTACGAACCTGGCCTGTCTCCTTCCAATTTACACCTTTGGTGATAACGCCTCCATTTCCCAATACACCGGCTGCATATTCCATCAATCCAGCGGCCTCTATACAAATAATCTCTGCCTTACTATTGCAAAAAGCATCTACCATCTTGCTTATGGACAACGGCATGGGAGATTGCTGCTGATCTATATAAAGAGAAGTCCGTTTATTTTCCTTGGGATTCCAGCCATCATGATATGTTGAACTCTTAGAGATTCCCCCACTCAATTTCTCCATCAATTCGTTATTGTTTTCAGCGCCCCCAATTTCCCATTTGTCAAATGCCGCTTTCAGTAAATTTTTCCACGGTTTGTCCTGACTATTTCCTTCATTCAATAATACATAATAGGAAATATCCATTTTTTCTTCCAGTGATAATTCCACATCATATATTTTAAATTTCCATACATTCTGGTCAAATGGGTCCTCAGGCCCACGGTGGCATTTTTGTGGAGGAACTTTTTTTCCTTCTACCGTATCTCTAGCCTTCCCCCCTTTGACGGAAAATTCTTTTTTTTCCGTTTCCAATATGTTTCCTTCACACCACGCCACCAAGGTTTCTATGGTTTGCGGCAAAACTTCAAATTCAGGGATGTAAGAGATTTTTCTACCTGCATAAAAACCTATTGGAGGTTGCTCTTTTTCCCCATTTTCGTCATCTTTAATAAATTCAGGGGTTGATACTGGCTTCCCTCGGAATGTATCCAATATTTTGAAGCCGCTTCCCCCTCCCGTTTCACTAAATACGGCTGATTTCAATGTTATCTTGGGAGCAATGGCTTTCTGTTTGGCTTGTCCAGAAATACGTATTTTCTTCCCTCCCACAATAATTGTGTGAACTTTAACCTCAACTTCAAATTCATTTCCCCATGTTTTCTCAGTTGTTTCAAATTTTGCAATCTCCTTATTTTCATCCCGAATATCAACATCTCCTCCAGATTTCCATTCATACGTTCTCTGTGGAGGCCTGATCCTTTCTTCATATCCGGAATTGTTGGGTTTGAATTGTGTTATCGCCTTCAATGAAAAATTTTCTGTTGATGAATCATTTTCGCATCGTCCCACAATTAAGGTTTCCCCATCCGGCGTCATTTGAGACTCACCAAGTTCTTCAGGAACTATCTTTACCTTAAATTCATATATTCCATCTGCACCAAAAACTTGTGCAGAAAATAAACAGCATGTCAGCGGCAATAATTGTCTCAAAGTCATTTTTAATGTTCTTTTAACCATTTTTTCATTTCTTCAATGCTCACTTCCGGCTTAACTGCAGAATCGGCACGGTACTGCTTCCAATCAATGTTATTTCTTTGCATTTTTTCCACTTCTTCAATGGAAAAAGGAATCGTAGTCTCAGGTGCATAATGGGACCATTCATTTGAACGATAGAAGACGAAACAATCCTGCAGGCTCTCCCACGCGTTCTCCATCTGCCTTTTAAAATAATTTTTATCCCTGTCATTCCATATCTTCAAATGCCAGCGCCAGTTCATTTTAACATGATCCAAACCATCCAAAGTCAACAAATTGCGATAAATATAAATTCCTTGCCTCCGGCTCTCCCAAATTTCAAGAAGGTTTTTCCTGGCCACATCCTGGCTTGCCGCCCAGCTTGCTAATAGAGTTTCAGGCAACTTGTGCAAATCCTGTTCTTTCAAAGAAGGTGGATAAGGAGCCTTTAAACCGTAGGGGACAGACATCTTCCCAACGCTATTATAACGTATCCAAGCTTTTTTTGTTTCATCCAGAGAAGAAAGAAAAATACCGTTGATCGTTGTATTGACGGAATAATTCCTAACCAGTCGGATGTAATAACATCCTTTTCCATCCAGAATAAAATTCTTGTAAACTCCGCCTCCTGAAAAGGACTTAACACGGCCCCTGGCCTGGACGGGCATACTGCTGGTTGTAGTCAAAGCCTCCATCAAATACTGAAGAGGATTCCGGCCTTTCTCCAACTTCGCGTTTCCTGTAGCCATATCCAGGTTGAAATCCGAAGTCATTTTGCGTACTTCAATGAGATAATCCCGCATCCCATTGCGGAGATCGTACTCCGCAAGCGGAGTGGGATCATAAAAATAAAGAGATAAAAGGTGTCTCCCTTCGGGAACAGTAACAATGGCGCCCAAATCGGGACCATCAAAGGTGGAAGGATAATCTTCCCCACCATCTCCCCATGAAGCCAGCGTTCTTGTAGTACTCTCCGGACAGTACAGAATGCTACGCATTCCGGGTTCATTTATATAAGTAACAGCACCTTTCAACCATGTTGCGTTTGCATGCGGCCCCCGGACCGGCAAGCATCCATAGGACGGATCAAAAGAATACTCTATATCACCTATAGGAGAATTAGCCGCACACAACAGGGCGTACCCCTGTCCGTAACGCCCGCACCAATCTCCCTGCGTGGCCCAATCCTCATACCAGTAGCAGGTATCGAATTTTTCTTCTGGAGACAGACTCGTGCGACCGGCAGGCAGACTTGCCATCTGCCGCATTGCCGGGAGAAGCGGTAGGCGCGGATGATCCGCGGAGGTTGTCCTCCCAGATGCCGGTGAAGGTCTCACGGCCGTTTTCCCTGCCTTGACCAAACCGTGTCCGTATGTTCCCGCATACAATTCTCCACCCGGCAACACTACGAAGCAGGTCGTATAAATAGGGGCCTTTTCTTCTACTTCTTTCTTTAAATCCACTTCACGAATCGTCAGGGACGGTGTCCGGACAAAACAGGCTCCCGATTCACGGAATCCAACCCACATTCCTCCGGGAACCGGATAAAAACAAGTGACGTAGTCTTCCGGTAGCAACGAGGAATCAGATAAAGAACCCGCTCTCCTGTTTTTGCGCTTGTCCCCTGTGTCCAGCCAGAGGCCAGCATTTTTTCTTTCATAGTCACGACCTCTTAAAAAATTCCAGTCACGCAGGCTCCTTCCATAGCCAAGACCGGCAATCGTTCCCACCCAGACAGATCCACCTGCTGCGCAAACGGCATTACTAAAGTTGGAAGGCAGTCCTTTTCCACGCGCTTCCACAGGTTGGCGAATACGCTGCTCCTTATCCCAATAAAACTTTGTCTGTACCATTTTCCAATACGAATATCGGGAAGCAGGGGATGCATACCCTATGCCGTTTGTCAAAAAAGCAGCCCACAGCCCACCCTGCTCATTGAAGGACAATGATACGATCTGATCCTCCGGCAAGCCGTTGGCACGTGTGAAGTCCTTCCATTCTTCCGTTTCAGCGAAATAAATGGTCAATCCTCCGGACGTAGCTATGGCTACATCACCATTCACGGGAGATACCGCCAGAGCCGAAACACGCTCACCCAGCAAGGCATTGTCCTGATTATACTGCATCCAGCTTTCTCCATTCCAGACGGCCACGCCCTGATTATCCGTACCGGCCCAAATACGCCCCTGCCGGTCTTCCACCAAAGAAAGAAAATTGACCGTCCCCGGCAGACCATTTCCCTTTTGTTTTTCCCAATGATCCGAATCATGAGAAAGTTTCAACAGTCCTTCCCCCTCCGTCGCCACCCACAGATCTCCTGACCTGCTGTACAGCGCGGCCACAACAAAAGCATTGGGACACGGCGGAATATCCCTCCCTAAAGCAACCGCTGGCAAGTAACAAAAACACAAGGCTCCGGCAAAGACAGATGTTGTTATTTTTTTACTTATTAGATACACATTCTACTTATTGCAAATAAATCCTAAATGTCAATACATATACTTTAAATTAGCAAAATAAAATCAAATTGTTGCCGTGAAGCCATCCAAAAAAACGGCGTCCTTCCGTGATACGGAGGACGCCGGGATTTTCCGGAAATCGGATTGACTGCCAGTTTGAGCAGCGAAGCGCACAAACCTTAGGACTTGTAACGCAAACGCTTCTTGTGACGGTTCTGACGCATGCGCTTGCTGCGCTTATGCTTGTTGATTTTTGCTTTACGGCGTTTTTTGAGCGATCCCATGATTGTGGTTCGTTTGTTGTTTTACTGTGGTGAGAAAAGGTTAATAAACCAGTTTGTTGAGCGGGTATTCAATGATGCCTTCCGCTCCCAGGGACTTGAGCCGGGGAATGATATCCCGTACGGCGGATTCGTCAATGACCGTTTCCACGGCCAGCCAGCCTTCTTCCGCCAGATGGGAGATGGTGGGGCGGCGCAGGGACGGCAGGGCCTCCACCAGGCCGTCCAGGGCGGCGGCGGGAAGGTTCATCTTCAAGCCCACCTTCCGGCGTGCTTCCAGAGCGCCCTTGAGCATGAGCACCATGGCTTCCAGCTTCTGCCTCTTCCATTCGTCCTCCATCGTTTCCTTGTTGGCGATGAACTGGGGATAGGAGGTCATCAGGGTGTCCACGATGCGGAGCTTGTTGGCCTTGATGGAGCTGCCCGTTTCCGTGATGTCCACGATGGCGTCCACCAGTTCCGGCACCTTCACTTCCGTGGCGCCCCAGGAGAATTCCACATGGGCCTTGATGCCTTTTTCCTGAAGCCAGCGTTCCGTAATGCCCACGCCTTCCGTGGCGATGCGCTTGCCCTGCAGGTCTTCAGCACAAGTAATGGGAGAGTCTTCCGGAACCACCAGCACCCAGCGGGTGGGCCTGGAGGTGGCCTTGGAGTATTGGAGGTCCGTCAGCACTTCCACGTCCGCGCGGTTTTCATAGATCCAGTCGCGTCCGGTGATGCCGCAGTCGATGAAACCGTCGTTGACGTAACGGCCGATTTCCTGGGCGCGGATCAGGAAAAGCTCCAGATCGTCGTCATCGGAAGTCGGGCGGTAGCCGCGGCTGGATACATAGATGTTGTAGCCGGCCTTGCGGAACAATTCCACGGTGGAGTCCTGCAAACTGCCTTTGGGAAGTGCTATTTTGAGTTTCTTCGACATGATGGGACGAAAATGAAAACCCACGCGGGCCCCATTGTCAAGTTCAGAACCTCATGCCGGTTAATTTAACGGGCCATGAGCCGTTCTATGTCATCCGGCAGCAGCGGCACGTCCCCCAGCAGGTCCGTGTTTTCCGTCTCGCCGATCAGGATGTCGTTTTCCAGGCGGATGCCGATGGATTCCTCCGCGATGTAAATGCCCGGCTCCACGGTGAAAACCATGCCCGGCAACACGACGGGGTTACTTTCCCCGACGTCGTGCACGTCCAGCCCCAGGAAGTGGGAACATCCGTGCATGTAATATTTGCGGACAATGGGGGGATCAGCCGGGTTTTCCGCCACCTGGGCCGGAGTGATGAGGCCGAGCTTGACGAGTTCCCCCGCGGCGAAGACGCGCACCAGGCGTTCGTATTCGGATTTGAGGATTCCGGGCCTCAGAATGCTTTTGGCATAGGTCATCATGTTCAGCACGCTTTCATACACGGCGCGCTGGCGGGGCGTGAACTTCCCGTTCACGGGAACGGTACGGGTCATGTCGGAATTGTAGTTGCCGTATTCCGTGCCTATGTCCATGAGCACCAGGGCGCCGTCTTCACACCGCTTGCTGTTCTGGATGTAGTGCAGCACGCAGGTGTCCTTTCCGGAGGCGATGATGGGCAGGAAGGAGAATTTGCGGGCGCCCCTGCCGATGAATTCGTTGGAGAGGAAGCCTTCTATCTGCCATTCCCCCAGTCCCGGCCTGATGAAGCCGAGCAGCGCACGGAATCCTTCATTGGTGATTTCACAGGCTTTTTTGAGCGCTTCAATTTCCTCCGGCTTTTTGATCTGGCGCATCAGGGAGAGGATTTCATAGACGTTTTTCAAAACCACGTCCGGGAATTTTTCCTTCAGCTCCTTGGTCATGCGGGCATTGCGCGTTTCCACCGGGCAGGTGCAGCGGGGATGCTGGTTGGCCTCCACAAAAACCATTCCGGCGGACGGCACCAGGCGGTCCAGCAGGGAGTCGTATTCCTTCGTCCAGCGCACGTCCTGAATGCCGCTCAATTCCCGGGCCTGTTGCTGGGAGAGCCGCGCGCCTTCCCAGATGGCGATCTGTTCGTTCGTCTCCCTCAGCAGCAGGATTTCATCCCACCCGTCTTCCCGGATGGTCATGATCAGTACGGATTCCTCCTGGTCGATGCCGGTGAGATAAAAAAGGTTGGCATTCTGATGCAGGGCGAAGGTGCCGTCGGCATTGGTAGGGAATACGTCGTTGGCGTGCAGGATCAGCATGCTGCCGGCAGGCAGTCGGGAGGCCAGTTCCTTACGGTTGCCGGAATAGAAGGAGGAGGGAAGCGGCTCGTATCTCATACCGACAGCATGCTCCGCTTTTCCGGCTTGTCAATCATGCATCGGGACAGGTTCATTGCATGGATTCAGAGGCCTGCCGCAAGAAAAGAAGAGCGTTCGGAAGGAATCGGGTCATACCCCCTAACAGGAGTCTTTCGAATTCCGTCACACCCTGCATGTCCGGAACGGTTTCACGATTTTTTCTGCTGCTGGGCGCCGGACTGGCGCTTTCCTGCTCCAATTCCCAGAAACTGCCTTCCTCACCCCTGATCACACATCCCCTGCACCCGGATTCCAGGCAAAGCTGCTTTGAAGGGGTATGGTACAATCCCACGGAACAGGCCATTTGGAGCACCCCAAAATTGAACGTGTACGTAGCGCCCGTCAATATCAATTACATCAAGACACAGTTCCCGAAGGAAGCCCCGGCGCTGGCGGAACAATTCAGAACGGAACTCCAGAAGGACATCGCCAGAGTCCTGGAAGAAAAGAACAGACAGACCGGCGGCAAAATCAACTGGAAACTGGTTTCCCGCCCCACGGAGGGCTGCATCATTCTGGACGTGGCCATGGTGAAGCTGAAAGCCACGGACGTGGACGGCAACATCATGTCGGACCTGGTTTCCCTGGTCTCCCCCCTGCCGGGAACATCCCTGCTGCTGGGCAGCTTCATGAGCGGAGACGTGGGTATTGAAGGGCGTCTTGTGGACACGCGCACGGATGCCGGCATCATGGAGTTCAAAGCCTATAATACGGACCCCATCACCCTGTTTTCCGTCAAGGAGTTTGAACACTTTGCCTTTGACAAGCGGAACCTCCGGCTTTTCGCCAAGGGAATTTCCTCCATTTTCAAGGATGGCCCTTCAAGCTACATTCCCAAGACGGGTCAGATTGATCTGGACCCGTTTTAAGCGGATTTCTTCTCCTCGTCCGCGGCGGATTTTTCCGCGGGATCATAGAAAACGCAGTCCTGCACCGTCTTCCGGGTCTTGAAAGCATACACCAGAAAGGCAAGGCCCACGAAAATAAGGAATACGGAAAGGAACTGGCCGCGCGTCATTCCCATGGAGAACGGGGAGTCAGGTTCCCGGAATTCCTCGCAGACAATTCTGCCGATGGCATAGACAATGGCAAATACGCCGCAGAATACGCCGTTCCAGGCACGCGGGAATTTCACCCGGATGAACCACAGGATGGCAAAGAGCACCACGCCTTCCGCAAAGGCCTCATATAGCTGGGAGGGGTAGCGCGCATGGCCCTCCATCACCTGGGCCACGATTTCCTTCACGGCAGGGGTATCTCTCACTCTGTCCGCCACCCAGGCGGCATTCATTTGCTCCGGCACGGGGATGCCGGAAAGATACATTTTATCCAGCAGCCCCGGCTCCCCATAAATGCGGGAGGCCACCTGCATGAACAAGTCCGGGTCCTGTGCGAGTTCCCCCGGAAAGATCATGCCCTGGGAGGAGCCGGGAGGAACAATGCGCCCGTACAATTCTCCGTTGATGAAGTTGGCCATGCGCCCGAAGAACAGGCCGACGGGAGCGACAATGGCCAGGCCATCCAGCAGGGCCACCCATTTGACGCGGTGCTTCCAGGCATAATAAAATGTGTAAAGCCCCACGCCGATCATGCCGCCGTGACTGGCCATGCCGCCCTCCCACACGCGCAGGATCACGAAAGGATCCGCCAGGAATTGGGCCCAGCCGTGATTGGGTATATGGTAAAAGAATACATAGCCCAGCCGGCCTCCGAAGAGCACACCGAAGATCGCCACATAAGTCACGAAGTCAGCCAGCCTTTCCTGCGGAACGGGGTACAGCTTCCTGCGGGAGAGCCAGGAAAGCAGGAAATACCCGGCGATAAATCCCAGCAGGTAGGCAACGCCATACCAGCGCAGGGCGATGGAGTCCGTAAACTGCCAGATAACGGGGTTCAGGTCGTGTACATAGGGAGACGCACTCATGAATGTTCCTTTCCGGGCAGGTATTGGGTAAGGCTTTCCACAGCTTCGCGGTCCAGGGCTCTTGCCAGGGCTACCGTCAGCTCCGTTGCGGCGCGGTAATCGCGCAGGTCCAGCACCCCGTTATGGGCATGAATGTACCGGGTGGGGATTCCCAGCACGATGCAGGGCACTCCCTTTCCGGAGAGATGAAGCGCTCCGGCATCCGTGCCGCCGGAACGGCGCACGGTGAGCTGGAAGGGGATGGACGCCTTCACGGCCACTTCCTCCGCCAGTGCGGCCAGGCGGGGATTGGTGATGGCCGTAGGGTCAAACAATCTGATCTGCACGCCGCCGCCCAGAACTCCCTGGGAGTCGCCGGGGGAAAATCCCGGGGTATCGTCCGCGGGGGGAGCCTCCAGGACAATCACGCAATCCGGCTTCATGGCGGCGCCCGCCGTTCTGGCTCCACGGGTTCCCACTTCCTCCTGCACCGTCGCGGCGGCAATGAGCGTGTTGGGGTGCCCTTCCCGGCACAGTGTCTTGAAAGCCTTCACCATGACGGATAAACCGGCACGGTTGTCAAATGCCTTGCCCATGACGCGGAACGGATTTTCCAGATGGGAAAAGGCTGCATCAGGCACCACGGGGTCTCCCAGGCGGATGCCGAATTCGTTCTTCACCTGCTCTGCGCTTTCAGCCCCCACATCCACAAACAGGGCATCCATGGCCATGACGGTGTTGCGCTGGCCTTCCGGCAAAAAATGGGGGGGCCGGGAACCGATCACCCCCTGAACGCGGCGTCCGGAGCGGGTTCTCACCAGAACGCGCTGGCTCAGCAGGGTATGCGGCCACCAGCCGCCGATGCCCACCAACTGCAGAAAGCCGCCGGCTGTAATATTCTGAACGAGAAAGCCTATTTCATCCATATGGGCCGCCAGCATCACGCGGGGGCCGAAATCCCCGCTGGTGCAGAACAGGCAGCCGGAACCGTCCGCGGAAAATTCCCCATATCCGGAAAGTTCCTGCGCCACAAGCGCCCTCACTTCATCCTCATGCCCTGAGATACCGTGGGCTTCCGAAAATTTTTTCAGCAGATCCGAATCAATCGCCATGGGCCGAGCATGTGAAAACGCCCTTCCCAGGTCAAGCCCGCAGCCGTGCCGCATGATTTTTTCTTGACCGGATGCTTGCGGCCCTCAAATACCGCAAGCAAATTTTCCCTGCCGTTTTCATGAAAGAAACAAGAGATTTTTGCTAGCCACAATCCGGTTTTTGGTGTAACTAATCAGGGAATCGAATTGTGCTATGAAATCCATCCTTACTTTCATCACGGCTATGCTGGCTGCCGTGCTTCTTGTTCCTGCGGCATCCGCACAAAGCACGAGCAACCCAAAAACGCAGGTGCGCGTTACCCTGGACAAGCTGTCCCTGTACATGCGCCAGTCTCCGAACGTGCCTACGCAGGACGATCCGCGGCCCCTGCCCAAGCCGAAGAGGTGGGCGGATTTTGAAGTGCCTTTCAAGGTGGAAGCTTCTCCAATGCCCAAATCCGGCTACATTGATTCCCTGACGTTCAAATTCTATATTGCCGTGGTCAATCCGGACCGCGCGCGCCAGTACCTGAAACTGTACAAGGAAATCAAATACGTCAACGTTCCGGTGGGTGAATCCACCTACGCTTCCGTTTACCTTTCCCCCTCCTCCGTCAAGCGCATCACCGGCTCGGAAGGCGGCCGCGGCAAGTGGGTCAAGTATGAAGGCGTTGTCGTGGAATATAACGGCAAGGTAGTGGCTACTTATTCCTCCGAACGCGGCAAGATGGAAAAATGGTGGGCCATCCAGTCCCCCAGCATTGTGGAAACCACCTATTATCCCCTGCTGAACAAGGATGAAACACCCTTCTCCGTATATTGGTATGACCGTTATCCGGAAATCATGAAGCCCAACCTCCACCAGGGAGGCTCCGCCCCGGAACCTTCCGGTTTCGGAACGCCGACGCCGCCGGAAACCGACGATCTTTGATCTTTTGTATCGTTCCGTTCCGGCTTTTCCAAGACCGTACACATTTCACTTTTTTATTTAACAGAAATCACCCATGGCTAATTCACGACAAATCGTCGCATTAAACGTAGGTTCCCAGCGAGTATCAATGGGCGTCTTTTCCAAGACGAATAAAAACGACCTCATCCTGGACCGCTACGCTACGCGTCTCATCGTACTGGATCCGTCCGCAGAAGGCATGCGCCTGGCAAAAGTGGGGGAGGCCGTCGCCGACCTCGTCCAGGAGCTCCGCGTCAAAGGCGGCGTTGCCAATTATTCCGTATCCGGGCAGTCCGTTTTCATCCGCTTTGTCAAGCTTCCCGCCCTGGACGACACGGACGTTGAACAGCTCATCCGGTTTGAAGCCCAGCAGCATGTCCCCTTCCCGCTGGATGAAGTCGTCTGGGACTACCACCTCCTGCCGGCCCAAGGGCTGGAACGCGAGGCCGTCCTGGTCGCCATCAAGGCGGAAGACCTGGATTCCCTGAACGATGAAATCACCTCCCATGGACTTTCCACCGGCAAGGTGGACTGCACGCAGACCTCCCTGTACAACGCGTACGTGGACAGCTATCCGGAAGAGAAGGAGCCCGTCATGCTCATCGACATTGGCGCCAAATCGACCGACCTGATCTACAGCGAACAGGGCCGCTTTTTCACCCGCAGCATTTCCGCGGGCGGTATTTTCGTCACTTCCGCCATCGCCCGTGAATTCAACCTGTCCTTTGTGGAAGCCGAACGTCTGAAGATCACCAGCGGACTCGTTTCCATGAGCAACGGACAGACGGAAGGGCTGGACCCGGCCACGGCCAACCTGGCTACCATCATCCGCACGGCCATGACCAGGCTGGCTTCCGAAATCCAGCGCACGACCAACCACTACCGCGCCCAGATGAAGGGGAGCGCGCCCGTGAAGGCCTACTTGTGCGGCGGGGGCTCCTCCCTTCCGTACACCAAGGAATTCCTGGAAGACAAGCTGGGCATACCGATTTTCTTCTTCAACCCCATGCACAACGTGGGCGTAGGTTCCGGCGTGGACGTGAACACCATTTCCCGTGAAGCCTTCACCCTGGGCGGCATGATCGGAACGGCCATCAACGCCGTTGACCGAGCGTCCCTCAACATTGACCTGGAGCCCACCGCAGTGGCTAAAAAACGGGCCAACCAGAAGAAGATGCCCGCCATCATCACCGGGGCCGTCATCGCCGTACTCGGCGCGGCTGCCTATGCGGTCACGGGCTACATGGGCGTGGAAAAGGCCAAGCAGACCCTTTCCGGCGTATCCCCCACCGTCAGTTCCATCAAGTCCGAACAATCCGCCCTGCGCCTCAAGGAGCAGGAATTGAAGAAAATGGACGCCACCCTCGCCTCCTACCAGCAGCTGACTCTCCAGCGGTACGGCTATGCGGACATTATCAAACATCTTCTGGAACAGTCGGAACACAAGAATTACCCTTATTGGTTCACGGATTTTGAACCTGTGGCGCACTTCAATCCGGAGGACGCCACCCAGATCACGGGCTACTCCGTCATCAAGGACTCCTTCCTTTCCGACAAAAACACCTCCCTGGTGGAAAACATCAGGACGGAGACGGCCGCAAACTCCGCCAGTGATGAAGAAGAAAATGCCGTTTACAGCGTCAATGCCATCCGTCTGACCG
Source organism: Akkermansia sp. KLE1798 (assembly GCF_001580195.1). NCBI lineage: Bacteria > Pseudomonadati > Verrucomicrobiota > Verrucomicrobiia > Verrucomicrobiales > Akkermansiaceae > Akkermansia > Akkermansia sp. KLE1798. Next base: position 26,705 of record NZ_KQ971062.1, read on the forward strand.
GCCTCGCCAAACGATCCGACGGCGGCCAGAAACTCATCCAGGACCTCCAGGCCAAAATGGATGCTAACAAGGATTCCCTATTTACATTCAAAAATGGAGACAGGAAGCTCGAAGTCCGCCAGATCATGGAACTGGGCGCCAAGGACGCCAAGATAGACGCCGCGGCAGGGGCCTTCGTTCCCTTCAAGCTGGTGCTTCCGCTGAAAACGCCCATTCCCGTACATTTTAACAAGTAAGACTACCCAACCCCAACAAGATATATTTTATGAGCAATTGGATTACAGACAACAAGCCTGCCGCTACGGTAGCGGGCGTGGGGCTCCTCTTATTCCTTGGGCTGTCCGTGGCTGGGTACATGGCTAATTCCGAACGCAGTGACCTGGATAAGAAAATCAAGTCCGCTTCCCAGGAAATCAAGTCGGCCAACGCCGCGGCAATTACGCCGAGCCATACGTCCAACAAGGAGCTGGAAAAGGAATTGAACCGCTATGCCAAGGCCATCGGCAATCTGGAAACGGCATACAAGCCCTTCATGGCTTCTTCCGTGCTGGCTCCCACCACCCCCACGGCGTTCCAGAATGAGCTGAAGGCCTTCCGGGAATCCCTGATAGCCTCCTGCAAGGAAAAAAACATCCAGATTACAGATACTTCCTCCTGGCTTGGCTTCCAGCTTTACAGCACCCAGGCTCCCTCCGTGCAGGCTACGCCCACGCTGACCTTTGAAATGAAGGCCATCAACAGCCTGGTCAACAAACTCACAGACTGCGGGCTGACCAAATTCATCAAGGTTTACCGTTCCCAGCTTCCCATTGAAAATCCGGCGCGGAACACGGAAGATGAGGAAGATTCAGACCAGAAGGCTCCCTGGACGGGCATGCCGCTGGAAATCGCCTTCCAGGGCGACCGGGGAAGCGTTCTGAAAGCCATGAACGCCATTACGGATTCCCAGGAATACCTGTTCACGGTCAATTCCATCAGAATACGCAACGAACGGATGATGCCGCCGCCCATCACCAATCCGGCAGCCGCACAGCCTGCCTCCGCACAGCCCCAGACGGGAGCGGCGAGCCTGACTCCGGCGGGGGAAGCGGCGGCTCCGGCCGAGCCCCCCATCCAGCAAATAATCAAGCCCTACATGGGCAAGGAACAAGTGATGGTCCAGGTTTCTCTGAACCTGGTTCACTTCGCACAGCCCAAGGCGCAGGAACCGTCTGAAGACTAATTACGGCAATCAATTCGCAGAAAACAATTTCACCATGTCTGAAAAACAAAACTACGACAAGATCCTGATGGTCTCCGGCATCGTTTTGGGCCTGGGGGTGGCCGCTTACGGCGCCTGGACCTTCATGAAGCTGGACGACCAGTACAAATTTACCACCCGTGTTTCGGAAAAGCCCGTGGAACCGCCCTCCGGCATCAAGAAGGCGGAAACAGTCAACCAGGAAATCTCCGCTTCCCACGAACTCAAACCCATCGTCCAGGAAACCCAGGAATATGTGGGGTTCGTTGCCCCCAACCTCTGGATCAAGACGGGGGGAACGGAACCCTTCGATATCGTGTCCGGACCGCCCATTCACGGGAATATCCCCAATAAATGGTTCCTGGACAACGGACTGGAAGACATTTTCATTTATTCGGACGTCCTGACCCGGGACCCGGACAACGACGGCTTTACCGTCCAGGAGGAATACGAGGCCAAAACGCATCCCAACGATCCCAACAGCCACCCGCCCCTCATCAACAAGCTGTATGTGGACGAAATCAAGCAGTTCGGCTTTTACCTGGTCTTCTCACAGGCGGACGGCAACGATTTCACCTTCAAGGGGCAAAATCGCGCCAGACAGGACCTGTGGAGAAGCACCGTCCAGCTCAACGGCCAGTTCGGGGCCAGGAAGAACACGAATGAAAAGCCCAGGTTCGAGCTTGTCAGCGTGGCCAACAAGGAATTCAAGAATGAAAGCCTCAACATGGTGGAAACGGACCCCGAAGCGACCGTCAAGGATTTGAAGCCGACCAAGAACGGCCAAACCTACACGGTCAGAAGGGGAGCCAAGTATTTCATACCCATCATTGATAAGAAAGTAAACCTTACTATTGCCGCCGGTCCCAAACGGGATACCAGCTTTGAAGTAGAGGAAGGCGCCGACTTCCAGATACCCGGTGACACCAAGCAGACTTACACGCTGAAAACCGTTGATAATGCAACGCAAACCGTAACCATTGCCAACAAAACAACAGGAGAACAAACAACACTGAGCAAGAAAAAATAGACCCGGATTTTCACTTTTCTAAAAAAAAAGCTTCACAAATCCGAAAAACATGTAAAAAGAAGAACCTAACTATGGACCACGCACCACTTTATCAATCGAAGCGTTCTCTGATCGCGCTGATGGCCATTGCCGCGTCCTGCCCTTTTGCGCAGGCCGGTGAGGATTACGGCAGCGTCGGAGCCTCCAGCGCCTTGGGTACCTCCTATGCTGGATACTATGCTGCGGGCCAATCAGACGCGGCACGCCGCGCCATGGCACGCCGCGAGGCTCAAACCCAGGAAGCAATGCAGCTCCTTTCCGAAGGCCGTGAATTGTACCGCGAAGGCAAGTACAAGGAAGCCCTGGACAAATTCAACGCCGCCTACAGCACGCTGCCCGCCGCACCGGTCAACGACCAGCGCAGGCAAGCCATCGCCAACAACATTGGCGACGCCAGCATCGCCGTTGCGCAGGAATACATCAAGGTAGGCCGCTATGATGAAGCCGACAAGCTCCTGCAGGACGCCATCCGGCTCAATCCCAAGAAAGCCGCGCTTGCCAAACAGACGCTCGAATACATGAAGGACCCGATTCGCACGAATCCGGCGCTCACTCCCGAACACGTCAAGAACGTGGAAAAGGTGAACACCCTTCTTCACATGGCCTATGGTTACTATGACCTCGGCGAATATGATAAAGCCATCGCCGAATTCAACAAGGTTCTTACGATTGACCGTTACAACGTGGCGGCGCGCCGCGGCATGGAAACGGTAAACCGACGCAGGTCCGCCTATTACCGCGCTGCGTACGACGAAACCCGCAGCTCCATGCTGGCGGAAGTGGACCAGATCTGGGAACGCCCCGTTCCGGTTGAAATTCCGGATGGTCCGGAGAATATCGGCCCTGGTCCCGACACCGGAGTCAGCGGCGCCACCGCCAACCTGATGAAGCTCAAGAGCATCATCATTCCCTCCGTTTCCTTTGAAGATACCACGGTGGAAGATGCCATCGACTACCTGCGCAGGAAGTCCGTGGAACTGGACCGTACCGGCGTAAACGGAGAACGCGGCATCAACTTTGTCATCAATGACGCCCAGCCCGTGGGCACCACTCCCGTGGCCACCGTTCCTGCGGATGATTCCGGCTTTGGTGAAGACGGCATGGAATCCACGGAACCCGCTCCGGTGGCGGCAGCTCCCCAGGAAAGCATCCGCACTCGCAAGATCGGCCAGTTGAAGCTCACCAACGTTCCGATGCTGGAAGTGCTCAACTTCATCTGCCGCAATGCTGGCCTGCGCCAGAAAGTGGAAGACTATGCTGTCACCATCCTTCCCGCCGGCGGCAATGACGTGGACCTGTACCAGCGTACATTCCCCGTGCCTCCCGGCTTCCTCCGTTCCCTGTCCAGTTCCCTGGGCGGCGGCGACGACGGTGGCGACACCGATCCCTTCGGAAGCAGCGACAGCTCCTCCTCCAGTATCAAGCCCCTGCCTTCCGCTTACAACCTGCTCAAGAAAGCCGGTGTGCAGTTCCCGGAAGGGGCATCCGCCATCTTCAGCGCCAGCAACGGTACCCTCATTGTCCGCAACACGCAGGGCAACCTGGACCTCATTGAACAGCTTATTGAGCAAACCCGCGGTGAATCCCAGCAGGTGCGCATCATGACCAAGTTCGTGGAAGTAACCCAGGAAAACACGGAAGAACTCGGCTTTGACTGGATTGTCACTCCGTTCTCCGTCAGCAATGACCGCAGCACCTTCCTGGGCGGCGGCACCAGCGAAGGTTCCGGACTCAATTCCAGCGATTTCACCCAGTCTCCCGGCGGCGTCAGCGGCTGGCCCGTAAACAGTACCAACACGGACTCACACGGAAACGGCCTGGTGAACGGCTTGGTGGGCGGCAACCGCACGGGCGACTTCGCCATCTCCAAGAACTCCGTGGACAATCTGCTCAACAGCACCAACCGTTCCGAAGCCACGCAGAAGAGTCCGGCTCCCGGCATCATGTCCCTCACGGGCATTTATGATGAAGGCTCCTTCCAGATGCTGATGCGCGGCCTGTCCCAGAAGAAGGGTTCCGACGTCCTCACCGCTCCGAGCGTTACCGCCAAGTCCGGTGAAACGGCCAAAATTGAGATCATCCGCGAATTCTGGTATCCCACCGAATACGAACCCCCGGAACTTCCCAACAACGTCAGCAGCTGGGGCGGCAACAACAACCGGAACAATATTCTGGACGATGTCCTCAATAACAATCCGGCCCAGGTGACCAGCTTCCCCGTCACTCCCGCCACTCCCGGCGTGTTTGAAATGAAGCCCGTCGGCGTTACCCTGGAAGTGGTGCCCACCATCGCGGAGAACAAGTACATCATTGACTTGAGCTTCAAGCCCAGCATCGTGGAATTTGAAGGCTTCGTGAACTACGGCAGCCCGATTCAATCCACCGGCGTGGGTTCCGACGGCAAGCCGATGTCTCTGACCCTGACGGAAAACCGCATTGAGCAGCCGATCTTCTCCAAGCGTTCCGTTGAAACGTCTCTGTTCATCTACGACGGCCACACCGTGGCAATCGGTGGTTTGATCACGGAAAACGTCCAGACGGTGGAAGACAAGGTGCCTATCTTTGGCGACCTGCCCCTCGTCGGCCGCTTCTTCCGTAGCAACTCCGACAACCACATCAAGAAGAATCTGATGATCTTCGTGACCGGTCAGATCATTGATGCCACCGGCCAGCCTGTCCGTGGGAATTCCCTCCCGACGACTGCCGCCGGCGCGGAAAACGCGCTGCCGTCTTCCGATCCGACTCTGTTGCCTCCTATTATGTAGTCAGCGTGCATAAAGTCCATACCGGAGCGGGTGAAAGGGTGACCTTTCACCCGCTCTTTGCATCCCAACCTGACGTCTTTCCCACTTTGCCCATCATGAAAACACTGGTCGTCACCGGCGGAATCGCCACAGGCAAATCCACAGCCATCCGCCTGCTCATGGAAATGGGCGCACCGCATCTGCGCCTGTTTGACTGTGATGCGGAAGCAGGCAGACTGCTGGACAGCGGCCTTCTGGAAGACGCCCTTATCCGGGCGTTCGGCCCCGGCAGCGTGGACGGCGCGGGACGGGCGGACAGACATTTCCTGAGGGAGCTGGTCTTCCGCAATCCGGAAAGCAGAAAAATTCTGGAAGGACTTATTCATCCCCTGCTGCACCAAGAATGTCTTGCGCAAATGCAGGCGGCGCGGCAGAATGCGGCGGTAAACGGGTTTGTCATTGACGTGCCGCTGTTTTTTGAAACATCGGCGCGCTACCATCAGGATGCCGTATGCGTGGTAGCCGTTTCCCGGGAAACGCAAAAGGCCCGCCTGGCCCTCAGGAACGGATTCCGCGAGGATATGATTGAGGCTATTCTGGCCGCCCAGCATCCCATTATGGAAAAGGTGGCCAAAGCCGATTTCGTGATCTGGAACGAAGGCCCTCCCTCCCTGCTCCAACAACAAACCCAAAGATTTCATCAACACTTTTTCCATGACTGAAGAACGCGAAAACAAGCCGCTCCCCGACGAAGAAATTCCCCAGGCCGACTCCGCACAGAACGCCCCCGCTCCGGAACAGGCTCTTCCGGTCCTGCTCCCCGCCCCGGCGGAAGAGAGCGCTCCGGACGTGCCGTCCACCCCGGAATCCGCGCAGGAGGAACCGGAACCCCGGCCCATTCTGGAACAGATCGACATCAACGAACTGCGCCGGCGGCCCCTGAACGACCTCCAGGAAATGGCGGAAACCCTCCCCATCCGGAACGCCTCCTCCCTCACCAAGTCACAGCTTGTGTTCGAACTGGGCAGGCAGCTTCTCGCCAAGGGCCACGAAGTGGTTGTCTCCGGCGTCATGGAACAGGCCAAGGACAATTACGCCATGCTGAGGGACCCGGTCAAAAGTTTCCGCACATCCCCGGACGATATTTACCTGGGCGGCAACCTGATCAAGCCCCTGCATCTGCGCGTGGGCCAGTTGATCAAGGTCCGGCTGCGCAAGCTGAGGCCCCATGACAAATACCTCTCCGCCTCCGCCGTCATCAGCGTGGAAGGCATTCCCGCGGAAGAATACAGGGCGGCCCAGGACTTTGAACGCCTCACCCCCCTCTTCCCCAAGGAACGCCTGCTGCTGGAAAACAAGGAGGTCAATTCCGCGGCCATGCGCGTGCTGGACCTGATGACACCCTTCGGCAAAGGGCAGCGCGGACTCATCGTGGCGCCTCCCCGCGGCGGCAAGACCGTTCTTCTGAAAACGATCGCGCGCTCTATCAGGGCCAACTATCCCCAGGTGGAACTGATCGTTCTTCTTCTGGACGAACGCCCGGAGGAAGTGACCGACTTTGAAGAGACCGTGGACGCCCCGGTTTATGCCTCCACCTTTGACGAACCTTCCCGCCGCCATGCCCAGGTCTCCGACCTCGTCATCGAACGCGCCAAGCGCCTGGTGGAAATGGGCCGGGACGTCGTCATCCTGCTGGACTCCCTGACCCGCCTGGCACGCGGCTACAATGCCAATCAGACGGGCGGCCGCATCATGTCCGGCGGCCTCGGCTCCAATGCCCTGGAAAAACCCCGCAAGTTCTTTTCCGCCGCGCGCAATGTGGAGGAAGGCGGCAGCCTGACCATCATCGCCACCTGCCTGGTGGACACGGAATCCCGGATGGACGAAGTGATCTTCGAGGAGTTCAAGGGTACGGGCAATCTGGAAATCCGCCTGGACAGGGAACTTTCCGAACGGCGCATTTATCCGGCCATTTCCCTTTCCCAAAGCGGCACCCGCAATGACGACAGGCTGTATAACGAACAGGAGTTCGTCAAAATCATGCAGCTCCGCCGCCAGCTTGCCATGAAACCCGGCTGGGAGGGCCTTCAGGCCCTGCTGCAAAATATTTCCAAAACCCAGAACAACGCGGAGCTGCTTCTGACCGGCCTGCGTTAAAACCCAGCATTCACGGGCTTTTCATTCCTCCAGCCTCCGTGCCGCATCCCGGCACGGAGGCTTTTTGATGAATCAAGGGCAAAAATGAGGGAAAAACCTTCATCCCTTCCTGCCCGGATTCCATGCTGCCGCTTGCTGCGGATGAACAGCGGGAGAACAGGAAAAGGCATGAATTCCCGTCACACGGCCCTCAAATTGCCATGTCTGCCAAAGTCACACCGGAAGGGACAGGGAAGCCGCCTTTATTCCTTTCCCTGCCGGGTTTTTACGCGGAAAATGCGCATGGAGTTGCCGACGGCAAGCAGGCAAACGCCCACGTCCGCCATCACGGCGGCCCACATGCCGGCCAGGCCCAGAATACCGAGAACCATGACCAATACCTTGATTCCCAGAATCATGACGATGTTCTGCACAATGATGCGCTCCGTTGCCATGGAAAGGCGGATGGCTTCCGGGACGGATGCGGGATCACCTTTCATCAGCACCACGTCCGCCGCCTGAAGGGCGGCATCCGATCCCACGCCACCCATGGCGATGCCTATGTCCGCCCCGGCCAGGGACGGCGCGTCATTCATGCCGTCCCCCACAAAGGCTACCAGGCCATCTACGCCTTTCAACTCCTGGATATGCTCCAGTTTCTCCGCCGGCATCAGGCCGCTGAATACTTCATCCAGTCCCAGCCTGTCCCCCACTTCCCTGCCGGCGGAGGAAGAATCCCCCGTCAGCATGACCAGCCTGTTTACGCCCAAATCCCTCAATTCCCTGACGGCCAGGGCCGCTCCGGGCTTCACCTGGTCGGACATGCGCAGACGCCCCAGCAGCACTCCGTCCAGGGACACGTAAATCGTGGCACCGCGTTCCTCCAGGTCATCGATCGCCACACCGGCATCCTTCAAAAATGTCTTCTTGCCCGCCAGAACGGACCTGCCCTCCACCCGGGCGGAAACGCCTCCGCCCGTCACTTCCACCATATCCGCCACACGCTCCGGAAACAGGGCGCCTCCATACGCCTTCACAATGGAACGGCCCAGAGGATGGGAAGCGGCGCTTTCCGCGTGGGCCGCCCAGTACAGCAGGCTTTCCGGGGATACCCCGGCGCACGGCAGAACTTCATCCACGGCAAACACGCCTTCCGTCAGCGTCCCCGTCTTGTCAAACACCACGGTCTTCACCTTGCGCAGCGCATCCAGATAGCTGCTGCCCTTCACCAGGATTCCGTTGCGCGCCGCCCGGCCTATCCCGGCAAAGAAGCCCAGGGGGACGGACAGCACCAGGGCGCACGGACAGGAAATCACCAGCAGCACCAGGGCGCGGAAAAGGCCGTCTCCCCAGCTTCCGCCAGTCACGAAGGGGTAGCACAAAAACACCAGGACGGCAATGGCGATAACCAGCGGCGTATAAATGCGGGAAAACCTGCTCAGCCTTCCCTCAATGCGGGACTTATTGCCGGAAGCGGCTTCCACCAGTTCCTGCACCCGCGCCAGGGCGGAGTGCTTCCAGTCACGGTCCGTGCGCACGTACAGTACGCCCTGGCCGTTGATGTATCCGGCCATGACGGCGGTTCCCTCCCCCGCCTCCACCGGCAGGGATTCCCCAGTCATGGCGGAAGTGTCCAGCACGGAACGGCCGCCCACGATCACGCCGTCCAGAGGGATGCGCTCCCCGGCCCTCACTTCAATCAGGGTACCCGGCGCCACGTCCGCCGGAGGGAGGTCCCGGACGATGCCGTCCTCTTTCACATGTACCGCATCCGGCCTCAATTTCATCAGTTCCCTGACGGAACGGCGGGAACTCCCCACGGCGCGCTCCTGGAGGTATTCCCCCACCCGGTAAAAAAGCATTACCCCCACGGCCTCGGAATAATCCCCCAGAAACATGGCTCCCAGGGAAGCGATGCTCATCAGGAAGTTTTCATCCATGGCGCGCCCGTGCCTCAGTCCGATAAAAGCCGTTTTCAAGACATCCCACCCGATCAGCAGATAGGCCCCCGCATACGCCGCCAAACCGAACCAGGTATCGCCCCCCGCCACCAGAGCCGCGGCAAACAGGGCTATCCCCAGGATGGCGGGCATGGGCCTGATTGCCCCTTCCGTTCCGCAGGAACCTCCCGAGCAACAACACCCGGTCCCGCAGGACATTTCTTCAAAAGCGTGTTCGTGGGAATGTTCCTTGCTCATGGTCTGTTCCGCTTGTACGCCCGCTCCGCCGCTATGGCAAGCCTCTTGTTAGTTATACCTAACACAAGGTTTGCCAGCATTATTCCCGTTTGAACCTTTCCAGAACGCCATGCCCCAGGAATTCGTCCATGGCCATGGCCCCGGCTCCCAGCAACCCGGCTTCCGAGCCGAACCGGGCAGGCAGGATCACCAGATCCTCCATCAGCAGCGGGAACATCTGGGCCCTGAGATTGGCCAGCAGGGACTTCATCAGCAGGTCCCCGGCCTTGGCCACGCCGCCGCCAATGATGAAGGCGTCCGGCACCAGCGTGTACATCAGGTTCATGATCAGGCAGGCCAGTATTTCCGCGGTATCCTCCCACAATTGCAGGGCCACGGGACACCCGGCGCGGGCGGCGACGTCCAGGTCCCGCGGCGTGCATTCGTCCACCTTTTTGTCAATGCCCGCCCCGGCATACCGTCTGACGGCCTCCGCCGCCAGTTCATTGTTGCCGATGTATTCCTCAATGGCGCCGCGGTTGCCGAAGGGACCCGTCTTCCCCTGGTAATGAATGCTCGTCTGCCCGAACTCCGCCGCGGAAATCCGCCTGCCCCGCAGGATGCGGTCGTGCAACACGATGCCGCCCCCTATGCCCGTTCCCATGGTGAGGCACACCAGGCTGGACATGCCGCGGCCGGCCCCCAGCTTCCATTCCGCATAGGCCATGCAGTTGGCGTCGTTGTCCAGCACGACGGGAAGCCCCACCGCGCGCTCCATCATTTCCTTGACCGGGATTTCATGGTCCCACACCTTCACGTTGGTAAGCTGGTAGAGCACCCCCTTGTAATAGTCGCACCATCCCGGCATGCCCATCCCCATCACGCAGGCGGTGGGGAATTGCTCGCGCAGGCCCAGCGCCGTCGCGACCATGGCGTCAATGATCGCCTGGGGGCTTTCAAACATGGTGGTCGGAATGCGGTCGGCAGTTGCCAGAATGCGGTCGCCCGCCGTGACGCCCATCTTGATGCTGGTTCCGCCAAAGTCCACGGCCAGTGCGCAGGGTTCTGAAAAGCTCATGGTTCATACTTATGCCAGCATCCCCCGGGAATCAACGCAAAAACGCATTCGCGCCCATCCCATTCCGTTCTATGACCAACTTCTTGTATATAGTACAATAAATATCCCTTAAAAAGGGCTTGCCAGACGGCCTTCGCCCAGTTCATGATAAACGCCGCAATGATGGAAATGCCCGGTTCGGACGAGTGGTTCATGCGCCAAGCGATGAAGGAAGCCAGAAAAGCCCTGGCCAGGGGGGAAGTGCCCATCGGAGCCGTCGTGGTCAGGGACGGCCATGTGATCGCCCGCGGCTGGAACCAGGTGGAAACGCTCAAGGACGCCACGGCGCATGCGGAAATGATCGCCCTGACTGCCGCCCAGGAAGCCCTGGGGGACTGGCGGCTGGAAGGCTGCACCCTGTACGTCACCAAGGAGCCGTGCCCCATGTGCGCGGGAGCCATCGTGCACTGCCGCCCGGACCGCGTGGTATTCGGCTGTCCGGACGCCAAGACGGGAGCCGCCGGAGGGTGGATCAACCTCCTGGACTCCAATCCCCCCCTCAACCACAGGTGCGAGGTACAGTCCGGAGTGCTGGGGGAGGAATGCCTGTACCACCTGCAGCAATTTTTCCGGGAGGCCCGCCTGCTGGCCAGGGAGAAAAGGAAACAGGCCGGAGAACTTCCCTCCTCCCCGCAGGAGGATGGCGGGAAAGCCCCCGAATAAACCACTTTGCATTTGCCAAAAAGGCCGACTCACGGCAAGCTAACGGCTCTATGGAACCCCGGCACGACAACGAAACTACGGGCGACACGGAACGCAAGCCCTCCTGGATCAAGGTACGCCTGCCCAACGGCAGGGAGTTCTGGGATGTCAAGCAGCTCGTGGAAGGCAAAAACCTGTTTACCGTCTGCGAGGAAGCCCACTGCCCCAACCGTTACGAATGCTGGAACCAGGGCACGGCCACGTTCATGATCGCCGGGGAGCGCTGCACGCGAGCCTGCGCCTACTGCGCTGTCAAGACGGCCAAACCCTTCCCCCTTGATCCGGAAGAACCCCGCCACGTGGCGGACGCCGTCGTGCATATGAAGTTGCGCCACGCCGTCATCACCATGGTGACCCGGGACGACCTGCCGGACGGCGCGGCCGCCCACTTTGCCGAGGTCATCCGCGCCGTCAGAAAAGCCAGCCCGTCCACCATCATTGAAGTTCTGGCTTCAGACCTGAATGAAAAGGCCGCCTCCATCCAGACGCTGATGGCTGCGCGCCCGCACATTTTCGGCCACAATCTGGAAACGGTGGAACGCCTTACCCCCATCGTGCGCTTCCGTGCCCAGTACCGCCGCTCCCTGCGCGTCCTGAAAATGGCGCTGGACTGCGTAAACGGGAAAGTGGCGACCAAGAGCGGCATCATGTTGGGACTGGGGGAAACGGAGAACGAGCTGTTCCAGTCCATGGACGATCTGCTGGAGCATGGCGTCACGGTGCTGACCCTGGGCCAGTATCTGCGGCCCACGCGCAACCACCTGCCGGTGGTCCGGTACATCCATCCGGACGACTTCGCACGGTATGAGGAAATAGCCCGCTCCAAAGGGTTCAGGCATGTGGCGTCCGGCCCGCTTGTCCGCAGTTCCTACCACGCCGCCAATTTCAAACCGGAGGCGGACGTTCTGGAAGCCATCAACGAAGATTTGAGAAAGGCGGGAGAACTTTAGAATAAATCTTGATTTCCTTCGTCCACTCTTTACCATACAACCAATTCCTGCAACCGCGAATCTTATGAGTAAAACACGTTCCTTCCTCCAGGCCGGAGCCATTCTGGGCGGCACCGTCATCGTGACGGCCGCCGTCGCCCCGCTGTTCCTGCCCAATCAGAACACGAAAGATTTGACGTCCGCCGAAGCGGCGGAAATTACCGCCCATACCATGGATACCAAGTGCGCGGACTGCCACAGGCCCGGCACCGAGGTTCCGGGGCTGGTGAACACCCTTTCCGGCGGCCTTCTCGCCCGCCACATGAGGGACGGCCAGCGCAGCTACAACATGGAGGAACCGCTCTCCGCCGTCACCCTCTCCAAACTGGAGCACGTGCTCCAGACCGGCTCCATGCCCCCCACCTCCTATACCATGGTTCACTGGGGCAGCACGCTCACTCCCCTGGAAAAAGCGGCCATGCAGAAGTGGATCAGGGACGAGCGCCTGAAGATATTCGGCGACATGGTGGGCGAGGAATACGCCATTTCCCCCATCGCACCCATCCCGGACAAGCTGCCCGCGGACCCGGCCAAGGTGGAACTGGGGTACAAGCTGTTCCATGACGTACGGCTCTCCACGGACAATACCGTTTCCTGCGCAACCTGCCATTCCCTGGAAAAGGCAGGCACGGACAACCTGGCCACTTCCACGGGCGTACGCGGCCAGAAGGGCGGCATCAACGCTCCCACAGTCTTTAACGCCGCCTTCCACACCAAGCAGTTCTGGGACGGCCGCGCCGCCAACCTCCAGGAACAGGCCGGCGGTCCTCCCCTGAACCCCGTGGAAATGGGTTACGAGCACCCGGACGACTGGAATAAAATAGCCGCCAAGCTGAATGCGGACACCGCCTTTGCCGCGGAGTTCAAGAAGGTCTATCCCCAGGGGTTCACCGGAGAAACCATCACCAACGCCATCGCGGAATATGAAAAAACCCTCATTACGCCGAACAGCCCGTTCGACCGCTACTTGAAGGGTGATGAAAACGCCATCAGCGAGAACGCCAAGAAGGGCTACCGCCTGTTCCTCAAGCTGGGCTGCCAGACGTGCCACACCGGTCCCGCCATGGGCGGCCAGTCCTTTGAATACGCCGACCTCAAGGGCGACTTCTTCGGTGGCCGCGCCAAGACCAACGACGACAACGGCCTGATGAACTTCACCAAGAAGGAAACGGACAAGCACAGATTCCGCGTTCCCACCCTCCGCAACGTGGAACTCACTTGGCCCTACATGCACGACGCCTCCGCCCAGACGCTGGAAGAAGCCATTACCAAAATGTACCACTACCAGCTTGGTTACGACAAGCTGGACAAAACCGAAGTGCGTCTGCTGGTCGCCTTCCTGAAAACCTTGACGGGTGAATATCAGGGCAAGCCCGTCCGGGGTGAAGTCTGCCCCGCTCCGTAAGGACCTCTTCCCTCCTTTCCAGCCGCGCCATGAATCGTTCATGGCGCGGCTTTTTTGTTTTCCGTGCCGTGGAAAACAGGCGGGAGAGCCGGCCGCCGACGTTTCCTGCCCGGAAATGAGAATCGTTCTTAATTTATTCTTTAATTCAAATCTTGCCGGACTTAGTTTTAACTAATGCATAAAACCCTAATAATGAATCAATATAAAAGTTTCATAGTGAAACGAACATATAATATCATTGACTTGTTGTTTGTTAAGACTAACTTTTGTTTCGGATTTGATTCAAAAACATATCATGCCACTCTCCATGCTCAATATCGGCGATATCCGCCACGTCAACAAGATTCACGGCAAGAACGACACCAGGCACTTTCTGGAAAGCCTGGGGTTCGTAGCCGGTACCACGGTCTCCGTCGTCTCGGAATGCGACGGGAACCTGATCGTCAACATCAAGGAATCCAGGATAGCACTCAGCAAATTGCTTGCCAGCAAGATTTTCGTCTCCTGAATTCACATTCCATTCACCACGCACCATCTATGACAACGCAACGTACACTACGGGATGCAGCCATCGGGGATACGGTCACCGTCAGCAAGCTGTCCGGGGCAGGACCCATTAAAAGGCGCATCATGGATATGGGGGTAACCAAAGGCACGCAACTCTTCATCCGCAAAGTAGCGCCCCTGGGAGATCCCATTGAAGTCACCGTCCGCGGCTACGAACTTTCCATCCGCAAATCGGAAGCCAAAAACATTCACATCAGCTAATACCTTCTTCCGCCGCACGTTTCCTGACCTGACAGCAAGACGTCGGATATTCCCATCTCAAGATACAAGGAAACATCCATGGACAACATAACTATCGCTCTTGCCGGCAACCCCAACTGCGGCAAAACCACGCTTTTCAACGCGCTGACAGGCGCCAGCCAATACGTGGGCAACTGGCCCGGCGTGACGGTCGAACGCAAAGCCGGAAAGCTGAACGAGTACCCGGAAATTGAGGTTCAGGACCTTCCGGGCATTTATTCCCTTTCCCCCTACACTCTGGAAGAAGTCATCAGCCGCGACTACCTGGTCCGGGACGAACCGTCCGTCATTATCGACTTGGTGGACGCGACGAATCTGGAACGCAATCTTTACCTGACTACCCAGCTTCAGGAGCTGGGACGCCCCATCATCATCGCCCTCAACATGGCGGACCTGATGGCCAGGCGGGGCATCACCATTGACAAGGCCAGGCTGTCCCAAGCGCTCCACTGCCCGGTAGTGGAAATCAGCGCCCTCAAGGGAACCGGGATCAAGGAACTGGTAGAGCTGGCCGTCAAAACGGCCAAAAACCCGGAATCCAGGCCGGCGCAGCCCGTCCGTTTCGACGATACGGTGGAAAAAGCCCTTTCCCGGATTGCGGAATACCTTTCCTGCGACCCGGACTTGAAGCGCTGGTACGCCATCAAGCTTTTCGAACGGGACCCGAAGGTCGTGGAACATCTCCATCTGGACGGGCAGGCTTCCCAGGCCATCGAGCAAATCATCATTTCCGTGGAAGAAGAAATGGATGACGACAGCGAAAGCATCATCACCAGCGAGCGGTACACCGCCATTGCCGCCATCGTCAAGGAAAGCCAGACCAAGAAACACATGGGGCTTTCCGTCAGCGACAAGATAGACAGGATCGTCACCCACCGCATTCTGGCCCTTCCCATTTTCTTCCTGGTCATGTGGGCCGTTTACTATCTTTCCATCAATACGGTGGGCGACTGGGGCACGGGCTGGGCCAACGACACCTTCTTCGGGGAAATCGTCGGCCCCTGGGTGGACGGCTTCATCGGCACGGCCCCGGCAGGGATCGGCCTGGTGGCCTTCATTGCTGTCATTCTCTCCATGATCATGCTGTTCCCGCTTCTCCTGCGCCGGCTGCACGACCTGAATCTCAAGGGGGCATGGATGTATCTGACCATCATTCCCTTTATTCTGGCATTCATCGTCATGCCCAACGTTGAGGAGGAAGAGGCTTCCGAAGGAAACACCGTGCCCATGGAAGCTCCCGCCGCCATCCCCGCCGACTCCCAAAGCACGGCAACGGAAGAAGGGGAAACCTCCAGCGCTCACACTGCCGTTGCCGCAGCAGCCGACACTCCCGCCGGAGAAGCGGCGGAACCGGCGGAAGAAGGAGAGAAAAGCGATGAAGGAGCCGTCATCGGCACCCTTTCCTCCATCATGGAATTTTACGATTCCTGCGTGGAAGGCCTGACCTCCGCACTGGGCACCGTTCTCCTGTTCCTCTACAAGCCCCTGATGTGGGTGCTGGCTGCGGCCAACGCCGCTCTTCTGGCTCTCTGCCTGTTCAAACCCGGCGCCAGGAACAAGAACGAATTCGGACCCGTTCCGGACAAGTCCCCCTTCTCCCGCAGGAATCTGGCCCACATCTTCTCCCTTAAAGGGCGCACGGGCGTCGCCTCCTTCTGGGTGCAGTACATCGTGCTCTCCCTTATCTCCTTCGGCATAGCGCTGCTCGGGACGCTCGCGCTGAACTGCGACCACAAGCTGGTGGACTTCGTCCAGAACGCCATTGTCAACGGGGTGGGCGCCGTGCTCGGCTTCCTGCCTCAAATGGCGGTGCTTTTCCTCTGCATGGCCATTCTTGAAGACTGCGGGTACATGGCGCGCGTAGCGTTCGTCATGGACCGGATTTTCCGCAAATTCGGCCTTTCCGGAAAGTCCTTCATCCCCATGCTCGTTTCCATGGGCTGCGGCGTTCCCGGAATCATGGCCACCCGCACGATTGAAAACGAGAAGGACCGCCGCATGACGATCATCCTGACGACCAATATGCCCTGCGGGGCCAAAATCCCGATCATTGCCGTGCTGGCCTTCGCCTTCTTTCCGGAAGACACGGGCCTCGTCACCACCAGCGCCTACTTCATCGGCCTGGCTTCCATCATCGTCTCCGGCATTATCCTGAAAAAAAGTTCCCTCTTTGCCGGGGACCCCGCGCCCTTCGTGATGGAGCTCCCCGCCTACCATACTCCGGCGGTTTCCAACGTCAGCCTTCGGGCGATCGAACGATGCAAGGCGTTTGTCCAAAAGGCAGGTACGGTTATTTTCCTTGCCTGCGCCCTCATCTGGTTCCTTCAGAGCCATGACTGGAGCATGACCTATCTGGATGAAGACCATGCCGAAGCAGCCGCCTCCACGGAGGAAGGTTCCGCCACTCTCCCCATTGAAAAGAGCATGCTGGCGGGCATCGGCGGCGCGGTCTCGCCCGTGTTTGCCCCCCTGGGGTGGGCGCAAGCGGGAAATGACGTGCGCGACTGGAAGCCCACGGTAGCCACGATTACGGGCCTGATCGCCAAGGAAAACGTGGTAGCCACCATGAGCATGCTGTACAGCACAGACATTGAAGAAGAGGAGGAGGAAGCCCCCGCGGAACCGGAATTCAGCCTCTTCACACAGGGCAACGCTCTCAGCGCCCTGACAGTAGCCGCCCTGGACACATGGAATTCCAGCCGGACCCGGGAAGAAGCCGCCTCCGTTCCGGAAGGGGAAGCTCCGGCATCCGCCGCCGATGAACCGTCCGGCAGCGAACAAGCTTCCGCCGCGGCTGAAGAAGAAGCGCTTGACGAAGAGGCTCAGGAAGAAAAAGCCACCGCCGGGGTGCTCCGTGCCGCCAATGCACTGGGGGGCGACTCCATCGTGGCATTCTCCTTCCTCCTCTTCAACCTGCTGTGCGCCCCGTGCTTTGCGGCCATGGGCGCCATGCGCCGGGAAATGAACAGCGCCAAATGGACATGGTTCGCCATTCTCTGGCTCTGCGGCTGGGCCTATTACGTGGCCTTCCTGGTGTACCAGCTGGGCATCCTTGTCCGGGACGGCACGTTCGGCGCGGGACAGGTCGTCGCCCTGATCGGCCTGGCGGGAGGCCTTTACCTGATCTTCCGCAAGGCGGCCCCCAAGAAATCAATCCGTTAATTCCTATTCATCATGGCTACATATATCATCGGAACCCTTATTTTCCTGGCATTCTGCTATGCCATTTACCGCACCTTTTTCTCCAAGGGGAAATCGTGCTGCGGCGGCTGCTCCGGCTGCTGCCGGTCAAAGGCTCCCTCTTCTGACGGGGAAACCGGCAACAAGCATTCGTGCCATTGCGGCGACCATCACGGCCACCATTAACAGCCTATGAAGTCAGGCGCATCTTCAAGGGTGCGCTTCTCCCGAAAGCCTCCGGAAGATGTTCCGGGGGCTTTTGAATTCAAGGCAGGCCTTCCGCCCCAAATGCTACCCCGGAAAGACAAAAAAGCATTCCCCTGCGGAAAAGTCCGCCGGGCAAGCGCCGCCGTCCCGTTTCCGGCAATCTCACATCCAGCCGTGTTCGTAGGCCATTACGGCCACAACCACCATCGCAATGAACAGGAACACGAACCACATGACATTGTGGTGGTGACGGTATTCCACGGCAACCAGGGGTTCCCATTCCTTTTCCACAAAGGAGAAATCGTCCCCGTTCGCAAAACGGTCATACAGCGTTTCCAGCTCTTTTCCCGTCACCCCTTCCGGAGCGGCGAATACGGGCGGACAGCAACCATCCGTCTTGAACACGATTTCACAGTGGTAAATGCCTTCCATTTCCTTATAGGACTGGAGACAGGCTCCATCGCGGGCGCACACCACATGGCCGGTCGTCCCTTCCTGAAGACGGCGCAGAGCGGTATCGCGGTCGGTCACTTCGTTATTTGAAATTTCCCATTGCACCTTACTCATTCTGTCAGTTTAGAACGCTTTCCGTGCAAGTCAACATGGTTTTGAACGGTTCGGAACGCCGGAAACGTCATTAATTGTCATAAATCCGCCCGTCCGCAACGTGCTGGCCCTAACATTCTTTCCCATGTTTAATCCACCTAACTTATTGTTAGTCAAACCAAAGAACTTTCAACATCCCGGCTCCGGTGCTACTCTAACCATCAGCGGCCACAACCAGCCGCGAATAATACGATGATGAACAAGTACGCATTAATCATGATGGGAGCCGGCTGCCTGCTCGCGGCCGCCTGCCAGGCCGCCTCCGTCCGTACGGAACCCGTCCGGAAAGCGCCGGCCACGGCTTCCGCGGAGGGCCGGTCCTCCGCGGCCCCGGCCGACCAGCAGGACAGAAAAGCCCAGGAACACAGGCGTTTCAAGCGCCTCTCGCTTCCTTTGAGATAACACAGCAAATAAGCAACGCCGCACCCCCTACCTGATTGAGAATGCGACGTTGCCAGGTCATGCAGACCTCTTCAATGCCGGTGCATGCGGGAATCCGCATTCCACATGCAGGGCGGCAGGGAAGCTGGAACCGTTACCGTGGTTTCACAGGCGTGCGGGCACGGCAGCCTAAAAAGTAATCACGCACTGAACGGAAAGGATGTTGGCGGAATTGACGTCATCCCGCCCGGAGGGATTCTTCACGTACTGGTAGGAGGGCTGGATCAGGCAGTACGGCGTGATGGAAAAGCTGTACGTGCATTCCAGAATCATTTCCCGGTCGTGTCCCGGACGCGTTTCCGCAAGCGTATCGGAATCCGGCTTGCTTACGGAAAAACCGACGCCGAAGAAGTTGCCGTCCGCCTCTTTCATACCGGTCATGACTTCAAGCGGTTTCTTGAACACCACCCCGGCGGAAGCCTGGGCTTCCGCCCCGCAGATGTTGCCTGATTCCGCACTGCTCCACCCGGCGCGGGCGAACAGGGCGAAGGGGCTGCTGCCCAGGTCCTGTTCCAGGTTGAATGCCACGCCGCCGTGGTTCCTGCCGGCAGCGTGGAACATGAAGGGCTGCAGACGGTAGGTACCGGTGCCGATGCCGAAGGCCTTTTCATGCGTCCAGCCGATTTCGCCAAGCAGATTGAAGGATTTTCCCGTCGTGTTATGGAAGGGGTTGCGCCGCGGCTCATTGTCCATCATGTTGCCGCCTATCTGGACGAACCAGTTGTCATTGAACTGGTACTGGCCCACGAAACCGAAGTTGGAGTCGCCCAGCGGAAGCACCTGGTTGTTGACGAAGGGAGCCCCGCCGAACTGGCCGAAGGTGGTGTTGGCATACGTGTTGGCGTCAAAGTAGTTGGTCTGGTTGATCATGCCGCCCATGATGACGAGCCGGCCGTCCAGGAAACCCTGGGAAACGAGCAGTTCCGGCAGGTAGAAATAACCGTCTTCAAAAACGTCGCAATTGGCCGGGCCGCTAGCTCCCCAGGAATCATCCAGGGTGGTGCGGTGGGTGTGCCTGTTGAGGGCTACGGAGCCGGAAAGCTCGCTCTTGATCCAGGTGCCCTGGTGGCGGCCGGACTTGAACAATTGCAGCCCGGCCTGGGCGTGCAGCTTGTACCAGCTCTGGCTGGAACCGGAAGTCTCTTCATTGGGGGCGGCGTGATGGCCCCTGGTATAGAGGAACGCCTGTTCCAGCAGGAACTGGAATCCCGCCTTTTCATAAGCTCCCTTGTGCAGATCCGTGAGGGCACGGGTGAGCGCATCGTTCGGGATGGGCGTGCTTTCGTCGCCGTACTCGTCTCCGAACAGATCGATGTCGTCCAGAATGGACCCTTTGCCTTCAGCCTCCTCCACGGCCGGAGCGGCGGCGGGAGTGGCTACGGATGCCGTACCGGCCATGCACAAGCCGGAGCAGGCGAACAGGGCGGGTATCATGTAGCTTTTCTTCATAGTAATGCTGTATCTTGAGTCTTCCTCGTCATTGGCGGATGTTCAGCCCTGCCCGGAACCGGAGGAATATTCCTGTTTCCAGTCTGCGGAGGACCGTGTTTCCACGTCTTTGCCGCATGCGCTCCTACAGAATAGGCAGTCTCCGCAGAGCAGGAGGTACCGGGGACGCCGGACCAGCAGGCCGGCAAACTTCCAGTACCGGCAGGTCCGGTGAAGGAAACGGTGATATCCTGTATGAGTCAGGTTCATGCAACGGCCACAAGTTAGTCACATCTAACTTTCGAGTCAATTCTTTTTCTCAAGTTTGATTCGTCTGTTGAATAAATTCCTTTACTCAGGAGAAAACATAATTTACTTATTGTAAATAATTTATTTTCTATCAGAAATATATTTTCCTCCACTGGAAAAAATTAGTTCAAACTAATTCCACCAGGCCGGGAAAGAAGAATTCGCCACACAAATTCCCTCCGATCATTTGTTTTCCGCAGGCATCCGCACATCTCCGGCGGCCAGCCGGCTCCCCGCGCCTCCCACCACGGGCCGCCTCACCAACAAGAACTCCGGGGCTTTATTTCCGGCATCAACTTTTCCCTGATTCTTCCGGGCGTTTCCGGATTCATGGCGCCGGCCCTGCCGGCATTCTTTTACAACGCCTTCACGCTTTACGCCAGCGCACCCGGCGCCAGCCCATGTCTGGCTGCTCTCCAGGCCGGGGAACGCGTGGTCCCGCAGAAAGGGATATATTCACGCCCACCACGCGAACAAAACAGCTCTTTTTGCGGGAAACCTCCTTTTTCATGGGAGCCTCTCCGGCAATGCCGTTCAGCACTTCCCGCATTTCCGGACATGGTCCGTGAGCAACTGGAATCTGGAAATTTCCTCCAGAGACATGATGTGCTCAATGCCGCAGGCCACTTCATCCGCGCGCGGTTCTTCCATATGAAGCACCGTCATCAGGAATTCCTTGACCATGGTATGGCAGGAGATCACGCGGTCGGCTTCATGGCGGCCGGATTTGGTCAAGACAATGGGAGAATACTGCGTATATTCCACCAGACCGCGTTCCTTCAACTGCTTCATGGCCAGGGAGACGGACGGTTTTTTCACGTTCAGGGCCTCCGCAATCTCCCCGACGGTGGCACATCCTTTTTCCAGTTCAATATTACGCACGGCTTCAATATAGTCTTCTAGGCTGTTGCTCAATTCGGGGAAGGCATTCTTTTTATTCATCATCTCAAAATTATTAGATTTACCTAACACAACAATACTTTAAGTTTCAATGAAGTCAATTTCTTCTCGGAGAAATATTAGTTCAGACAAACTTTTTTCTTGCAGACGTAGTTAGTTTATACTAACTTTTGCATATGGTCAGCCCGATCCCGGAAAAAAACCAAGGGCGGAAACGCTCCTCCGGTTCTCCCAACGGAACCGGCGGTTTCTTCTCCCGCCTTTTTTCTCCTGCACGCATCTGCTGCTGCCGGGAATGCACACAGAAGTGCCGCGGAAGGGCCTGCACGCCTTCCCGGGAGGAGGCGCAGGAACGGCCAGCCCCTTTGGGGAACGCGTCCAAAAACTGTATGGACTAGTCATCCGGTGCTCTAACACATTATCGCCAAATCCGGGCGCGTTCCCCTTCCTTTTTCCCGCCCCAAAGGGCAAATTCTCAGCGGACAGCCCTTGCCGGGCCTTCATACCCCGCAGGCGTATAGCTGCGGACGGTCACCTCACCTTCCGCCGTCAGATCAGCCGCATAGCACGCGGCATGGTGGAAACAGGCTCCCAGGTTGACATACCGGCGCCCTCCCCGGCCGCCGCTCACCAGGCGGCGGTGCAAATGGCCGAAAAAGACCGTCTCCGCTTCAGGAAAGAAACGGTCGGCAAACCGGCGCATGCGCGGCATCATCGTCAGCCATGCCAGGAGAATCTGCACGGGCCGCTCCGGAGGCCATGCGGAATGCGCCAGAAAGCGCACCAGCCTGTTCCTGTAAACCCGGGGGCGTGTGTAAATGGGCGGAACAAGAACACTCATGGCGCGGGCCAGCTCCAGACGGCGGCTCAGGTCCGCATCCGCGTCCGGAAAGGCGGCAATCAACTCGCGGGATATACGCTTGTTTTTCAGGTATTCCCACCCCCACGGAGCCACTTCCTTGAACAGGGCATGGCCGTGGAGCGCGTAAAAACGGCCGCCCTGCAATTTCAGCAGGCTGAATTCCTCATCGGGGTCATGGTTGCCCGCCAGCAGGACGGGCTGCACTCCGGCCTCGGCGCACATGTGCAGAAAACGGGCGCGTTTTTCCAGCCCTTCCGCCTGATAGGGGCTTTCGCGGGTTTCGCTCAAGTCCCCGCATACGACCAGATGAGTGCACCCTTCCAGCAGGAATTTCAATTCTTCCGGTTCCCTGGCCAGGGCCTTGGCATGGCCGAAGTGGATGTCGGAAACAAACCGTACGCGTTCTCCCGGAGAAAGGGAAAGTTCCTTGATCATGAGCGCAGAATGGCGGAGTAAAAAGAATCAGGAAAGGGACCGCTGGCGCAGGATTTCATACAGGCACACGCCCGTAGCCACGGATACGTTCAGGCAGGGCACGGAACCTTTCATGGGAATCCGCAGGAGAAAGTCGCAATTCTCTTCCGTCAGCCGTCTCATGCCTTCTCCTTCCGCGCCCATCACCAGGGCGGCGGGGCCGGTGAAATCCGTTCCGTACAAATCCCGGTCCCCCTTGTCCGACGTGCCGAATATCCAGATGCCGCGGCTCTGGAGCTGCTTCATGGTCCGCGCCAGGTTGGTGACCTGGATGAAGGGGACCTTTTCCGCCGCCCCCACGGAGATGCGCAGCACGGTTTCCGTGATGCCCACGGACTTGTCCCTGGGGGCGATCACCGCGTCCACTCCCGCTCCGTCGGCCGTTCTCAGGATGGCGCCCAAGTTGTGCGGGTCCTGCACGCAGTCAAGGATCAGCAGAAGGGGGTTGGCCGCGCCGTCCAGGATTTCATCCAGCGCATCCTCGCCCAGCGCCCTGACGGCGATTTTTGCCGGAGCGCTGCGGACATGCTTGTTCCGGCGCGCTTCCTGTTCATTCCCTTGGGGTCTCATGCGCATGAATTAGCGTGTTTCCTGCCTTTTTTCCAGACAAATATGCCCCCTGCCCCCATCATTGGGCGTGACTTGCCGCCCTCCCGCATGTTACAGTTCCGTACCATTCAAGATGAAGACGAGCGACTTTTTAGTCATTGGGGCAGGTGTTGCCGGATTAAGTTTCGCCTTGAGAGCTGCGGAACACGGCAGGGTTGCGGTCATAACCAAGGGAAAATTTCTGGATTGCAGTTCCGCGAAGGCGCAGGGCGGCATAGCCGCCGTGTGGGACCATGACGACTCTTTCGAGGACCATGTCGCGGACACGCTGGACGCCGGAGCCGGGCTGTGCAATGAGCAAGTCGTCCGCACGATCGTGGAGGAAGGCCCCGGAGCCATCCGGGAACTGCTGGAATGGGGAGTCAACTTCGACCAAGCGACGCAGGGAGAGGATTACGAGCTGGCCCGCGAGGGAGGCCACACCAAACGGCGCATCCTGCACGCGAAGGACGCCACCGGCCTGGAAATCACCTCCAAGCTGCTGGAAGCGGCCAAGCTGCACCCCAACATCGAACTGATGGAAGACCGGTTCGCCATCGACCTGATCACGACGACCAAGCTGGGTCTGGTTACGGAAGACAGGGTGCTGGGCGCCTACGTGCTGGACCGCAATTCCGGGGAAGTGGAGATTTTCCGTTCGGACCGCGTTCTGCTGGCCACGGGCGGCTGCGGCCGCGTGTACCTGTACACCACCAACAACGATTCCGCCACGGGCGACGGCGTAGCCATGGCCTGGCGCGCGGGGGCCACGATTGCCAACATGGAGTTCGTCCAGTTCCATCCCACCTGCTTCTTCAACACGCGCGCGGAAGGCGCGGAAGCCCGTTCCTTCCTCATTTCCGAGGCCGTTCGCGGCGAAGGCGGCGTGCTGATCGGCGCGGACGGCAGGGAGTTCATGCACAAGTACGATCCCCGCAAGTCCCTGGCTCCGCGGGACATCACCGCCCGGGCCGTGGACTCCGAGATGAAAAGGACGGGCAGCATGTGCGTTTACCTGGACATTTCCCACAAACCGGACGGCTTTGTCCAGGAGCGTTTCCCCCTGATTTACGAAACTTGCAACCGCTACGGCATCAACCCCGCCAAAGAGCCCATCCCGGTAGTCCCCGCCGCCCATTTCCAATGCGGCGGAGTGCTGACGGACGTCAACGGCCAGACCACGCTGGACGGCCTTTACGCCGCCGGGGAAACCGGCTGCACCGGGCTGCACGGGGCCAACAGGCTGGCCTCCAATTCCCTGCTGGAATGCGTGGTGGTGGCCAAGCGCGCCCTGAACGCCATGCTGGCCCAGCAGCCCCTGCGGAAAGACGCCCCTACCGGCTACAGCATTCCCGCGTGGCACCACGGAGATACGGCCCTGCCTGATGAACTTTCCGTCATTTACCACAATTGGGATGAAATCCGCCGCCTGATGTGGGATTATGTCTCCATCGTACGGACCAACAAGAGGTTGGACCGTGCCGCAACGCGCCTGCGCATGCTGCACCGGGAGGTGAAGGATTTCTACTGGGGGTACCGCATTACGCCGGATATTCTGGAACTGCGCAACCTGGTAGCCGTGGCCTCCCTGATCGTGGATTGCGCCATGCGCCGCAACGAAAGCCGCGGCCTGAATTTCAACACGGATTATCCCGGCAAGCTGGATCACCGTTTCGTCACTCAACTGCACCGATGGTAAATCACAGGCAGCGTCAACAGGCATCATGGAAGGGTTCCTGCTGGAAACCCTCTCTTGCCGCATGCCTGCTGCCGCTGCTGGCCGCCATGCCGGCGGGTAATGCCCGCGCCGACATCCAGACCGGACGGACCGCCGCCCGCGCCCTGTCCAGCACGGAACGGCCCAAAGGCCCCGTCGTCATCACCCCCACGCGCCGGGACCCGCTGCCCGGCGTCGTCGTCAAATCTCCTACGGCGACCGGAGCGGGCAAGCGACCGGCGCCACAGCCGCGCATCCTCCCCCGGACGGCTCCGCAAAGCCCCGGAACCTATCCGTGGCGGCTCAACATCACCGCCACCGTGTTCTGGGTGGGGGAAGACGCCACGGAGCGCAATCCGGTAGCCAACCACAAAAGTTCCTGGGATTCCGCGTGGAAGGAAAGCTTCGGCGGGTTCGACAATCCGGACCCCCTGCACCGCACGATGGATTTCCGGCCCAAGACGTTCATCCCCAGGCAGAATCCCTTTTATGTGGCCCTTCCCTACAACGACGTCTGCAAGGGGGAGCACAAGCCGGAGGCCTCCCGCGTCATCCCCTGGTTCCACCGGGAATTCTCCGGGAAGGGGCAATCCGTCTGCAAGGGAAGATGGGTGCAGATCATCTACAACAAGCGGAGCTGCTTTGCCCAATGGGAGGACTGCGGCCCGTTCACCACGGAGGACTGGCCCTACGTCTTTGGCGACAAGCCCCCCGTCAACACGCACAACAAGGGAGCCGGAATCGACATATCCCCCGCCGTGCGCGATTATCTGGGCATTCCCGGCGGAACGGCCATCGTTCACTGGCGCTTTGTGGAATTCTACCGCATTCCCCGCGGCCCCTGGTCCAAGTGGGGAGACAACAACCCCTTTGTCAATCGCGATCTGGGGCCGGGCAAAAGGGCCCTCCAGACCAAGGAAGACCGCCTGCGCCAGCAGCAGGAAGCCATCCAGAGGGAATTGATGAAAGACCCTGCAAAACTCAGGAGGCAGCTCCAGGGGTAGATGGGCTTCTTGTCAAGGATACTCCTTTTTCCAAAGAATTGCCCGCCCTTCGTTCCAAACCTCCCCGGCAGGAAATTTTATCAGCCTCCAGGCTTCCAATTTGCCATTGACCTGATATTTTAAATCCATTATCCAAGTTCATGCCTGAGTTCCGTATTCTTTCCATTTTCAACCGGTACCTGCAATACGGCGGAGAAGAAACCATGGCGGCCAAGATTGCAGAAACGCTTTCCCAAAAAGCCCTGGTCAGGGAATACAATTACTCAACGCAGGAATGGCTGGATGCGGGGAAATTCACCGCTCCCTTCCGCGGGCTGGAAAACCGGCACGTTATCCGCCAACTGCGGCTTTTGCAACGGGAATACAAGTTCGACTTCTGGCTGATTCACAATGTTTTCCCCGCCATGTCCCCCGCCGTTTACCGGGAAGCCCGGCGGCTGAACGTTCCCGTCATCCACATGCTCCACAATTACCGTTTCGGCTGCCTGAACGGATTGCTGTTCAGAGAGGGGCGGGAGTGCCGGGAATGCCTGAAAGGCAGTTTTCTGCCCGGCGTCAAAAACCGCTGCTGGCAGGGAAAGCTGATTCCCAGCCTGTATTCCGCCTGCTTTCAGACGGCGGCCAGGAAATCGGGCATTCTGCACAATGCCGCCCGTTTTATCGCCCTTTCCGGCAGGCATGCGGAACTCTTAAAAACCACAGGCATTCCGGAGGAAAAAACTTCCATACTCCCCCTGTTTGTAGAAACGTACCTTCTGCCTTATGTACCGGCGCCGGAAGGGGGGGACATCCTTTTCGTAGGGCGGCTTACACCGGAGAAAGGGCTGATGCCCGTTCTGCAGGCATGGGAACGCCTTGATACGGAACGGCGCCTCGTCATTGCCGGCGACGGTCCCCAGCGCCAGGAGCTGGAAAACTGGGTTAAGGAACATAACGCGCGCAATATCCTCTTTAAAGGGTTTGTTCCATTGGAAGAACAGGAGCAGCTCTGGAACACGGCATCCGCTTCCATCGCCCCGTCCGCCTGGCAGGAAGCGGGAGCTACAACCATTCTGGAATCCCTGGGGCGGGGGCGGCCCGTCATTGCCTTTGCCAAGGGAGCCGCCTGCGACCATCTGGCAAATCCTCTCCACGGATGGCTCATGAATCCGGACGATCCCGGTTCCCTGGCCCATACGCTTCAAACCGTCCTGGACACTCCTGCGGCCCGGATCAACGTGATGGGGGAACAGTGCCGGGCTTTCATCCGGGAGTACCGGTCCCCGGAATCCTGGCTGGGCGCTTTCATGGAAATTGCGGAACAAGCAGCGGGGCCGGGCAGCCTCCCGGAAAAGCACGCGCAAGAATCATGAATCCATAAGCGCGCGCGCTTCAATCCAGACGTCTTTCCATTTCCGTTCCGCCAGGGCCCCATACAAGGGGTGGCTCCACAACCGGGAGCGCATGGCTGCCGGAGACACCAGCCCCAGCAGAAACCGCGTCATTTGGGAAGGCCGGGACAGGGCGGACTTTCTTTGACCGGCCAGTTCCATCACCGCTCCGCGGAGCTCCTCCGGCCACGGTTCTTCTTTTTCCTCCTCCATCTTCCCGGGCACCGTGCCGCAGCAGGCAGGGCAATGGCCGCAGGACGGCGCGGCCTTTTCAAACCCGAAGTATTCGTCCAGCCTTCTGTTGAGGCAGGCTTCCGCCGTCAGGGCGGAAACGCAGAGTTCCCAGCGTTCCAGCCCATGATGCAGGGCGCCGGTGAAGTACCGCATCAATTCCTCCACCGTCTCATTCACGGGAAATCCTTCCGAATAAAGGAGCAAAGCCGTTTGCCTCTGTTCCACTTTCCATTCACCTGAAAGGGCCAGATCCTCAAGCCGGGCTGCCGCCTCTTCCCACGAAATCCCGCATTCAACGGCCAAATCCAGCACTTGCCCTTCGCGGTGGCCATCCAGCCATTGCAGAAAGGCGCTTTCTTTTTCGTCGCGCCCGCACAATATTTCCTCCATGCGGAACAAGGGGCGAACCTTGTAGTATTTATACCCGGCCCCCCGTTCCGTCAGAAGGCCCCGGCGTTTCAGGTCAAACAGAATCCTGTCCACAACCACATCAGGCAGGTCGTGAACGGCGGAGGCCTCATACAGGGAGACAATATGCTCCCCCTTGGCCGCCAGAGAGGAAAGCAGCCCCTTCACTCCGGATCGGTCCGGTACGGAAGCCCGCAAACGGTTTTCCACCGCCACGCCGTCCCCGGAAGACAGCATCACCAGGCTTGCGGAGGGCAGTCCGTCGCGTCCCGCACGGCCGGATTCCTGAACATAGGCCTCCAGGCTGGACGGCGGATGGTAATGAACGACGGAACGCACGTCCGGCTTGTCGATTCCCATGCCGAATGCGATCGTCGCCACAAGGACATCCGCCGTTCCCTTCAAAAAATCGTCCTGAACTCCGGCTCGCGTTTCCGGAGGCATGCCCGCATGGTAGGATTTGGCGGCAAATCCGGCACGCCCCAGTTCATAGGACAGGCTTTCCGCATCCTTCCGGGTGCGTGCATAGACCACGGCGGGACGGTGGGCTTCGTTCCTTAAAAATTCAATCACCCGCGCTGTTTTGTCCCGTTCCGGCAGAACTTCCACATGCCGGAGGATATTTTCCCGGTAGGGAGCGGCCCGGAAGACGCATTCCTCCTGCACGTCAAACAGGCCGGACAAATCGCGGCAGACCCGTTCCGTGGCCGTAGCCGTCAGAGCCATGACGCTCCGGAAACCGTATTTTTTAAAGAAATCCGGCAATCCCAGATAATCGGGCCTGAAACTGTGGCCCCATTCGGACAGGCAATGGGCCTCGTCCACAACGAACAGGCCGGGAGAAACATGCTCCAGAGCCTGTTTCATCCATGAAGATTCCAGGGATTCCGGAGCGGCGAACAACAGACGGACGCCGCCTGATTTCAAGGAAGCCATCAAGGCCTCCTTTTCTTCATCACTCAGGGAGGAATCATACCGCGCCGCGGCCACTCCCAGTTTTTCCAGTCCCGATACCTGGTCCCGCATCAGCGCAATGAGGGGGGAAACGACCACAGCCACCCCGTCCATCAGAACTGCGGGAATCTGGTAGCAAAGGCTTTTGCCGGACCCCGTGGGAAGAATGCCGATACAGGAACGGCCGCGCAGGGCGCATTCCATCAGTTCCCGCTGCATGGGGCGGAATTCCCGTTTGCCGAACCGGCGCAACGCATCTTCCAGAGGGGAGGAATACATGGCGGTTATTGTACCATAACGCAGAATCACGGCAAAAGGAATCCTATGACATTGACATGGTGCGTGCGTTCTATATCCTTCACCACTATGAGCTCTCTAAAAACCATCATCGCCGGAACGCTGGTCCTGCTGGCGGCCTCTCCCCTGATGGCGCAGACTGCGTCCGAAAAGAATAAAAAGCCGAACATCCTGTTCATCATTACGGATGACCACGCCTACCAGACGCTGGGCACCAGCAAGCAGGATTCCCCCGTTGCCCTGCCCAATTTCAACAAGCTGTCCAAGCAGGGCATGGTCTTTGACCGCAGCTATTGCGCCAATTCCCTGTGCGGCCCGTCGCGCGCCTGCATCCTGACCGGGCGGCATTCCCACATGAACGGTTTCGTTTTCAACGGCCAGCATCCTCTGGACGGCTCCCAGCCGACTTACCCGAAAATGCTGCAAAAGGCCGGCTACCAGACGGCCCTGTTCGGGAAATGGCATTTGGAATCCAACCCCACCGGATTTGATACCTGGGAAATTTTCCCCGGCCAGGGCAGCTATTACAATCCTGACTTCATCATCCCCAAGCCGGACGGGAAGGGACGCCAGACGAAGCGCTTTCCCGGATATGCCACGGACGTCGTAACGGACAAATCCATCCAGTGGCTGGAAAACCGCGACAAGGATAAGCCCTTCCTGCTCGTGGTGGGCCACAAGGCTCCCCACCGCGCCTGGTGCCCCGCCCTGCGCCACCTGGGCAAGGTAAACACGTCCAAACTCACGCCACCCGCCAATTTCCACGACGATTACGCCAACCGTCCGGAGTTCCTGAAGAAAAACCAGCAGACCGTCGCCAGACACATGGCGATCTATTCCGATCTCAAGGTTCTCAAGGACCAGGTACCGGAAGAAATGCGCAAGAGCATCGTCTCCCCGGGCTACGGCTGGGATTTGGGGGAACTGGGCCGCATGACGCCGGAAGAACGGAAGAAGTGGACGGATTATTATGCCAAGCGCACCAAGTCCCTGGTGGACGGCATGAAATCCGGCAAGCTGAAAGATCCTAAAGCCTTCGCCGAATGGAAATGGCACGCGTACATGGAGGACTACCTGGGCTGCCTGCTTTCCGTGGACGACAGCATCGGCCGCCTCATGCAGTACCTGGACAAGGAAGGCCTTTCCAAGGATACGCTGGTCATTTATTGCGGGGACCAGGGCTTTTACATGGGCGAGCACGGCATGTACGACAAGCGCTGGATTTTTGAAGAATCACTCCGCATGCCTCTCATCATGAAATGGCCCGGGAAGATTCCCGCGGGCACGCGCAACAAGACGATGGTGCAGAACATCGACTATGCCCCCACCATCGTCTCCGCAGCCGGGGCCGACACGCCGGAGAACATGAACACGTTCCAAGGCGTTTCCCTGCTCCCGACGGCCTTTACGAACAAGAAGCCGGACCAATGGAGGGATGCCATTTACTATTGCTTCTACGAGAATCCCGGCGAACACAACGCTCCGCGCCACGACGGTATCCGGACGGACCGCTACACGCTCTCCTACATCTGGACAAGCGACGAGTGGATGCTCTTCGACATGCAGAAGGACCCCATGCAGATGAAGAACGTCATTGACGATCCGGCCTACAAAACCACCGTGGAACAGCTCAAGAAGCGCTACCAGGAGCTCCGGAAGGCCTACAAAGTCCCGGAAAACTGTCCCGGAGGAAAGGGTACGCCCATTCCCAAATTTGACGCCACCTGGTAACGGGGCGGTCCGTCAATCCTCCCTTTCCAAGCGCCGGAATTTTCCGGCGCTTTTTTAGTGCAAATACGTTATATTCTTGATTCATCATCGCCATTTTTCCTAGCATGGAAGAATGCCGTTCACTCTCCTGAATCCGGTTTTACGGATTTGCCTGTTCTTCCTGCTTTTTCCCGCCGTGGGGAATGCCGCTCTTTCCGCCCTTCCAAAAGAAAATCTCTCCCCCTCCTCCCCGGAAATCTGTCGGCGCACGGCCAGCCAAATGTCCAACATGGTGCTCCAATGCATTCGTCAAAAGAATCTGGATCAAGCCGTAAAGCAGTTACGTCAAAAAATGGAAGAGCTACCTCCCGCCACCAGGGAAACGGAGGAAGGAGCCCAATTACTGGGCCATTTGCAAAACCTGCTGGATTCCATCACTCAACCCAGGGGCGGTTTTTTATATTCCTTTCTTTATACACCCGTTTCAGGAAGCGTCGAATTCCCGTTTTTTTCCCGGAACGCCGACCAGGCAACCCTGCGGCTGGAACAGTTGAATTTGGTTCGGGCTATCCGTCAAAAAATACGGGGATGGGAGGAAACGCCTCCCACACAGGAGGAACTTCAGGCATTTTTTGACGTATTCGACGATTCGGGAAAATTTCTGCGCGCTATCGGTCTTCGTCCCCCCATCGCGGAAGACAGTCAGCCAGACGTTTCCTTTCTGCCCTTTTTGGAAACCCAAGGAGAGCCGTTGATGCGGAAACTCAATAAATCAGCGGATCACAGCGACCTTGCCACCACACTTTCCATACCCGTTGCCCATCCGGGGTCCTACATCATCAGGGCTTCCGTTCATCCTTCCAGCGAATCCCGCCTTCTGGTTCATCTCCACCGCATACGCATTCAAAGCATTATTCTGAAAACAGGAATTCTGTGGTATATTTCCGACAGCCGAACAGGGAATCCCATTCCCTCAGCCAATATCCATCTGGCCATTTGCAAACAGGGAACTTCCCCGCTTTTACTGGCAAAGACAACCAATGCAAAAGGCTATTGCTTCCAACAGCCCCTTCTGCCCGATCAAAACATGATCATGGGGTGGGTTGACGCCAAAGGGGAAGAAACATTCCCGATTCTGCCATTCCATGCCCAGTTTTCCGACTACAACCACGATCCTTTCTATTTTCTCTCCGAAGAAGTGAATCCCGAAGAAACTTTCCCTAAAAGCCATTGGTCAAAAACATTCTGCATCACCAGTCAACCAACCTACTTCCCCGAACAGACCGTACATGTCAAAGGCATCCATTGGAGAGCCGGAAATCAGGAATCCAGCGCGTCCACCACATCCGGCTTTTCCCTGCGCGTCCGCATTGTAGC
Source organism: Akkermansia sp. KLE1798 (assembly GCF_001580195.1). Classification (NCBI taxonomy): domain Bacteria; kingdom Pseudomonadati; phylum Verrucomicrobiota; class Verrucomicrobiia; order Verrucomicrobiales; family Akkermansiaceae; genus Akkermansia; species Akkermansia sp. KLE1798. Next base: position 59,157 of record NZ_KQ971062.1, read on the forward strand.
CGGAACGCAGGAAAAACGCACTCTTCTGGAAAAAACCGTCACAACAGATGAAGCAGGGGAGTTCGATCTGGAATTTCGCCTCCCCCTCACTGTTCCGGCCGGGGCCTGCCATATCCTGGTATCCCCGGAGCCTCCTCCCAGAAAAACTCCTCCGGAATGGTTTGAGAATGAGGACGACAGGTTTTCATGGGAAATCGCCGCGAAATTCCAGATAGTGGAACCGCATCCTGTACCGCCTCCCATGGTGACCGTCCAGACGGACCCGGCAGAAATATTGTCTCCCCTTCATGGTCAGGTAAACGTTTCTTCCTTGAATTCCCGGATAAAAGTCGCCGTCCGGGAATTCACCATCTCCCAGGAATGGAAATGGAAACCGCTTCCCGCCATTTTGGAAAATCTGTTCAGCAACCCTTATGAATACGTCTCAAGTCCATTGATCAATGTTCCTGTCTTTCAGGATACCCTGCTGCCGGATGCAGAGGGACGTGCGGAGTTTACTTTCCACCCGAACCCGGACGCAGAGGGAAGACCTGACGGAGACCTTTGCTATCAAATAACCGCCTCCATGGAAACGGAGGGAAACTCCCTTCCGACTTCAACAACCAAATTCATTGTCAAGTCCTCCCGGCCTTTCCGCATTTTCTTCACGGGAGAACGGCTGTTTGCCGAATCCGGGCGTGTTTTCAAAGGAACTATCCTTGCCGCGGATGCTTACGGGAATAGAGTGCCCGGAGCGCAGGGGCGTTTGAGAATCATTCATCAGAAAATGCGTATGAAGGGGAGCTATCCTGTTCCCACAGACAAGAAAATGATTGAGGATTTCCCCGTTGCAACGGATGAACGGGGACAGGCGGGTTTCTCGTTCATTCCACCCCGCCCAGGCCAATATATCCTGCAGGCCGTACTGAAAGACAAAGAGGGGCGCATGGTTGAGAAAAATACTTATTTGTTATGCTCCGGACCTGGAAAACAGGAGCTTTTGGATTGTGAAGATATCAGGTTGACTCCCGACAAGGCATCCTACCGTCCGGGAGACACGGCACGCCTGCTGATTACAACACGGAAACCGGATACCCGGGTATGCCTTGTGCTAAGAGGAGGATGGAAAACAGAAAGCTATGAGATATTGCATGTGAAAGGACAGCAAAAAGTAGTCAAGGTTCCCATCACAACGCAGGACATGCCCAATCTGGGAATTCAGGCTTTCACTCTGGAAGGGGAATTTTCCGCCGAACATGCGGTTGAGCTATCGGTGCCCTACACCGGAAAAGAACTGGATGTGGCACTTTCCATGGAGTTCCCCGACAAGGCAAACAGCCAAAACGCTACAGCCCTTGTGACCGTACGCGACAAATACGGAATTCCCGTCAAAAACAGCCGGGTGACCCTGAGTGCCTATGACGATTCCCTGCATCTCCATTCCCCTCTTCACAATTGCATGTTCACGCAGTTCATCTGGCGGGAACCGAATATCATTTTAAAAGCATGCAGCAATGATTTTTTACTGCCATCCATGAACGACCATAAACATGCGGACCACAGTCTGTCAGATCCGGATCAACATCCTTACCTGATCAAACACGAATATCATTTTCTCACTCCGGATACACCCGCTATCCCGGGTCCCTACTTCGGGTATTCATGGGGCTCGGGCCATAACCTGGAGCAGTTCGACGCATATGCGGCGTCGTTTTCAAAAACCTTCCAGGCATGGCAGTATGCCGTTTCCAGCAAAACTTTTCTTCAAGCCACGCTGCCATTCCACGGCGCAGTCCGATCTCCCGGCTGTATCAAATGGTGCAGCACCCTTTATACGGATGAAAGGGGAACAGTACGGGTTCCCATCACATTCGATCCTCATTCAAATGCCTGGCGCATTTGTGCATGGGCACGCACGCAGGACTTGAAAACCGGACAGGCTTCCATCAAGGTCCAGCCGGGCAGACACTAAATGCAACGCATCATTTTTATGATAACAAGTTCCGCCAGAATAATACCGCAAACGGTCCATCCATTCCAATAAACACCCGGCATATGGAAACTTCTCGAGATATTTTTATCCCCCGGAAACACGGGAACGGAAAAAACAGCGGCAGAAAGAAGTTTCCCCTCTTGCGGCATTCTTGAAAATAAAACTGCCGCAGCCGCCAACAAGGGGCTGCGGCCATGAAAGGAGAAATACGGACAACCGTTTTCTCCATCCTGTTTTAATATCGGTAGAAGTCCGGCTTGTAGGGGCCTTCCACGGGAACGCCGATGTAGTCCGCCTGTTCCGGGCTGAGGACGGTGAGCTTGCAGCCGATCTTGCCCAGGTGCAGGCGGGCGACTTCCTCGTCCAGCACTTTGGGCAGCACTTCCACGCCCACGGAACGGGTTTCACGGGTGTTCCACAGTTCAAGCTGGGCCAGGACCTGGTTGGCGAAGCTGTTGGACATCACAAAGCTGGGATGGCCCGTGGCGCAGCCCAGGTTCACCAGGCGTCCTTCCGCCAGCAGGTACAGGCTGTTGCCGGACGGGAAGGTGTAGCGGTCCACCTGCGGCTTGATGTTCAGATGCCCGATGCCGGGGTAGGTCTGGAGCTTGTGCACCTGGATTTCATTGTCGAAGTGGCCTATGTTGCACACAATGGCTTGGTCCTTCATTTTCTCCATGTGTTCAATGCGGATGATGTTGCAGTTGCCCGTGGTGGTCACGTAAATGTCCGCCCAGCCCAGCGTGTCCTCCACCGTCAGCACGCGGTAGCCTTCCATGGCGGCCTGAAGGGCGCAGATGGGATCGACTTCCGTCACTACCACCTGGGCGCCCATGCCGCGCAGGGATTGCGCGCAGCCCTTCCCCACGTCTCCGTAGCCGCAGACCACGGCCACCTTGCCCGCAATCATTACGTCCGTGGCGCGCTTGATGCCGTCCACCAGGGATTCGCGGCAGCCGTACAGGTTGTCGAATTTGGATTTGGTTACGGAGTCGTTCACGTTGATGGCGGGAATCAGAAGCCTGCCGGCGGCCTGCATCTGGTACAGACGGTGCACGCCCGTGGTCGTTTCCTCGGAAACGCCCTTGAGCTCCGGCAGCCAGCGGTGGAAGATGCCCGGCGTTTCCGCGGAGATTTTTTTCAGCAGGTCCTTGATGACCTGTTCTTCCTCGGATTCGGACGGGGTGTTCACCCAGTCACAGCCGTTTTCCATTTCATAGCCGCGGTGGATGAGCAGCGTAGCGTCCCCGCCGTCGTCCACAATCAACTGCGGTCCCAGGCCTTCGGGGAAGTTCATGGCCTTCCAGGTACAGTCCCAGTATTCCTTGAGGGTCTCCCCTTTCCAGGCAAAAACGGGCGTGCCGGATTCGGCAATGGCGGCGGCGGCATGGTCCTGGGTGGAGAAGATGTTGCAGCTTGCCCACCGGACGGAAGCGCCCAGGGCCGTGAGCGTTTCAATGAGTACGGCGGTCTGCACGGTCATGTGCAGGGAGCCCATGATGCGCACTCCGTCCAGAGGCCGGGAAGCGGCGTATTTTTCACGCACGGCCATCAGGCCGGGCATTTCATGTTCGGCGATGTCCAGTTCCTTGCGGCCGAAGCCGGCAAGGCTGATGTCGCGCACTTTGTAGTGTTCCGTTTCTGAAAACATGTGGTCAGTTTGGTGATGGATTAATGGAGGAGGTTTCTCAGGGATGCGAGGCGCGCTTCGTCCAGCGTCTCCCAGGGAAGGTCCGGCTTGGTGAAGTGCCCGTAATGGGTCGTCTGACGGTAGATGGGCCGCAGCAGGTCCAGCTGGGTGACCATGTCCGCGGGTTTGAAAGAGAAAATGCCTTCCAGCGCGTCTTCAATAGCGTTTTCCGCCACTTTTCCGGTGCCGAAGGTGTCCACGCGGATGGATACCGGCGTGGGGTAGCCGATGGCGTAGGCCACCTGAAGCTCGCATTTGTCCGCCAGTCCGGCGGCCACGATGTGCTTGGCCACCCAGCGGCACATGTACGCGGCGGACCGGTCCACCTTGGACGGGTCCTTGCCGGAGAAGGCACCGCCGCCGTGACGCCCCATTCCCCCGTACGTGTCAACAATGATCTTGCGCCCCGTCAGCCCGGAATCCCCATGGGGGCCGCCTACCACGAATTTGCCAGTGGGGTTGATGAAGTATTCCGTTTTTTCATCCAGCAGTTCTTCAGGCAGGACGCTTTTGACCAGCTTTTTGCAGTAGTCGGAGATCGTTTCATGGCTTACGTCCTCCGTATGCTGGGTGGAAATGACCACGTTTTCAATATGGGCCGGACGCCCGTCCTTGTCATAAGCCACGGCCACCTGGGACTTGCAGTCCGGGCGCAGCCAGTCCACATGGCCCCGCTTGCGGCGTTTGGCCAGTTCAATAAGAATTCTGTGGGCGAACACGATCGGGGCCGGAAGAAGTTCCGGAGTTTCGTTTGTGGCGAAGCCGAACATGATGCCCTGGTCCCCCGCGCCCTGTTCCGCATGGCCCTTGCCCTCCGCCTCGCGAGCGTCCACGCCCTGTGCAATGTCCGGGGACTGTTCCGTGAGAAGGTTCGTGAAAAAGACAGTGTCCGCATGGAACACGTCGTCATCCTGCCCGTTGCAGTAGCCGATCTCCCGGATGGCCTGGCGGGCGATTTTTTCCGGATTGATGACCGCCTTGGTCGTCAGTTCCCCGGCAATGATGACCATGTTGCTTTTCACCAGGGTTTCGCACGCGACGCGGCTAGTTTTGTCTTGAGCCAGGCAGGCGTCTAAAATAGAGTCGGAAATGTAGTCGGCCACTTTGTCCGGGTGGCCTTCTCCTACGGATTCCGAGGTGAAGATGTGAGGGTTGTTTTTACTCATATCGATAAATCGTGATGCGTTGATATATTATTCTGCCATGAAGTCAATCCTAAAAACGCTAAAACTCCTGACAGACCCCACCCGTCTGCGCATCATCAACGTTCTGGATGAAGAATCCCTGAGCGTTGCGGAACTTCAGGAAATTCTCGGCATGGGGCAGAGCCGCATCTCCACCCAGCTGGCCCAGTTGCGGCAGGAAGGGCTGGTGGAAGACACGCGCTCCGGAAAGAACGTCTTTTACACGCTTTCCCTGGCCGACGACCTGCACAACGTAGCGCTGAAGGCCTGTGAGGAACTGCCGGAGGCGGAGGCGGACAAAAAGGCCCTCCAGGTCATTCTGGACAAACGCAGAAACCGCACGCAGGCCTATTTTGACGAAGTGGTGTGCCGTCTGGGGAAGAATTACGCCCCCGGCCGCTCATGGAAGGCGCTGGCCGGGGCGCTGCTCCGCATCCTGAATTACGACGTTGTCGCCGACCTAGGGGCGGGAGAGGGGTTCGTTTCCCAGCTTATTTCCCCCAGCGCCAAAAGGGTCATTGCAGTGGACAATTCCCCCAGCATGGTGGAACTGGGGCAGGAACTGGCCCGCAAGCACGGCCTGGACAATCTGGAATACCGCCTGGGAGACATTGAATCCCCCCCCATTGAGCACGGCACGGTGGACCTGGCCCTGCTCAGCCAGGCCCTGCACCATGCGCACAAGCCCGCCAAAGCGCTGGAAGCCGCCTGGAACATCCTTAAACCGGGCGGATGCCTGGTCGTTCTTGACCTGCTCCAGCACGGCCAGGAGGAGGCGCGGGAACTGTATGCGGACCGCTGGCTGGGCTTCACCCCGGCCGCTCTCGAGAGCATGCTGAAAGAAGCGGGATTCGGGAACATTCACACGGACATCGTGGACAGGGAGCCGGAACCGCCCCATTTCCAGACCCTGATGGCCGCCGCGTGGAAGAGGGAAAACGGAAACCGTCCGTAACCCGCCTTTTTCAGATAAAAAGACTCCGAATCAACGCTTATATTTTGATGAACATAAAAACTACCTTGATTATTTCCGGCTGTCTCCTTGCCGCGGCACTGAGCATCTATGGGATGGTTTCCTCCCGCGAACCTTCGCCGGAGGAATTGTACCGGCAATACATGGAGTTACCTCCATCCCAGCGGCTTGGCCAGAGAGACAAGCTTCTGCAAAAAGCGGCGCAGGGAGGGCATGGGCCGGCCATGCTCCAAATGACGAAGGATATCTTCATGGACAAAGAGAGCCTCTTCTCTAAAGATTACGAGTTCTGGCTGAAAAAAGCGGCCGACACGGGAGGAAACCCGGCAGTTCAAATGGACGTGTATCATCATGTTGATCTTCCGGAGGAGGAACTTTTCAGCTATTTGACTAAAGCCGCCGGGCAGTCTTACGGACCCGCTCTTTGGGAATTGGGCTGTATTTACTCATCATTCAACAATTACAACATTGTACCAGACGAGCAAAGAGCCCTTGCCCTCTTCCGGCAGGCGGCGGAGGCCAATGATTCCAATGCCCTTTATCTCCTCTATCTTCTGGACCGGTTGAACATCTTTCCCTTAACGGAAGCGGAGAAGAAAACGGACTTTTACCAACGCTACCGGAGGGCACTCGGCAGGCATGACAAGCCGCTTCCCTCCTTTACAGACATTCATGAACTGGATCCAATTGAATATGAATTTGTGTTCAGGTTCCTTCTGAAATCCATGATTGCCAATGAAAAAGTAAAATCGGCTTTAAAAAATATTGATGAGGAGGCGTTTCAGAATGTTTCCGAAGATCTTTCCTGAAGCTCCACAGGTTGACTAATGCCGGAGATGCTCAGTTCTCCGGCACGAGTTCGTCAGCAGAGCGTTCTTCCGGAAACGGACGCTTTCCGGACTGCAGGGATTCCCTCAATTCCTGGACGATGGCCGTTGTCCGCTCCACGGACAGGTCTTCCTTGCCTTCAATTTCCTCATCCACCAGGGCTTTCATTTCCTCGAGAAGGAGGTTTGGTTCCAGACGGTAGTTGAGCAATACGCGGAACAACTCTCTGCCGGCCTCCTGCACGGGAACGGCCGGGAAGTCCTTGACGCTTTTCAGGCTCTTTTCCTCAAAGGAGTTCAGAAGCCCTGCATAACGGCGGAAAGCGCGCTGGAATTCCTCCGGGCATGCAGATACGTCCACGGAGGAAAGATAACGCCGGAAGGCTATTTCCGCGGCCAGGTGGACGGATGGGTCTTCCGCGGATTCCGCCAGCCAGGCCTCCTTCTGCTTCAAGCACACGAGCAGGAGCACCTTTCTCATGGCTTCCCTCTGCCTGCCCGCGGGGCCGTTTTTCAATCTGACCAGATCCAGGTCCAGTTCCGAAGCGCCCGGGCTGGCCACATCCTGGGCCGGGCATACCTCCAACGCCGCCGCCATCACAACGAAGGACAGCCATTTCCCCATACATTCCCGGAGGTACGCCATTGCGGTCAGCAATTACACGAAAAACTCCGTAAAAGCAATCCAAATCCAGCCTGTACCGGGCATGCCTCATGCCGTGAGCGGAGATTGACGGGAAAAGCGGGATATGCGAAAGATCACCCTATGCTTTTCGCAGTAGTGATTTTCCTTTCCCTGGTGGTGCTTGGCGTCATTGCAGCGCTGCGCTTCACCAAGGGCGTCATTCCGCTGCGAACTTATGAATCCCGCGAATTGCCGGGATTTCCCGGTCCCGCGGGGCTGATCCGCCGTTTGGACGGCGCGGAAAAACGGCGGAGGAAACTGGCGGAAGCCCGCACACCCGGCGTGGATGAAAACGGACTGATCAGCCTGCCGCCCGCCTGGGAAGGCAAGGTGACCGCAGGACGGATGGCCTGTGTGGCCCATACCTGGGCGCTAAGCATTCTGGTCAAGGAAAACGCGGAAGCGGCAAAAGCCCGCAAAACGGCCATCGCACGCGCCACGATGATTCCCTTTTTCACCGGTCTAGTTCTGCTGGGCATGATAGCGGCGGGCCTTCTGAAATTCCAGATTGCCCTGGCCATAGGCCTGGCATGCTGGGCTTTCTTTACCTTCTCCGCCATTCCTACCCAGTTCCGGGAATGGAAAGCCGCGGAAATGGCCAAATCCGGGCTTAAGGAAGCCGGACTCTGGCCCCAGCTTCCCTCGGACGCCATGGCCATTGAACAGTGCCTGAAAGCACTGACCTGGTGCCATGTAGCCGGTTTCCGGCGCATCCTGCCCAGGTAGGCGGCAGGGGACGGCGGCATGCTGCATTTCGCCGGATAATCCGGCTTTTGGGAGAAAAAAATCTTGAATCGGCAGGGCGTGTAACCCACTCTTTCACCGTCGTCAAATTTTACTTCTTCTCCCTCTTTCCGCATGAATGAATCAGTCAACCCCATCGTTAAATATTTTTCCGAGTTCAAGATACTAAAAACCGTCTCCAAAGATTTCTGGCTCACGAACGTCGTCCAGTTTTTTGACGGCATGGCCTACTTCTCCATGATCACGGTGTTCGTTCTTTATCTGACGGATTATTGCAGTTTCAACGATGCCGACGCGGCCCTGTGGGTGGGGTTGTATACCCTGTTTATCTCCGCCTTCGTGTTTGCAGTGGGTTCCATCTGCGACATCATCGGCATCCGGCGCGCCTACCTGATCGGCTTCATCATCCTCATCACCGGACGCCTCATCATGGGGCTGGGCCCGGATATCTGCCCCACGGTGGATAGCGGACGCCTGGCCGTCATGACGGGCATCCTGATCATGTCGTTCGGCACGGCGTTCATGTCTCCCGTCATTCAGACTTCCATCCGGCGCTTTTCCCCGCTGAAGGCGCGCTCCACGGGTTTCAACATCTATTACCTGCTGATGAATATTTCCGCCGTCGTCGCGAACGTGTTCCTGATCGAATTTTTCCGGGAACACTTCGGGGCCGTGGACAGCGGTTTCTGGATCATCAATTTCGGTACGCTGATGGTGCTGCTGGGCTGCATCACCACCCGGTTCATTGATGAAAACAATTTCGCTGAGCCGAGCGAAAAGGAAGCGAACCTCAAAGCTCCGCAACGCCGCCCCCTCCAGCTTTTCAGGGAGGTCTGGAAGGAATCCGCCTTCCGCAAGCTGATCCTGTTCCTTGTCCTCACCATGGGCGTGCGCATCGTCTTCACGCTGCAATTCCTCGTCATGCCCAAGTATTATGTGCGCACGCTTTACGATGATTTCGCCATCGGCACCATCAATGCCATCAACCCGGCCATCATCGTTTCCGGGCTCATCCTTCTCATTCCCCTGCTGGGGCGCTTCTCCACCGTCAGCCTGATGATCGTGGGCATGTCCATCTCCGCATTTTCCCTTGTTTTCATGGCCATTCCCATCGAATGGTACTATGTGGTCCCCGGAATTGAAACACGCTCCCAGGCGTATCTGGTGGCCATCGTGGCCCAGATTCTGGTCTTTGCATTCGGCGAATTGCTGTTCTCCCCCCGTTTTTCCGAATATGTGGCACGCGTAGCTCCCAAGGACAAGGTGGCCTCCTACATGTCCCTGGCCGCCCTGCCCATGTTCATCGCCAAGCCCATCAACGGGATCATCGGCGGCCTGCTCGTAGCCTACCTCTGCTACGACGGCATCTGCGCCAAGATGGACACCGGGCACATCGGTTTCTGGTCCTCTCCGGAATTCATGTGGACCATTTACCTCGCACTGGCCGTCATCAGTCCCATTGCCATCATCATGACCCGCAAGACCATTACTTCCGACCATCCGGAAGAGGATGCGGACTCACCGCCCATTGAAGCCATTGAAACGGAAACAGACCCGGCCGTGACGGCGGAAGAACTTACGGAAGCCAACTCCTGACAAAACGAGACGATGAACCAACACACGCGCGACATCATTCTGGACTCCCTCGTCCTGGTAGCCTTCAGTTCCATCCTCGGCGGCCTCAGCCTGCTGATCTCCAAATCTTTCTCAGGGGAGGACAATCCGGCTCTGGACCTCATCACCGTCATGAAAAAGGCGGAGTCCAAGGAAGTGAATGCGTCCACGGAAAAGGAGGAACGGGAAGCCCGGGAAAAGGGCATGCAGGAATTTGAACAGAATCTGGAAAAAGGGGAAGAACTGGCTAAAAAACAAGGGAAAGCCTTTGTCAACATGACGGACCAGCACGGCAGAACCCCCGTCATGTGGGTGTGCTACGCCAATTACAATAATATTGAAACCACGCTCAAGCTGGAAGCCAAGCGGGCTCCCTATCTGGGAAGACTGTTGCAGGATCCCCGCCTGCAGATCGACCAGAAGGACAAGGACGGCTGGACCGCCCTGCACTGGGCCTCCTGGAGCGGGCTGGACCGCCTGTCCGAGATGTTGATTGGGAAAGAGGCGGACATCAATAACAAGGAGGATAACGGTTTCACGCCCCTGATGCTGGCGGCCATGCGCGGCAATATCCAGGTAGTCGCCCTCCTGCTGGACAAAGGAGCGGACATGAACGCCGTCAACAAATTCGGAAAAACCGCCCTTCAACTCGCGGAAGAGGGGGCCGCAGCCTACCAGGCCAGCTTTGACCTGACCAAAACGAAAGTCGACAAGACTCCGCTTGATATCTTTACGGAGGCCTATGAAAAGGTCGTCTCCGCCACATACCCCGAACACGTTCCCGAATTCATGGAAGCCATGAAAACCGCCGTCGGCCGCCAGGCTTTTACGGAAACCGACTACGCACTCCAAGTCATCACGCGCAGCCTGATTTCCAGGGAACTGCTCTCGGAGAAAACTGCCGACAAGTTCAAGAAGGAAATCATGGAAGCGGTCTCCGAGCACTCCCAGAAAATCGACGTGCGCGGCGTGGCTTTTGAGTACACCGTGGACCTGCTCCGCAAGGCGGCGGCGAAATAACCGATCTAGAAAATAAATTTCCTGCCCCACACCCGGCCGGCTTCACGGGGAAGCTTTTCCCCGGCTTTCAAAAAACACCCGGCCCACTCCCCTATATCATCCTCCACTCCCCGGGCGATGACAGCGATGCCTTCCCGAAAGTACAATTCCCACGCCATTTCAGGCCCAGGCAATGAAGTCAGGATGGGACAGAATGTATGGAAATGAGGCGGATGGGGAAGGAAAGTTGCTGCCAGAGTTTGTTTTAGTGAAAAAGTTCGCTTCCTGTTTTCCCCTAAAGAGACGGCATAACCGCTATTAACAGGGCTGGGAAAAATGAAAAGTCCGCTGCCGGAGAATTCCGGTCAAATGATGAGCTCCGTCTTAAAAACAGATATTTACGGCTCTTTTGAATGCTCCATGAGGGATTCAATCATCGCATATACTTTTTCTGCCTGTGGAATGTTTAGCAATCCGTTCATTTTGCCCGTTTCATCCGTCTCATAGGCATTGACCTCTCCTTTGCCGAATAATTTATCCAGACAGGCACTAACACGGGTTCTGCGTGAAATATAGACGCTTCCCAGTAATTCATGGTGCATCTGCAAGGAGATATACGGCTCATCTTTCCAGAGAAACTGTCGTAATTCGTTTTCCTCCGCCAGAAAAACACGTTTGGAAGTGATAAAATAATCAGTCCGGGAAAGCCTTTTTTTCCACCGGGCCGGAGAGAAGACCAACAAGCACCCCACCGGGAAAAAGACAAGAAGCATCAGGAGGAGCGCCCAGAAAATAAAAGAGAATCCAGACTGGGAAACGACCCTGAAAAGCATGGATGCCACCCATGCAGATGCGAGAATAAACGGCACGCCTATCATCAATTCCATACGGGTCTGCCTATTAAAAGCATAGGGAATGGGCGCCGTCATCATCAGAAGTTCCTCTCCGGCCCCCATCTCTTTCATTACCCTTCCGTAATGGACGTCAAACAGGATGGAATGACTTTCGTGTTCTTCGTTCCGTACATTCAGCGGCGCAGTGCACGAAGAAGCGCTTGAATCATCCTTCTCCTCAGTCACTTTCTCCTTACCCAGACCCGGTTCAAACCATTCCATCATGAAATGGCTGATGGAATACGGCTGAATGGGAAAGATAAAAACCAGAATAAAGAAGACGATGCATGATAAGTAGGAAGGCAAGAAAAGAGACGCATCCAGGCTCACCCCTCCCCACCGTTGCAAGGCATGCTGCGACAGGAGATTGACTAGCCACAGCGTGCCATAAATAACATGCGGCAGAATAAGAATAATGACGCTTGTCATTCTGACGAGCCTGTTCAACCCCCCTACATATTTTCCACGGTTTTGCTCCGGAACATTTTTATTCTTTATCTGCTGAAAAAGGGATAGAAAGACGCCCGGCCACGTGCACAACCAATACCAAACTTCATTAATGATGAAAAATACAAGAAGCTGAAAAAGCAGAGCCGAACTCCAGTTTTGCGAAAGGGTGTTTGCCTGTACAAACACACAGGCAAACACAGCGAACGATACAATATAAATAATGGCTGTACGAATCACTTTTTTATTCATAAATGATTTACATTAAATTACCGACGGAATATTTCATTAAGCAAAGGAGCCTCTTCCCTTTATTCATTGCATTTCTTCATCAATCCACCAGTTTTTTTGTCCATTCCAGGAAATCATCCATCCCGTCGGAAAATACTTTTAACACCACCACTTCTTTCGGTCCCGTATAAGAATAATTGCGTCCTGTAAACGGAACTGACTCCCCCTGGTCTTCACTGAGAAATATCTCCGTCAAATCATTCAACCCGACTCTCATATCCCATAAAAAACCTGTATTCATAGAAAATCCAGGAGATATATTGAGAAGAACCGCCAGTTCCTCCCTGGACAACTTGTGGTAATAAAGGCAGAAACTCTTCACCCGTTTTTCATAGAAATTCCTGAGTTGCTTCAATGATATTTTCTTTTCTTCGTAAGCGGAAACGAATCTTTTGAGCTCCTGCTGCAGTTGTGCAACCTCATTCCTTATTTTTATAGCCTTTTTAAAAGGGCCTTCTTGCCTATCCGTCATTTCAGTTTGTTTTCCCGTATTTTTTACCTCATCCGCTGTGCAAATGCTCCATGCCAGCAAAGGACACAGGCTGATGATGATTACTTTTGTTTTCATACTGTTTATTTTCTTGATTGATAAATTTCCAATAATCTCTTGTATGCTTCTTCCAGTAACGGTATCGCGGCTTTCGTCGCAGCGCTTTCCCCCCACTTCACTCCATCATTCGTTCCATATTTCTGTTCCAATTCCTCCAGAACTTTAGGAGGTAATGTTGTTAATCTAAAACCAGGAGCCCACTTCTCATTCAATGCATCCATGGCTGTATTCCTTTTCTCCTGGGTGTCATAAACTTTTTTCAATTCAGGCACTACTTTTTCTACCGTTTCGGGTAATTCCTTATTGATTGTTTCCTTAACACTTTCAAATTTTTTGTCCCTATTCACAGAGTAGTTGATATTTTCAGATTATGTCTTTAGCCTTTGTTGTTTTTTATACAATGCGTTGTTCAAGATCAATTTATTTTTCGGAATTTCTTCCATTTCAATAAGATGCCATTTCCTACGGCACGATCACACTTCCACCACGGCAGGAAGAAAAAGTATCAGCCTTCCCTCCCCCTGAACCCCGGTTCCAGCATCAGTCACTTTAATCTTGACGAGTTTAAGATGCCTTTTTACGATCCGCCCCATACCATGGTTGGAGCATTGCGCAACGGCATCATGCTGCTCACCCTTCTGCTGGTCATCATAGGCGGGATGGGCATGGTTTCCGTATGCCCGTGCCATGAGGAGATTTTCCTGTTCTCCTGCTCCTGCCATGAAAAGGCCGCCGACTGCGGCTGTGGCGGCCACGATTCCCATTCCACGGATTCCATTCCCGCCGCAGACCATCGGTGCGAACACGGTCAACTGGAGATTGACGGTCCAGTTGTTCCGGCCGTTTCTTCTCCGGTTTCCCTTCCCTGCATCGTCTGGCAAGTATTGCCGGATTTCCATCAACTGGTCCACGTTCTTCTTTTGACAAGCCAGACGGCGGAGCCCCCGGCTCCGGTTCCTCCCGACCCGCTGGCGGACGACGACACGGGACATGCGGGCTTTCAACGCCCCCTTCTGATTTAGAGAGGATTTTTCAAGGAACGCCTTTTGGCGGCGTTTCCGTTTTTCGCCTGTTTTTTGAATCCGGGCATTTCCTTTTTTCCGCGGAATCGTCTTCCGCATTGTCCAACCCAAATTGGACTCCCTTGTTTACCCATCTCTTTCACTACATGAAATCCATACCACTTTATTCCGGGCTGGGCCTGCTGGCTCTCCTGGCATCATGCAGCGTTTACAAGAACGCCCCCATTGACCTGAACGCGGAGGAAGCCGCGTGGAGACAGGAGTCCGGGAGCATCGGCCGCAATACTGCCGTCACCCAGGTCCAGGCGCGCCAGATAGGCCTGATCCTGAATCCGGACCTGAACAAGGCGCGCCTGAAGCTGGCTTCCAGCAAGGAGGCAGCCAAACAAGCGGGCTGGTGGAATGATCCCTCCTTTTCCTGGGACATTGAACAAGTCCTGCAGGAGAATACGCTCAACATGTCCGGCAGCCTGGGCTTCACGATTCCCGTCACCGGCCTTCCCGCCCTGGAGAAGAAGGTGGCGGAACAGTACAAGGAAGCGGATTTCTGGCTGCTGCGGCAGGCGGAACTGGATTTTCTCCGTTCCCTGGACCAGGCCTGGAGCAAGCTGGCCGTTACGCAACGCCGCAAGTCCGTGATTCAGGACCGTCTGGCCGTGCTGAAGAAGGAGAACGGCATGATCGAAAAGCTGATCGGCGCGGGAGAAGTTGAGTTTTCCTCACGCCAGGTGGCCTCCCAGCGCATGAACGACGCCATCCGTGAATTCCAGAATGTCACGGAGGCGGAACTGGAGCAGCAGATGGAACTGGTCAAGATGATGGGCATGCACCCTTCCAGCGTTCCAAGGCTCCGCTTCCTCACCGGACAGGGCTTCAGCCTTCCCGCCGCCGTAGCCGCCCCGTCCCCCACCGCGCTGATGGAGTCTCCCAAGGTAAAAGCCCAAATGGCCACTTATGCCACTACGGAAACCCTGCTAAAGACCGAAATCCGCAGGCAGTATCCGGAACTGGAACTGGGGCCGTCCTTCACCCGCGACGACGGGGAGAAGGAAGTAGGAGGGGAAATAGGTTTCAACATTCCCCTCTGGAACCGCAACCGCAAGGCCATTGCGGAGGCGCGCGGCGCCCGGAATACGGCCCGTCTGGAAACCGTCCAGCTTTGGAAAACGGAGTTGTTCAACGCCCGCCAGCTTGAGGCCACCCAGCAGATGGTGATCCGCCACTGCCGGACCGAGCTTCAGCGCATGGAGTCCTTTTCTTCTTCCGTCCAGACCATGGAGAAGCTGCACGGCATTGGGGAAACCTCTCTGCTGGAACTGGCGGAAAACCGCCACCAGCTTTACGAAAGCCGCCTGGCATTCCTGGATAGTCTGGACAAGCTGCTGGGTATTCAGGCACAGCTGCGCTACATCACCCACGCCAATCTTCAATCAAAATAGTTCATTCACCTCCATCAACCATTTTTACAAACATGAAACGTCTTTATTTTTCCATCATTCTGGGGATTGCCCCCGTTTTCGGCCTCAGCCCCGTTCTCGGCGCCCAGGAGGCTTCCGCAGAACACAACCACGCCGACGGCACTCCCTGCACGGCAGACCACGGCCATGACGAACACCAGCACAAGGAGGGGGAAACCTGCACGGACGACCACGGCCACAAGGAGCATATTCATCCGGACGGCTCCGTCTGCACCAGCGACCACGGCCATGAAGGCCACCAGCATGCGGAAGGGGAGGCCTGCACAGACGACCATGGCCACAAGGAGCATATTCATCCGGACGGCGCCGTCTGCACCGGCGACCACGACCATGAAGGCCACCAGCATGCGGAAGGGGAGGCTTGCACAGACGACCATGATCACGATCACGGCAAGCTCTCAGCAGGAGGTGCCGGCGTCCTGGCGGACATGATTCCCCTGCACGTAGATGAAAAAGCCCGCCATTCCCTGGACATGCGCTTTGAGAAGGTGACCGCCGTGCCCCACGGGGCGGAAAAGACCCTGCACGGCCAGATGGTCATTCCTCCGCACGCCGTGAATACCTACGCCCTTCCCGCGGCGGGCCGGGTCACGTTCCACGTGAAATCCGCCCAGCAGGTGCGCAAGGGCCAGCTCCTGTATACGCTGGCCTCTCCGGATATTGTGGAGATGGAGGGAGCAGCCGCCCAGGCCAAAGCGGAACTGAACCGCTGCATTGCAGACCTGGCCGCCCTCAAGGAACGCCGGGACACGCTGGAAAAGATAGGGACCAAGAACAGCGAGCTGAACACCACCATCCGGTTCAAGGAGACGGAGGAAGAGAGCCTGAAAGCCGCCCTGAAGGCCAGTGAAAACAAATTGAAACTGGCAACCGCTTCCGGAGAGCTGAAAGACAATCTGCTTTACGTGCACGCCGCCGCGGACGGCTCCGTGCAGTCCGTGGACATGACCCAGGGGGCCTGGGGGGAACAGGGCGCGCCCGCGCTCGTGATGACCAACAAGGGGGAGCTGGAATTCGCCACCACTATTTACGGGGCGGACCCCGTTCATTACGCCAAGGCCCAGCTTGCGCTGACCCGGGGAAAGAATACGGAGCTGCTGGACGGTTCTCTGAGGGTGGCGGATCAGGTGGACCCCGCCACACAGTCACGCGCCCTGTATTTTACGCCGGACCGCCTGCCGGAAGGCACGCATGCCGGACAGCTTGCACGGCTGGACCTGTATTCCCGCGATTCCGCCACGGACGGTTTCATTCCCGTACCGAACAGCGCCGTGGTGAAAGTGGGAGTGAATGACGTGGTGTTTATCAAGACGGGAGAGGACGCCTTTGTCATGAAGAAGGTGCAGATACTGCCCGCCCGCCAGGGAAAGACGCCCGTGAAGGGCCTGATTCCCGGCCAGACCATCGTCACGAAGGGAGGGTATGAGCTGAAGTATATTCTGCCCGCGGAAGGTTCAGGCAGCAAGAAAGCAGCCGGGCATTTCCATGCGGACGGACAGTTCCACGAAGGAGAGCACTGAATAATGGCCAAAGACGAAAGATTAAAGAGAGAATGAATCGGTGCCTGGTTTTCGAAATATTTTCCCCGATCCTTAATCATCAGCATTCAATCACCAAGAGTTTATGAATTTTCTCATCTCATTCTGCCTGAATAACAGAATTACCGTGATTCTGCTGACGCTCGCCCTGGCGGTGATCAGCATTTTCGTGGTGAAGAATATTCCGGTGGACGTGTTCCCGGAGTTGAAGGTGCCGCGCGTCACCATCCAGACGGAAGCCCCCGGCCTGACGGCGGAGGAAGTGGAGCAGTATATCACCATTCCCATTGAGTCCGCCATGAACGGCACGGCCGGAGTGAAGGGGGTGCGCTCTTCATCCGGCAGCGGCCTTTCCTTCGTGTGGGTGGATTTCGACTGGGACAAGGATATTTACCAGGCGCGCCAGATCGTGGCGGAACGTCTGGCCGCGGTTCGGGACACCCTGCCGGAGAATACATCCCCGGAACTGGCCCCCATCGTTTCCGTGACGGGGGAGATTATGCTGATTGCCCTGACGGGGGACAAGGATACTTCCACGCTGGATATGCGGCAGCTTGCGGAGTACAAGCTGCGCACGCGTCTGCTGGCTATTCCCGGCGTGGGCCAGGTGACGGTGCTGGGCGGCCGCCTGCCGGAATACCAGGTGGTTTACGATCCCAACAGGCTGAAGCTGGCCGGAGTTGATCTTTCCAACCTGAAAACGGCTATTGAAGAGTCCCAGTCTTCCGTGCCCGCCGGGTATCTGGAAGACGTGGCCGGGCAGGAGCTTCCCATTCAGCAGGATACCCGCACGGCCAATATCGAACAGCTCAACCGCGCCCTGGTTCCGGGGCATCCTTCCGGCATTCTACGACTTCAGGACGTGGCAGAGGTGAAGATCGACGGAGCTCCGCGGCGCGGCGACGCCGGTTTCATGGGAGAGGATGCCGTGGTGCTTTCCGTGCAGAAGGTGCCCGGAGCCAATACGCTGGCACTGACGCAAGCCGTGGATGCGGCCATGAAGGAGTTCAGCCAGAGCCAGCTTCCCAAGGGAATGAAGCTGCACACCAGCGCGTACCGCCAGGCGGATTTCATCGAGATGTCCCTGGAGAACGGCACGGAAACGCTGCTCATAGCGGGCGCCGTCGTCATGATCGTGATTTTCCTGACTCTGCTGAACCTGCGGACGGCGATTATTACGCTGATTTCCATGCCCCTGTCCGTCCTGTTCGGGATGATGATGTTTCCGGTTTTCGGGCTGGCGATCAATATCATGACGCTGGGCGGCCTGGCCGTGGCCGTGGGGGATGTGGTGGATAACGCCATCATTTTCGTGGAAATAGCGTGGCGGCATTTGAACCGGAACGCCGCCCTGCCGGAAGAACAGCGAAAGAGCAAGTATGAAGTGCTGATGGAGGCCAAGGGAGAGATCGTGGGGTCCATTTCCTTCTCCTCCGTGATCATCCTGCTGGTGTTTACCCCGGTTCTTTTCCTGTCCGGGCTGGAAGGCCAGTTTTTCCGCCCCCTGGGCATTTCCTACATGCTGGCCCTGCTTTCCTCCCTCATCGTAGCCGTCACCATCACGCCGGTACTGTGCTACATGTGGTTCAAGAAGAGCAAGAACGCCGCTACGCTGGAGAGCGGGGATTCCTTCAGCTCCCGCCTCATCAAGCGCATTTACACGCCCGTACTGGAGTTCTGCCTGCGTTTTTCCAAGACGGTCTGCGCCATCATGGCGGCCGTCACCCTGCTGGCCCTGTGGCTGGGCTCCACTTTCGGCACGAGCTTCCTGCCTCCGTTTAACGAAGATTGCTATACGGTGTTCGTCAGCACGGTGCCGGGAACGTCCCTGGACGAAACGGAGCGCATTTCCCGCAAGGTGATGAAGGATATAGAACACATCCCCGGCGTGCTGAGCGTTACCCAGCGCACGGGGCGTGCTGAGAACGACGAGCACGCGGAACCTGTCAGCGCCTCCGAGCTGCTTGTCCGGGTGGACCTGAACAAGGACCAGAAGGAATTGCGCGCCTCCATCAAGAAGTGCATTGACGATATTCCCGGCACCAGTTCCATGATCGGCTACCCGCTGGCCCACCGCATCAGTTCCGCCTTGTCCGGTTCCAATTCCGAAATCGCGATCAATATTTACGGAACGGAACTGCCCCAGCTACGGCTGGCGGCACAGAAGGCCAAGGAGATTCTGGCTTCCCTGCCGGAAGTGGCCGACGCACGCGCCAACCGGGAGATTATGGTGGATACCATTCGCGTGCAGTACGACCAGGAGGCCCTGGCCTCCCACGGCCTGACCATGGCCAATGCCGCGGAACAGGTTTCCACCGCCATGAACGGCCAGAAGCTGGGAGAGGTGATCAAGAATCAGGATCACTGGAATATCGTTCTCCGCATCGACCCCAAGCTGAAGACGTCCATGGAGGATGTCAAGAGTCTGGAACTTATTTCCCCGGACAAAAAGACCGTGCGCCTGGACGACGTGGCCCAAGTGTACCGGGAGGAGGTTTCCAACCTGATTCTGAGAGACAATACGATGCGGAAAGCCATGATTTCCTGCAATCCCTCCCCCAATTCCAACCTGGGAGACCTGGCGAAGGCATGCCGGGAGAAGCTGGACCCGGTCATGAACGCCATGGGCTGCACCGTTGATTATGACGGCACCATCAAGGCAAGGGAGTCGGCCTCCGAACGGCTTTACGTGCTGGGGGCCATCGTGATGGTGCTGATCGTGCTGCTCCTGTCCTCCGCCCTGGGAAGCGTGCGCCGCGCCATGCTGACGCTGGTGAATATTCCGCTGTGCCTGGTGGGCGGCATCGTGGCCGTTTTTCTGGCGTCTCCGGGTACCCTGTCCTCCCTGTTCGGCGCCACATATATTCCGCCCATTCTGTCCGTGGCTTCCATCGTCGGGTTCGTGACCGTCATCGGCTTTGCCATCCGCAGCGGCCTGATTCTGCTCAACAGGTACCGGGCTCTGGAACACAGGGGAATGGCCCCTGTGGAAGCCATCCGGGAAGGATCGCGTGAACGCGTGGTTCCCATTATCATGACGTCCCTGACCACGGTTCTGGGCCTGCTGCCGCTGATCTGGGCCATTGACAAGCCCGGCGGCGAATTGCTCGGCCCCCTGGCCATCGTGCAGTTTGGCGGCCTGGTTTCAGCCACCATCCTGAACCTGCTCATTATTCCGGCTACGGCCAAATTGTTTTCCCGCTGGATTTCGGCCCGAAGGAAAGAGCTGGAATCCAAGTCCTGACCAGACGGGATTCCAGACGGCGGAACCGGGGAATAGACGAGGACCCGGCTCCGCCCTTTACAATAACAGACGTAACAAGTCCTTGCATTTCCAGATCATAAGGAGCACACATGGTTTTATTATTCCCTCCATATGACCAAACGGAGATCCACCAGAGAGCATTTGCTCAATACGGGAGCCATGATCGCCAGCGAATCCGGATTACGCGGCCTTACCGTACGCGGCCTGTCCCTGCGTGCAGGAACCAATCCGGGAAGTTTCGTCTATCATTTCGGAAACCGCGACGCCTTTTTGAATGAATTGCTGGAACGCTGGTATGAGCCCCTGTTTACCGGCGTCAGGACGCATGCCAATATTCATTTGCCCTCCTTAAAAAAACTGGAGATTATTCTGGAGGATATTATGGATTTCCTCCTTCTCCACGGAGAGTTTATCGCCCAGCTGGTGCTGGACGCCCTGGCAGGGGAAAAGGAGGCCATCCGCTTTATTTCCGGGCTGCATACGCGGCATCCTTTCGTGCTGCTGGAGACCATTCAGGCGGCCCAGGAGGAAGGGTCCATCGTGAGCGGGAATCCCATGAACGTTCTTATTTATCTGGTTTGCTGCGGCGGCGCGCCTTTCATTCTTTCCGGCCAACTCCAGGTACACGATTCCCAGGCAGCCCGTCCCGTTCTGGAGTTACTGGGGTCCATTCTCAGTGATCCGGACAGCGCCAGACAGCGCATGCACTGGGCCCTGAACGGCATCCGCCAGGGAGAACGCACTTGAGCATCCACGCCAAACCTCTTCCTTCACGCCAGTAAGGCGGCATAAGAGGCAAGGCGCCTCTCGGAATGCCGCCATGATGGGCCGGCTCTGCTTTCCGGTCTCTGTTTTTCGATTTCCCTGAAAAATACGCGGCCCGTAAACAAGTACGTTTACGGGCCGCTTTCAATCATTCCGCAAAAAAGAGAGAGTTACCTCGGCCGGTGAGGCCGATGGTGGGGACGAGGGGGAGGGGGCGGCGGATGGTGATGATTCCAGTCATTGCGGTACCTGTCCTTGTCACGGTCGTGCTGGACGGCCGCACCAATGGCCGCCCCGGCAGCCAGGGCGCCCACGCCAATGGCGGCAGCGCCTCCGGGGGTTACTGCCGTATTCCCGTAGCTGTCCGTCGTGCATGACGGCAACAGGGAAAGGGACAGTCCCGCCAGCGGAAGAAGCCAGAAAGATTTCATGTACTTGTTCATGGTTCGGAAAATGGTTTAATGAATCATGGGCCATCAGGTCCACACCCGTAAAGCGCGGACAAGGTTCCCTTTTTGTCTAAATATGTCACGCACCCGTCAACAACGGACCGTCAGCCGGACATCAAAACGCAAAAAACCGCATGCACGGCATTACTGCGGCATGCGGTCCGGTGAAGCTGTATTCTTAAAGGGAAGGTTTTATTTTTTATCCCCAACCGGCTCAATCCTTACGGGACTCTGGACATCAAAAAGAGCCTTGCGGCGCACATAGCCATTCCGCTGCAAATCGAGAACAAACGCACTGGACGGGAATTTCTCGGCCAGTTCACGGTAGAAGGTTCCGGCCGCAACGCTGTCCTTTCCAGCCCTAGCGATATCGCCCAGACACATGGTGGCAAAAGCGGAAAACGTGGGATCACCGGAATCAACCACGGAACGGAACAGGCTTGCCGCCTGGTCCGCCTTGCCGCCGTTCATCAAACGGCAGGCCAGCGTAACGGATGCCTGGGCTTTCCATTCTTCCGTGGGAGCGGAATCAATGAACTCCTTCATTTTGGAGATGCCTTCCTCTTCCTTTCCGGCATTCCACAGGGCGACGGCCTGCAGATAGGAAGCCGTGACGGCGGCTCGCGAGTCATCAAAGTCAGCCATGACCTGCTGAAGGCCCTGTTCATTCAGGGAAATCTCTCCGGTGGCCGGAGATTCAGGCATGGCGGCCACCAGGGCGGCTCCGGCCTTTTTCTCCATGGATTCCTGCATGCCGTTGTAAATGATCCAGCCGGCGGCGCCAAGAATGCACAGCAACACGATCAAGGCAATCTTGCCGTAATGCTCATCCAGAAATTGCTCATGTTTGGCCGGTCCGACGGAAATTTCCGCAAAAGCGCTTCCATCCCCCATGGGCATATTGTCCATGGCCCGCTTAATATCCTTGATATCCATAGTACGTTGAAGAGGGTTCTACAGTGTTGCGCCGACCAAATCAATCAGCTTTTTACTTATCTTCGCCATGTTCCAGGAGCTGGAGGGAATCTCTCAGCCCCAGATTCCGGTAAATCTGGCGAGTGGCGCGGCTCTGGTTGAGCGTGTAAAAATGGATGCCGTCCACGCCGGCGTCCAGCAGTTCCGCGCATTGGCTGGAAGCATACTGGATGCCCACTTCCTGTATGGCTTCCGCATTGCCCCCGGCACGCTTCAGGGCCTTGAGCAGCCGGGCGGGGAAGCAGGTTCCTCCGGATAGTTCCGCCATGCGGTTCATGCCGGACAGGCTGGTGACGGGCATGATGCCAGCCAGAACAGGCACCTTGATTCCGGCCAGCAGACAACGTTCCCGGTAATCCAGGAAACAGTGGTTGTCAAAAAACAGCTGGGTGCAGATATAGTCCGCCCCGGCATCCACCTTGGCTTTAAGAAAGTCCATTTCCCGCAGACGGTTGGGGGTGGAGGGGTGGCCTTCAGGGAAACCCGCCACGCCAATGGCAAAACCGTCCGGGTCCGGATGGCGACCGGATTCATTGTATTCACGAATACATGCTACCAGATCCACCGCATATCTGAAGGCATCCGCCGAACGGTCATAATGTTCCACGCCGCGGGGGGGATCGCCGCGCAGCGCCAGCACCGCGCGCACTCCCGCCTGGGCGTACCGGTCCAAAATGTTCCATATTTCCTCCCGGCTGTGCCCTACGCAAGTGAGGTGGGGCACCGTGGGAATGCGGGATTCATTCTGGATGCGCAAAACGACTTCACGCGTCAGTTCCCTGGTGGAGCCGCCCGCGCCATACGTCACGCTGACAAAACTGGGCCGGTAGGGCTCCAGTTCACGAATGGTCTGGTACAAGGCGGCTGCCGCCTGTTCGTTTTTGGGCGGAAAGAATTCAAAGGACAGGGTGGGACCGGCGTCCGACTGCAATCTTTCTTTCAAGTGCACGTCTTTTCTTTTTTGCTTGGATGCATCCGGCGGGGCGGATCAGGGTTCCATGGGAACAACAAAAGGCTCGGGCGCCGAGGAGGCGGGCGCAGCAACGGGAGCGCCGTCGGCAGGGTTCGCATTGTTTTCGTCCAGCTCAGGCAGACCGGCATGCCAACTTGCAGGGGGAATAATCACCTCATCCCCTGGCTTGAGAGGTTCCTTATCGTTGCTGTCAAAGAGTTTGTTGCGTTTCACATAGGACTGGTAGGTCTTGCCGTCCGGATCAACGCCATCCACGATCAGAGCGGCGAAGATGCCCCCGCGGCGGCGGATGCCCAGTTCCTGGCCCACCGTCAATTCCGGCTTGCCGATCGCCTGGAACAACACGAGGTTGGCTTCACGGATGTATTCCGTCACCCTGCCCACCTGCTCGGCGTCCCTGATGTCGTTGAGCCACTGAAGCTGGGGATCCCCTTTTTCCAAATTCCGCCGTACCAGAAGGGCACGTTCTTGTTCCGCTACATCCTGGCGGCGGCGCAGGTCTTCATTTTCCTTTTTCATCCGTTCCAGTTCCGCCGTTGCATGGGCCAGTTCCTCAACCATCACGGGGTCCGCCACCACCGCCGGCTGCATGGACGCCGGAGCGGCCTGCGTGGGCATGGGCAGATAAGGAGACGGAGCATTCGCGGCAGGCGCCGAAGAAGAGACGGCAAGCTGCTGCTGTTGCTGGAGGACGTCCATTCTTCCGGAAAGATTCACGTATATCAGTCCCAGCACAGCCAGGGCCACTACCAGAAGCACCAGAATAACGATACGGAAATTGCTCATAGGTCAGGAGGGAGGAGTTAAATTAATAGGAATAGTTAAGATAGAACTGGAATTGGCCGCCGCGGTCAATAGCATTGTTTTTCTGAACCGGAATTGCGTAGTCCACGGCCAGCGGACCGATGGGCAGGTTCAGGCGAAGGCCGATGCCGTAGTCGGAAACGATTTTGGAGGTGCCGAAGTCAAAGGCGTCTCCATTTACAAAACCGATGTCGTAGAAGACGGCGATGCGGACTTCTTCAATGACCGGAATGGAGTATTCAAACTGGCAGAAGAAGGAGGAACGGCCGCCCATGGTTTCGTCACCGCTGAGGGCGGGGTCGTAAGGAGCCACGTCGCGGAAGCGGAAGCCGCGCATGTTGTACGGGCCGCCCAGGTAGAGGCGTTCGAAGATAGGTACGTCATGGTCTCCGTAGGAGTCCACGGTGGCGACACCGGCATTGATGCTGAAAATGGTGTCTCCACGCAGGTTCCAGTAATAGGCGCCGTTGATGCCGAAGTTGTAGGTATGCACATCGCCGCCCAGACCGGAATAACCGGCCAGCACCTCAAATTTGCCGCCCTTGCGCGGGAATATCTGGGCGTCGCGGGTGTCAATGGTGTAGGAGAGTTCCACATGGCTGCGCAGGTAGTCCCCGTCCTGGAGCCAGAAGAAGATGGGGGCGTTCCCCTTGGCGTCAATCCGGTACTGTTCCAGGCGGTATTCCAGCTTCACGTAGTCCAGCTCTCCGATCGGTTTGCGCAGGGAAACGGCGAATCCGTAGTTTTGCTGGTCGTAGTAGTCGGAGTAGTAGGAGGAGTTGCTGTAGAAGATTTCCGTGCCGAAGGCGAGCTTGCGGTGCAGGAACCAGGGGTCCACCCAGGAGATGCTGGCATCCTGCGTTTCAAAACCGACGCGCGTGTTGATGGCGAAGCGCTGGCCGCCGCCCACGAATGAAGACCAGTCGTACATGTCGAAGTTGGACTGGGTAATCCCCGCAAACAGGTACACGCTTTCAATGGAGGAGAACGCCACGCCGATGTTCAGGGAACCGGTGCGTTTTTCCGCCACTTCAATATTGACGTCCCGGTAGCCGGGGCGGGTGGAGCCCACCTGGGCTACGTCCACCAGGTCAAAGTAGTTCAAATTCTGGAGGCGCTTCTGAGCGGTATCCAGGTCCACGGAGTTCATCGGGTCATTGGACTGGAGGGGAAGTTCCTGGCGAATGACGTAGTCCTTCGTGCGGTTGTTGCCAATGACGCGGATGTTGCCCACGCGGTAGGGGTTGCCTTCCGACACATGGTAAACGATGTTGATCTGCCCGTAGCCGGTCTTGGGGTCAATGCCCACTTCCTGGATATCCGGACGAACCGTGGCATCCGCATAACCGCGGGAACCGTAATAGCGGCGGATCATGGTCACGTCGTCGGCCACCTTCTGGGCGGAGTAGGTATCTCCGTTGTACATGCTCAGGCCGGGCACGAGTTCCTGGGAAGTGAATACCCTGGTGGGTCCGAACGCCACCTGGTTGACCTTGTAGCGGCGGCCTTCGGAGATCGTGATCTTCATGGTGAGCTTCTGCTCGTTGCCCTTGCCGGAATCAAAGTATTCCACCTTTTCCAGCTTGACGCGCAGATAACCCTTGTTGCGGTAATAAGTCACCAATTCAGCCAGGTCGTCCTCCAGTTGTTCGCGGTCAATGCGGCCGGATTTGGTGATCCAGGTCAGCCAGCCCTTTTCCTTGGTCTTCATCACCTGGCGCAGGTCCTTGGAACTGACATGCTCGTTGCCGACGAAATCAATGTTGATGATGTTGGCTTTTTTGCCTTCATTGATGTTGAAGATCACGTCCACAAAGCCGGGCCGTTCCGTTTTCTGGTAAAAATAGGAGACCTGCACGTCCGGATACCGGGATTCCTGATAGTAGGTGCGCAGTTTGGTGATGGCGCTGCTGAGTGCCTTGTCACTGAGGGCTTCCCCGCCCTTTAACCCGCATTCTTCGGAAAGGTCCCGGCTGTCGAAGGCGGTATTGCCCTGAAAACCGACGCCGCCCAACAGATTCTGGGCCGCCATTTCAAATACCACGCTGACACCGTCTCCGGAGGGATCCACGGCAACCGTCGTATTGCCCCCTACCAGACCGCTTTCCAGCAGGCGCTCCAGGTCCTTGTTCACCACATCCGGGGAGTATTTGGTGCCCGGCTGCGTAGCCAGCAGGTTTTTCAGGCGGTCTTCCGAGACGGTTTTGCCGCTGCTTCTGTAACGCACGGAAACACTTTTGACGGGCTTGCCTTCATACGCCTGGTCGCCGGGCAGAATACCTGTTTCCGGCCCCAGTTCGCGGGCCACCTGCTCCGGGGTCATCACGGAGCCGTAACCGCCCCTGTTGAGAGTAGTTTTGTCCTGGGACAAGGCGGACGAGCACGCCAGAAGAAGAGGAGAAACAATCAGGAAAACGGGACGAATCATGAGAGCGGAACTTAATACTTGGGATATAAAGGACTTTTCCCCGTACATAGTCAAGACGACATTCCGCGTAGAACGCAGTTGCCGCGCATTTTACTTGTTGCGCTTTCATACGCCGAAATGGCAATTGTGTCATTCCTGTGCAATAGCTTGCACTTAAGATAGCCTCTCATTACATTTACCGCCGCCCGTGTCCTGACGCCGCCCTGATGCCGGAAGCCGGGATAAACCACTTTCATTCTAACACTGACCGTATTATTTATGGAAATCAACGTTGATATTCAACCGGACTGCACAGCCACGCTGAAAGCTTCCATTCCCGCAGAAACCACGGCCGCGCGCCGCGCCTCCATTGTGGATTCCTACGCCGGCAAGGCCAAGCTGCCCGGCTTCCGCCCCGGCAAGACTCCCAAGTCCATTATTGAAAAGCGCTTCAAGAAGGAGATTGAGGAAGAGCTGCTCGACACCCTGTTTGAAACGGCCTGCTCCACGGCTCTGGAACAGAACCCCAAGCTGAAAGTTCTCAATTTCGGCAAGCCGGAACAGTCCATCGACGAACAGGGCAATTACACCGCCACCAGCACGATGACCGTGGTGCCCGAATTTGAATTGCCGGAGTACAAGGGAATTGAAGTGAAGGTTCCCTCCTCCGAAGTAACGGAAGCGGACGTGGAGGAATCCCTCAATTCCCTGGCCGAACAGATTGCG
Organism: Akkermansia sp. KLE1798; assembly: GCF_001580195.1. Taxonomy (NCBI): domain Bacteria; kingdom Pseudomonadati; phylum Verrucomicrobiota; class Verrucomicrobiia; order Verrucomicrobiales; family Akkermansiaceae; genus Akkermansia; species Akkermansia sp. KLE1798. The sequence continues at coordinate 86,428 of NZ_KQ971062.1, forward strand.
GAATTTGTTCCCGTGGACCGTGCCGCCAAGATGGACGACGTAGCGATTATCGATTTCAAGACCACTCTGGAAGACAAGCCCGTAGCGGAAGCCGTCGGCAAGCCGGTGGGCTTCCTGGAAGGCCGCGAAAACCAGTGGATGAAGGTGGAAGACGACCAGTTCCTGCCCGGCTTCGCCTCCGCCCTGGAAGGGTTGAAGGCCGGTGACAGCAAGGATATCACCGTGACCATTCCGGATACTTTCCCGATTGCTGAATTGCGCGGCAAGGATCTTGTTTTCCACACCACCGTGAAGGAAGTGCGCGAGAAGGAGCTCCCGGCCATTGACGACGAATTCGCCGCCAAGGTGCTGCCCGGCAAGACGCTGGAAGAACTCAAGGCCGCCGTGAAGGAAAACATTGCCCAGCGCAAGACCCTCCAGATCGACGAAGCCAAAGCCGACCAGATCACGGAAAAGCTGGCCGACATGCTTGATTTCAACCTGCCGGAAGCCGTCGTGGAACGGGAAGTGTACGGCATCCTCCAGCAGAAGCTCCAGCAGGCCATGTACAGCGGCAATCCCCCCGCCGACATGGACAAGTTTGTGGAAGACGCCCGCGAGGAAGCCAGAAACGAAGCCCGGCGCAACCTGAAGGTCTTCTTCATGCTCCAGGAAGTGGCGCAGGTGGAAAAGATCTCCGTCACGGAAATGGAACTCTACAATGAAGTGGCACGTCAGGCCCGCCAGCAGAAAAAGGCGCTCAAGGCTTATATCCGGGAAATCCAGCGGGAAGGCCGCGTGCACGGCATCAGAATGAGCCTGCTGACAGCCAAGGTTCTGGACTTCCTGACGAAAGAAGCCAAAGTAACCGTAGACGAGCAATAACCCTCCTCTGCACAAGAAACCTTACCAGGGGGAGTTGGAGCGAATGCCCGACTCCCCCGTTTTGTATCCGCCAGAAGGGGAATTACAGTGAATATAAAACATCGAACCTGCAACAATCATATGTTTCAACCCCACTCTTCCAACCCGGAAACCGTGAAGTCCTATTACGTTCCCATGGTGGTGGAACAGGACGGCCGCGGAGAACGCGCCTTTGACATTTATTCCCGCCTTCTCAAGGACCGCGTCATTTTCATCGGCTCCGCCATTGACGACGACGTGGCGAATTCCGTGATCGCCCAGCTTCTGTTCCTCCAGATGGCCGATCCCAAGAAGGATATCCACGTGTATATCAATTCCCCGGGCGGCTCCGTCACCGCGGGCCTAGCCATTTACGACACGATGCAGTTCGTTTCCTGCGACGTGAATACGTATTGCCTGGGCATCGCCGCTTCCATGGGTTCCGTCCTGCTGGCGGCCGGCACGCCCGGCAAACGCTTCTGCCTGCCGAATTCCCATGTGATGATCCACCAGGTTTCCGGCGGCGCCCAGGGAACCGCTTCTGACGTGGAACGCACCATCGGATTCATGTTCAACTTGAAAAAACGCCTCAACGGCATCCTGGCCAAGCACACCGGCAAGACGGAAAAGCAAATTGAGAAAGACGCCGACCGCGATAATTACATGACCGCGGAAGAAGCCGCAGCCTATGGGCTAGTGGACAAGGTACTGACCCATCACGAGGACGGACAGGAAAACAAGAAGAAAGGCAAGGCCTGAATCCTGCCGGCTGCCCCTACTCTCTCAATATCAGATTATGTCCGGTACCAACCCTAATATTCCAGCCTGTTCCTGCTGCGGCAAGCCGGGGAACAAGGTGGACAAGCTCATTCAAATCGCGGAAGATTTCTACATCTGCAACAATTGCGTTGAGATTTGCGTCAACATGATTGTGAAGGACAACGGCCTTCCGCTCGCCACCCGTTTCATCCGCGGCATCCTGAACATGGAGCCTTCCGCCTACGCCATGTGCCAGGCGGAAGCCCGGAAGGCCGCAGCAACGGAAATGCTGCGCGAGGCAGGCGCCCCGGCAACCTCCTATGAAGGCCCCCTGCCCACCCCGGAGGAAATGTGCGCCACGCTCAACCAGTACGTCATCGGCCAGGATCATGCCAAGAAGGTGCTTTCCGTAGCCGTGTACAACCACTACATGCGCCTGCGCCAGAATTCCATAACGCTGGAGGACAAGTCCCTGGACGATGTGGAAATCGAGAAGTCCAACATCCTGCTCGCCGGCCCCACCGGTTCCGGCAAGACGCTGCTGGCAAAGACTCTGGCGAAGATGCTGAACGTCCCTTTCTGCATTGTGGACGCCACCACGCTGACGGAAGCCGGCTATGTGGGCGAAGACGTGGAAAATATCATCCTGCGCCTGCTCCAGGCAGCCAATTTTGACGTAGCCAAGGCGGAACAGGGCATTATTTACGTGGACGAAATCGACAAGATCGGCCGCAAGACCCAGAACGTTTCCGTCACACGGGACGTTTCCGGGGAAGGCGTGCAGCAGGCCCTGCTGAAGATTATTGAAGGGACCATCTGCAACGTGCCCCCCACCGGTGGGCGCAAGCACCCCCAGCAGGAGTATATCCGCGTCAACACGGAAAAAATCCTCTTCATCGTGGGAGGGGCTTTCGTCGGCCTGGAGGATATCATCCGCAAGCGTCTCGGCGCCAGCCAGATGGGATTCGGAGCCATCACGGAACAGCGCGGCAGCAAGGAATACTCGGAAGAGGAGATTCTCGCCCAGGCCATGCCGGAAGACCTTTTCTCCTTCGGCATGATTCCGGAACTGGTGGGCCGCCTGCCCATTTTCTGCCCGCTTTCCAAGCTGGACGAAGACCAGCTGGTCCGCCTGCTGACGGAACCGAAAAACGCCCTGGTCAAGCAGTATTCCAAGCTGCTCGCCATGTACGGAGCCAAACTGGACGTACATCCGGACGCCTTGAAAGCCATGGCTGCTGAGGCGATGGAGCGCGGCACCGGAGCCCGGGCCCTGCGCGCCATCTTCGAGAACCTCATGCTGGACATCATGTACAAGGTTCCCAGCATGAAAAACGCGGATTCCGTAACCATTACCAGGAAAACAGTCACTGACAAGGAACCGGCCCAGATACGGCAGGCGTCCTGATCCCGCTTCCCACACCCCAGCCATGCCGGATACTCTCACCGTCCTGGGAATAGAATCCTCCTGCGATGAAACGGCGGTCGCCGTGCTGCGTTCTTCCGGGGAGGAAGAAGCGCCGGATATCCTCTCCTCCGTCATTTCCTCCCAAATCGCCATTCACCGCCAGCATGGCGGAGTGGTTCCGGAACTGGCCTCCCGCAACCATTCCGCGGACCTTCCCGGCGTCATCCGCTCCGCGTGCCGGGAAGCCGGCGTCACCCCGGCGGACATTGACGTATTCGGAGCCACCGCGGGCCCCGGCCTGGTTGCCGCCCTGCTGGTAGGCAACAGCACGGCCAAGGCCCTGGCGCTGGCAACAGGCAAGCCTTTCGTCTCCGTCAATCATCTGGAAGGACATCTTCTCTCCCCCTTTGTCAAACGGCCGGAAGGCCCCGTACCGCATTTGGGGATGGTCGTTTCCGGCGGCCACACCCTTTTTGTGGACGTCCGGGGCGTGGGGGACTACCGCCTGCTCGGCCGTTCCCTGGACGATGCCGCCGGAGAAGCGTTCGACAAGGTAGGCAAAATGCTCGGACTGCCCTATCCCGGCGGCCCGGAAATAGACCGCATGGCCGCCCGGGGAAATCCGGACGCCTTTTCCTTCCCGCGCGCGCTGATGAAGGAAGCCACGGCCAACGTTTCCTTTTCCGGCCTGAAAACGGCCGTTCTCTACACGCTGCCCAAGCTGACGGAAAGCGGCAATCCCCACGACCTGGCGGAACAAACTCTCTGCGACCTTTGCGCCTCTTTCCAGAGGGCGGTTACGGATGTGCTGATCCGCAAGGCCCTGTATTCCCTGCGCCTTTCCGGCCACCGCACCCTTTCCGTTTCCGGAGGCGTCTCCTGCAACAGGGAGCTGCGCACGCGCCTGCAGGAAATCTGCGCACGCGAAGGCGTGGAACTTATGCTTCCGGATTTCGACCTGACGACGGACAATGCCGCCATGATTGCCTATGTAGCCTGCCTCAAGGCGCGCCGGGGACTCTTCCATTCTCTGGATGAAGACGTTGACCCCAACCTGAAACTGACGGAAGACTTGAACAGATCCAAGTATTCAACGCATTCCTGATCAGCATATTGGAAACTCATGCCATATTATTGTGGCATACAGGCGAAAAAATGTTCACGTTTTCATTGACATCCGGCATTTAAAAGCGTAATCTAGCGACCGCTTTTCGTCAGGCAACACGGGAGGATGCTATCTATCCGCTAGAACCGCAGGTTTGGGCGGAGTTACAACTCTCTTAGAGCGGCGAAAGGCGGAAGAAGTCTATGCTTCTGTAGCTCAGGGGTAGAGCGCATCCTTGGTAAGGATGAGGTCGCGGGTTCAATTCCCGCCAGAAGCTCCATCTTCAAGCTAGACCCATAGCAGCCCAAACCTAAACATATCATTATGGCTAAAGAGCAATTCCAGCGCAACAAGCCCCACGTGAACGTGGGCACCATCGGTCACGTTGACCACGGCAAAACCTCCCTTACCGCCGCCATTACTTCAGTGCTCGCTAAGAAGGGTTTCGCCGAAGCACGCGGCTATGACCAGATCGACGCCGCTCCCGAAGAACGCGAACGCGGCATCACCATCTCCACGGCACACGTTGAATACGAAACGGACAAGCGTCACTACGCTCACGTTGACTGCCCCGGACACGCCGACTATGTGAAAAACATGATCACCGGCGCTGCCCAGATGGACGGCGCCATCCTCGTGGTTGCCGCTTCCGACGGCCCGATGCCGCAGACCCGTGAACACATCCTTCTTGCCCGTCAGGTAGGCGTTCCCGCCATCGTCGTTTACATGAACAAGTGCGACCTGGTGGACGACCCCGAACTGATCGAACTCGTGGAAATGGAAGTCCGCGAACTTCTGAACGAATACGAATTCCCGGGCGACGACACCCCCATCATCAAGGGTTCCGCCGTTAAGGCTCTGGAAGGCGACGCCGCTGCCGAACAGTCCATCATGGACCTCATGGAAGCCGTTGACGCTTACATTCCCCAGCCGGAACGCCCCGTTGACCAGCCCTTCCTGATGCCCGTGGAAGACGTGTTCTCCATCTCCGGCCGCGGTACCGTGGCCACCGGCCGTATCGAACGCGGCATCGTGAAGAAGATGGAAGAAGTGGAAATCATCGGCATTCGCGACACCCAGAAGACTTCCGTTACGGACATCGAAATGTTCCGCAAGTTGCTTGACGAAGGCCAGGCCGGCGACAACGTGGGTCTGCTGCTCCGCGGCGTGAAGAAGGAAGACATCGAACGCGGCCAGGTGATCATCAAGCCCGGCACCGTGAAGCCCCATAAGAACTTCAAGGCTGAAGTTTACGTCCTGACCAAGGAAGAAGGCGGCCGTCACACTCCGTTCTTCAACAACTATCGCCCGCAGTTCTACTTCCGCACGACGGACGTGACCGGTTGCTGCACCCTTCCCGAAGGCGTGGAAATGGTGATGCCTGGTGACAACGTCAACCTGGAAGTTCAGCTCATCACCCCGATCGCCATGGAAAAAGCCATGCGCTTCGCTATCCGCGAAGGCGGCCGCACCGTAGGTGCCGGTCGTATCAGCGAAATCCTTGACTAAGTCCCTTCTGGACTAGTAGAGGAATCTACACATCCGGTTTGAATGAGGGGGCCTCCCCGCGGGGTCCCCTCATTCTCCCACGAAAGAAGAAAACCAACAGGTCAGTAGTTCAATCGGTAGAGCGTCGGTCTCCAAAACCGAAAGTTGGGGGTTCGAGTCCCTCCTGACCTGCCACTTCTTTCCAAATACATCACCCCACCTTGAAGCATGTTTCGCAAGATTTCTCAATTCATCGCCGAAGTTAAGGGCGAGCTTAAGAAGACCACCTGGCCCTGGGAAAGCGATCCCAAGGTGAAAGGGTTCAAAAAATTCCGCGAACTCTGGGGTTCCACTCTTGTCGTTCTGATTGCCATGGTTTTCCTTGGCGCGTTTGTCGCATCGTTCGACATCTTCCTCCACAGCGTGGTCAACTACCTCATCAAGTTGGCAGTCTAGTTTTATCCCCCACTTTCTTTTTCCGATCATGCCCAGTACCCCAGAGCCTCACGAACAATGGTACGTGCTTCATGTCCTCTCCGGACAGGAAAACAGCGTTCGTGACCGCATCATCCGCAAGGCCAAGGACGCCGAACTTTCCGACTTCATCTACCGGGTGGAAGTCCCCACCGAACTTATCTCCGAAGTCCGCAACGGCAAAAAGACGGAACGCCACAGCAAGCTGTTCCCCGGGTACGTTTACGCCAACATGTATCTGCTGGAAGCCGACGGCTCCCTGAACAAGGACCTCTGGTACTTCATTCAGCAGATTGACGGCGTCATCAGCATTGCCGGTTCCCGCAACGCCCCCCTCCCCATGCGCAAGCGCGAAGTGGAGGACCTGCTGCCCCTGCTGGACGCGGAAGCCGTCGCAGCCCGTCCCAAGGTGGAATTCGCCGTCGGTGACCCGGTGCGCGTCTGCGAAGGCCCGTTCCAGAGTCAGGAAGGCACCATCGAGGAAATCGATCCGGAAAAAGGTAAACTGCGTGTCAGCGTTTCCATCTTCGGCCGCGCCACTCCGGTGGACTTGGAATACTGGCAGGTTGAAAAGGCCTGAAACTTTTCCCGCACCATTCCCGCCGTTCATTTTCTCCGCTAACAAAGCAAAACCATGGCAAAAGAAATAACCAAAATCATCAAGCTCCAGATCAACGCCGGAGCCGCTAACCCCTCCCCGCCCGTGGGTCCGGCACTTGGTCAGGCCGGTGTAAACATCATGGCATTCTGCAAGGAGTTCAACGCCGCCACGCAAAAGCAGGCCGGCGACCTCCTGCCGACCGTCATCACGGTTTACAAGGACAAGTCATTCTCTTTCATCACCAAGCAGCCCCCGGGCAGCGTGCTTCTCAAGAAAGCCGCCGGCATTGCCTCCGGATCCGGCGAACCGAACAAGAAAAAGGTTGCCACCCTTTCCAAGGCCAAGCTGATGGAAGTTGTCAACACCAAACTCCCTGACCTCAACACGAAAGATCCCGAAAGCGCCGCCCGCATCCTTGCCGGACAGGCACGCCAGATGGGCATCGAAGTTGAAGGTATGTAACACTCACCGCAGGAGGATTAACCAATCCGAACGCACTGCCAAATACACACATGTCTACCAAACGCAGCAAGCGATATCAAGAAGCAGCCAAGCTTGTTACTCCTAACAAGAACTACAGCATCTCCGAAGCCGTGGAAACCATGAAGTCCTTCCCGGCACCGAAGTTTGACCCGACTGTCACAGTTTCCTTCCACCTGACCGTGGACCCCCGCAAATCCGACCAGATGGTCCGCGGAAGCGTTTCCCTGCCCAACGGCACGGGCAAGAACGTCCGCGTCCTCGTCTTCGCCCAGGGCGACGCCGCCAAGGCCGCCCAGGAAGCCGGAGCCGAATACGTGGGTTTTGAAGACCTCATCAAGAAGGTCCAGGACGGTTTCGTTGACTTTGACACGGCCATTGCCACCCCCGACGCCATGACGGAGGTCCGCAAGGTTGCCCGTGTACTGGGTCCGCGCGGCTTGATGCCCAACCCGAAAACCGGTACGGTTACGGACGACACGGCCAAAGCCGTGAAGGAAGTGAAGGCAGGCCGCGTCGACTACAAGGTTGACAAGAATGCCAACATCTCCGCCGCTGTAGGCAAGCTGTCCTTCTCCAACGAAAGCATCTGCGAAAACATCGCCGCTCTGGTTGATTCCGTCATCAAGGCACGCCCGGCTTCCGCCAAGGGCGCCTATGTGGAATCCGTCACCGTTTCATGCGCCATGTGCCCCGGTCTCCCGGTTGACACCGCTTCCATCGCCAAACTGTAACCCGAACCGATTTAGCACATCATGAATCCTGACAAGCGTATCATCATTGACGACCTGACCGCCCGCGTCAACGCCTCTCCGTTCCTGATCGTTGTGGACTACACCGCGATCACCGTACCCGAGTTCACCAATCTGCGTTCCGCACTGGCCGCCTCCGGCGCCCAGTGCCACGTGGCCAAGAACAATTTCATGCGCACGGCCCTGACGGATGCCGGCCTGCCGGACATTGGCGAACACCTCGTCGGCCAGACCGCCTTCATCACCGGAGCATCCGACGTGGCTGGCGCCGCCAAAGCCATCAATACCTTCAACAAGGCTTCCAAGAAGGCCGAATACAAGGTAGCCATTCTGGACGGGGCTGTCCTCACTGCCGACCAGATCCGCGCCATCGGCGACCTGCCTCCCCGCGACCAGCTGCTGGCCAAGCTCCTTGGCACCATCAATGCCGCCGGTTCCGCTCTTGCCCGAGTCATTCAGGCATATGTGGACAAGGAAAACGGCGGCAGCGAAGAACCCGCTGCTTAATACTAACCCCTTGACCGGACGGCCCGGTTGCACTTTAGCCAAAATGCGTGAAAACCGGGCCCGACCTCTCCTAGAGGTTCCTTGTCGGAACTCCGGCCGGAGAACTGAAATGCCAAGTGGCTCTTGGCGCGACTAGAACCAAAAAAGAAAACAATACAATGGCTGATATTAATAAAATCGCTGAAGAACTCGGCACCCTGACCATTCTGGAAGCCGCCGACCTCGTCAAGCTCCTGGAAGAAAAGTGGGGCGTTTCCGCCGCTGCTCCCGTAGCCGCCGCCGGCGCTGCCGCCGCTCCTGCCGAAGCTGAAGAAGAAAAGACCGAATTCGACGTTGTGCTGACGGACGCCGGCGCCAACAAGATCGCCGTGATCAAGGCCGTCCGCGAAGTGAAGGCCGGCCTCGGCCTGGTGGACGCCAAGAAACTGGTTGAAGGCACTCCCGCCACCATCCTGGAAGGCGTTTCCAAGGACGAAGCCAACGCCGCCAAGGCCAAGCTGGAAGAAGCCGGCGCCAAGATCGACGTCAAGTAAGCTTTTTACTTCCCGCGCAACAGGAGAAATCCCGTTTTTTCTCCTGTTGCGCTTCCTCGTCTTCACATCCCGCGTGACCGACTAGAGGCTTTTTGCACATCAAATCGCTTCCAGTCGGTTCCGTCTCCCCAAGGAAGGAACCGTTCTGCCCCGCATCCGGGCAGCAAGGATGCACATTCATAACATCTCCGCCACAGCAGCCCATGTCAAAGCGACTCTACTTCGGGAATATCAAGGAAGTCATCGAACCTCCCAACCTTATTGAGATTCAACTGCAATCATACTTCGATTTTCTACAACAGGACACGCCGGCCGCGGCCAGGAAAAACATCGGCTTGCAGGGTGTTCTGAAGGAAATCTTTCCTATCAAGAGCTATGACGAAAACATTGAGCTCGATTTTCTTTCTTATGAAATAGAACAGCCCAAGATGAGCGACTACGAGGCTATCCGCGCCGGGGAAACCTACAGCGCCGCCCTCCAGGTCACCTTCAAGCTCAAATCCGACAACGAATCCAAGGAAGAAACTGTTTACATGGGTGAAATGCCCATGATGACCAACCGCGGCACCTTTGTGATCAATGGCGCCGAGCGCGTCATTGTGTCCCAGCTTCACCGTTCTCCGGGCATCTGCTTTGAAAGCGCCCAGCACCTGAACGGCAAGCTCCTGCATTCCTTCCGCATCATTCCGGACCGCGGTTCCTGGCTGGAAGTCCAGTTTGACACCAACGATCTGCTCTACGTCTATCTTGACCGCCGCCGCCGCCGCCGCAAGTTCCTTGCGACTACGTTCATGCGCTATCTGGGCTTCAAAACCGACCGCGACATCGTCAGCCAGTTCTACGATATCCGCACTCTTCCCCTGAGCGAGGACATGACGGAAGAAGACCTGCACAACCTCGTCGCCGTCGATACGATCAAGGACAAGGACCTGGTTCTTGCCAAAGCCTTCGAACAGCTCAACATGGGCGTCGTGCGCCAGTTGCTCCAGTTCGGCATCAAGGAAATCGACGTCATCAACCAGAACGAGGACGACGTGCTGATCAAGACCCTGAAGAAGGATCCCGCCCACGACGAGGAATCCGCCCTCAAGGAAATTTACAAGCGCCTGCGTCCCGGTGACCCCGCTACGGCCGCACAGGCCCGCACGCTTCTGAAGAGACTCTTCGACGATCCCAAGAAGTACGACCTCACCCGCGTGGGCCGTTACAAGATCAATCAGAAACTGGGTCTGGACACCAGCCTGGACCAGCGCCTGATGACTGCGGAAGATTTCCTGGCCGCTCTCAAGTACCTCCTGCGCCTCAAGAAGGGTGAAGGGATGGTGGACGACATCGACCACCTGGGCAGCCGCCGCGTGCGTGCCGTGGGCGAACTCATGGCCAACCAGTGCCGCGTGGGCCTCGCCCGCACGGAACGCCTGGTGAAGGAACGCATGACCCTCATCGACCAGAACATTGAAGGCGTCACGCCCAGCAAACTGATCAACCCGAAGGCGCTCAGCGCCGTCGTGCGCGACTTCTTCGGCCGTTCCCAGCTGTCCCAGTTCATGGACCAGATCAACCCCCTCGCGGAACTGACGCACAAGCGCCGCCTTTCCGCCCTGGGGCCCGGAGGCCTGAACCGCGACCGCGCCGGCTTTGAAGTGCGAGACGTGCATCCTTCCCACTATGGCCGCATCTGCCCGATCGAAACGCCGGAAGGCCCCAACATCGGTCTGATCAACTCCATGTGCACCTACGCCCGCATCAATGAATTCGGTTTCATTGAAACGCCCTACCGCAAGGTGGAAAACGGACGGGTCACCAATACCATCGAATACGTCACCGCCGACCAGGAGGAAGGCTACCTCATCGCCCAGGCCAACAACCCGCTGGACGAACAGGGCAACTTCACCACTTCCCGCGTGACCGCCCGTGAAAAGGGCGAGTTCATCGAAGTGGACCCGGCCGACGTGCATTACATGGACGTGTCTCCCAAGCAGCTCGTCTCCATCGCCGCAGGCCTCATTCCCTTCCTGGAACACGACGACGCCAACCGCGCCCTGATGGGCTCCAACATGCAGCGCCAGGGCGTGCCTCTGATGGTGGCGGAATCCCCGTACGTGGGCACCGGCATCGAAGGCAAGTGCGCCCGGGACTCCCGTTCCGTCGTGCTGGCGGAAGCGGACGGCATCGTTGCCTCCGCCTCTGCGGAAGTCATCATTACCACGAAGGACGGCGAATTGCCCGTACGCCCGGAAGTGTACCTGTCCGATCCGGACAGCGTCCGCACCGACCGCGACAATGGCATTTACGTCTATCCCCTGCGCAAGTTCATGCGTTCCAACGCCGGCACCTGCATCAACCAGAGGCCGATCGTGCGCCGCGGGGACAAGATCAAGGCCGGCGACGTGCTGGCGGACGGCCCGAACACGGACCAGGGCGAACTGGCTCTCGGCCGCAACGTACTGGTGGCATATATGCCGTGGAACGGGTACAACTTCGAAGACGCCATCGTCATCTCCGAAAAGACGGTCAAAGAAGACACCTTCACCTCCATCCACATTTCCGAGTTTGAAGTGCAGGCCCGCGACACCAAGCTGGGCCCGGAAGAAATTACCCGCGACATTCCGAACGCCGGTGACGAAGCCCTGAAGAACCTGGACCATGACGGCGTCATCCGCATCGGTGCGGAAGTGAAGCCCGGCGACATTCTCGTCGGCAAGATCACTCCCAAGTCTGAAACGGAACTGGCTCCGGAAGAACGCCTGCTGCGTGCCATCTTCGGTGAAAAGGCGGCGGAAGTGAAGGATACTTCCCTCCGCGTTCCCTCCGGCTGCACCGGCATCGTGATGGATGTACGCATTTCTTCCACGGGTTCCGGCCATCACCGCGGCGACCTCGTGGTGGACAGCGCGGAGAAGAAGAAGCAGTTCAAGAAGATCAACGACGAGCACAAGAAGAAGAAAGAACAGCTTATTGACCAGCTGACCAAGAAGCTTTCCGACATTCTTCTGGGTGAAAAGATCCCGCTTGACGTCGTCAACGAACAGACCGGCGAAATCATCATTCCGGCCAACCGCAAGATCACCAAGACCCTGCTGCGCAAGCTGGCGCTGGTTCACGACCACATCGAAATCGAGCCCAGCCCGATCCGCAACAAAATTCTGGAAATCATCACCTCCTTCGAAGGCCGCTTCACCGAGCTGGACGACGAACGCGAACACAGACTGGACCAGATGGAATCCGGGGACGAATCCGAACCCGGCGGCCTGAAGGAAGTCAAGGTGTACATCGCCGCCAAGCGCAAGCTCGGCGTGGGTGACAAGATGGCCGGCCGCCACGGCAACAAGGGCGTGGTAGCCAAGATCGTTCCCGAACAGGACATGCCCTTCCTCGCGGACGGCACTCCGGTGGACATCGTGCTGAACCCCCTGGGCGTACCTTCCCGAATGAACGTGGGACAGGTGCTTGAAGCCCACCTCGGCATCGCGGCCCGGGCCCTCGGCTTCAAGGTGGCCACTCCGGTGTTCGACGGCATCAGTGAAGACACCATCTGGAACTACATGTCCGAAGCCAAGAAAGTGGACGGCTTCACCTGGATCGGCGACGGCAAGGACGGCACCGTGGGAGGCAAGAGCATCCTGTACGACGGCCTTACCGGCGAACCCTTCCACAACCCCGTTGTGGTAGGCCAGACCTACATGCTCAAGCTGAACCACCTGGTGGCGGACAAGATCCACGCCCGCGCCGTGGGTCCGTACAGCCTGGTCACGCAGCAGCCTCTGGGCGGCAAGGCCCAGTACGGCGGCCAGCGTTTCGGGGAAATGGAAGTGTGGGCGCTGGAAGCCTATGGCGCCGCCTACACCCTCCAGGAACTCCTCACCGTGAAGTCCGACGACGTGCAGGGCCGCACCCGCATTTACGAATCCATCGTGAAGGGGGACAACACCCTGGAAGCCGGCACTCCGGAATCCTTCAACGTTCTGATGAAGGAAATGCAGTCCCTGGGCCTGAACGTACGCCCCGGCAGCAAGGATGAACAACCTTCCCTGCAGCTCGGCGGTACGGACCTCGCCCCGGTGGACGGCATGACGGAAGGCTTTGACAGCGACGACATGGCCGGACTGGCGGATGTCGATTTCTCCGACCTTAAATTCTAATATCCATCGCATTCCCCTTCCGCCCCGCACGGTGCGGGAGGGGGCATCAACCCTTCTTAAGATTTTTAACATATGTCTGATACCCCTACCATTCGGGAAATGCACGGTCTGAGCGACAAGCCCAAGACCTTTGACCAGGTAGCCATCACCGTAGCTGATCCGGATACCATCCGCAGCTGGTCCCATGGCGAAGTAGTCAACCCGGAAACCATCAATTACCGCACGTTCAAGCCGGAAAAAGGCGGCTTGTTCTGCGAACGCATTTTCGGCCCCACCCGCGACATGGAATGTGCCTGCGGCAAGTACAAGCGCATCAAGCACAAGGGCATCACCTGCGACCGCTGCGGCGTGGAAGTGACCAACGCCCGCGTGCGCCGCGAACGCATGGGCCACATTGAACTGGCCGTTCCGGTGTCCCACATCTGGTTTTACAAGTGCATGCCCAGCCGCATCGGCCTCATGCTCGACCTGACGGCGCGCCATCTGGAACGCGTGATTTACTACGAAGATTACATCGTAGTGGACCCCGGCAACACTCCCCTGGAAAAGGGCGCCATTCTGACGGAAGAGGAATTCCGCAATGCGGAAGACGAATACGGCTATGACAGCTTTGAAGCCGGCATGGGCGCGGAAGCCATCCAGAAGATGCTTGCCTCCATTGACCTGCCCTCCCTCGTGGCCGACCTCCAGGAACAGCTGGACAACACCAACTCCAAGCAGAACAAGCGCAAGATCGCCAAGCGCCTGAAGCTGGCCCAGGGCTTCCTTCAGTCCAACACGCGCCCGGAATGGATGATCCTGAACGTGCTGCCCGTCATCCCGCCGGACCTGCGCCCGCTGGTTCCGCTGGAAGGCGGCCGCTTCGCCACGTCCGACCTGAACGACCTGTACCGCCGCGTCATCAACCGCAACAACCGCTTGAAGACCCTGCTGAGCCTGAAGACTCCGGAAGTCATCATCCGCAATGAAAAGCGCATGCTCCAGGAAGCCGTGGACGCCCTGTTCGACAACGGCCGCCACGGCCGCGCCGTTACGGGAGCCGGCAACCGCCCCCTCAAGTCCCTTTCCGACATGCTGAAAGGCAAGGGCGGCCGTTTCCGCCAAAACCTGCTAGGCAAGCGCGTGGACTACTCCGGCCGTTCCGTGATCGTGATCGGTCCGGAATTGAAGCTCAACCAGTGCGGCCTTCCCAAAAAGATGGCCCTCATCCTGTTTGAACCTTTCATTATCCACCGCCTCAAGGAGCTGGGCTACGTGCACACCGTGCGCTCCGCCAAGAAGCTGATTGACCGCAAGACGCCGGAAGTGTGGGACATCCTGGAAGAAGTTACCAAGGGCCACCCCGTCATGCTCAACCGTGCGCCCACGCTGCACCGCCTTTCCATCCAGGCATTTGAACCGGTCCTGATTGAAGGTTCCGCCATCCGCCTGCACCCGCTCGTCTGTAACGCGTACAACGCGGACTTCGACGGCGACCAGATGGCCGTGCACGTGCCGCTTTCCGTGGAAGCCCAGATGGAAGCGCGCCAACTCATGCTGGCGCCCAACAACATCTTCTCCCCGGCATCCGGCAAGCCCATCGCCACGCCTACGCAGGACATCATTCTTGGCGCGTACTTCCTGACGCACACCCGTGCCGCGGAAGTACAGAATTACCAGGACAACCACCAGCACCTGCCCCTCTTCGAATCCATCGATGAAGTGGAATACGCCATTGCCGCCCGCAAGATCGGCTACCATGACTGGATTCGCCTCCACAACCCGGACTACGGCAAGAAGCCGTCCGAAGTGGTGTACGGAGACGTAACCAAGAAGGTGATCGTGACGACGGCCGGACGCGTGCGCTTCAATGAAATCTGGCCCCGCGAACTCGGCTATATCAACCGCAACGTGGGTAAGAAGCAGATGGGCGACATCATCTGGCGCTGCTACCAGACCGTGGGCAAGGAACGCACCGTGCAGACCCTGGACGCCCTGAAGAACCTGGGCTTCAAGGAAGCTACCCGTTCCGGCTGCTCCATCGGCATTGTGGACATGGTCGTTCCGTCCCAGAAGAAGACGGAAATCGAAAAGGCCTACGCAGAGCTGGACAAGGTCACCAAGCAGTACAAGAACGGTATCATCACGGACGGCGAACGCTACCAGAAGGTGGTGGATATCTGGACCCAGACCACGGACGTGATCCAGGCGGCCCTGTACCGCAAGCTGGAACACAACGAAGGTTCCAAGATGGCCAGCCCGCTTTTCATGATGGTGGATTCCGGCGCCCGAGGCAACAAGGCGCAGATCAAGCAGCTCTCCGGCATGCGCGGTTTGATGGCCAAGCCCAGCGGCGAAATTATCGAACGCCCCATCACGGCCAACTTCCGTGAAGGCCTCTCCGTGCTGGAATATTTCATTTCCACCCACGGCGCCCGCAAGGGCCTGGCGGACACCGCCTTGAAGACGGCGGACTCCGGTTACATGACCCGCAAGCTTGTGGACGTGGCCCAGGACGTCATCGTTTACGCGGACGACTGCGGTACGAATAACGGCATCACCGTTCACGCCATCTATGACGGCGATGAAGAGGTGGCCTCCCTTTCGTCCCGCATTTACGGCCGCGTTTCCTGCGAGCGCATCGTCGATCCCGTCAGCGGCGAGATCATCGTGGACATCAACGACCTCATCAACGAGAAGCAGGCGGAACAACTGGAAAAGATCGGCATTGAACAGCTGAAGATCCGTTCCGTGCTGACCTGCGAACTCAAGAAGGGCTGCTGCGCCAAGTGCTACGGCCTGAACCTGGCTACCGGCCAGGAAGTGAAGATCGGTGAAGCGGTCGGTATCATCGCCGCCCAGTCCATCGGCGAGCCCGGCACCCAGCTGACCATGCGTACGTTCCACGTGGGCGGCACGGCCACTACGGCGTTCAAGCAGCCTATCGTGAAGGCGAAGAACGACGGCCGCGTGATCTACACGGAAGACCTCCGCACGGTGGAAAACGTGGACGGCAACTTCGTGGTTCTGAACAAGAACTGCTCCGTCCGCATTGAAAACGAACAGGGCCGCGAGCTGGAATCCTACCAGCCCGTCATCGGCACCATCCTGTACGTTCCCAACGGCGGCTCCATCAAGAAGGATGAAACCCTCGCCACATGGGACCCGTACAACGTGCCCGTGATCGCTGAAAAGGGCGGGATGGTCGAATTCAAGGATATGATCGTGGGGATCACCGTTTCCAAGGAAACGGACCGTGAAACCGGTACGTCCACCCTCGTCGTGATGGAACACAAGCAGGAACTCCACCCGCAGGTGGTCATCCGCGATGCCAAGACCCGCGAGGTTCTGGCCCACCACGCCATTCCCGCCGGGGCCAACCTGACCGTGAAGGACGGAGAGACCATTTCCGCCGGCACCATGGTGGCCAAGACGCCCCGCAAGGTGGCCAAGACGAAGGACATCACCGGCGGTCTTCCCCGCGTGGCGGAACTGTTTGAAGCCCGCAAGCCCAAGGACGCCTGCACCATCGCACGCGTGGAAGGCATTGTGCGCCTCAGCAGCAAGAACACCTCCCGCGGCAAGAAGGTCATCACCATTGAAACGCCCATGGGCGAACTGGTGGATCATCTGGTGCCGATGAACAAGCACGTGATCGTTCACGAAGACGACCACGTCCACATGGGCGACCAGCTTACGGAAGGCCCCGTTTCTCCGGAAGAAATTCTGGATGTCTGCGGCAAGGAACGCCTCCAGGAGCACCTTGTCAACGAAGTGCAGGAAGTGTACCGCCTCCAGGGTGTGGAGATCAACGACAAGCACGTGGAAATCATCGTGCGGCAGATGCTGCGCAAGGTTGTCATCACGGAACCCGGCAACACCGAGTTCCTGTGGGGCGACCAGGTGGACAAGACCACCTTTGACCGCATCAACGAACAGACGATCGCCCAGGGTGGCCAGCCGGCCGCCGCCAAGCCCGTTCTGCTCGGCATCACGAAGGCCTCCCTGGAAACGGAATCCTTCATCTCCGCCGCGTCCTTCCAGGACACCACGCGCGTTCTGACCGAAGCTTCCACCCTCGGCAAGACCGACACGCTGGAAGGCTTCAAGGAAAACGTCATCATGGGCCACCTCATTCCCGCCGGTACCGGGTTCTCCCGCTACAGCAAGATTGAAGTGGACCCCGCGGAAGGAGCTGAAGAAATCGTGCTCGCCGGTGAAGATGATGAAATGGACTCCATCGAAGAAGTCCTGAACGATACCATCAACTTCGACAACGAACGCTAATCCGTTCCCAAACCATATTCCAGGGCCGCTTTCCGCAAGGAGAGCGGCCCTTTTTCTGTATTAAAATATCTTACACTCAAGGCATTCCTCCCCAGGACGGATTGCAAATCCGGTGTCAAGAGAATATTTTGAAACTTTGACCTTTGCTGTAAAAAGGCATGTTTGAAAAACTCGGGAGCCTTGTTCCAAACCACGGTATTTTCACGGCAACTATAAGACGTTGAATTGATTGAAACCTTTTCCTGTTTCATGTGAATCCGGGCGGATTTGCAATCCGGCATGTTGACGACAATGAAGAAAATATTATGCACCATCTGCCTGGGCATGGCCTCTCTGGCAGCCTCCGTTTCCGCGGCTACCATTGAGCTGATGCCGG
>NZ_KQ971063.1:0-15624 GCF_001580195.1 Akkermansia sp. KLE1798
GCTGATCCTTGTTCTGTTGATCCTTGTTCTGTTGGTCCTTGTTCTGTTGGTCCTGCTGCTGCTGTTGCTGTTTTTTCTTTTCTTCTTCCAGCTTCTTTTTCAGTTCCTCCAGTTGCTTACGGTATTCATCCAGCTCCTTGTCGTAGCGGAGCATTTCTTCCTTGTTGGCGGCGGCTCCTTCATGGGAGCGGTGGGCGGAAAGGGCGTCGTCAAAGCGTTTGACGGCTTCCTTGACGTGTTGTTTGGCTTCCGGTATTTTAGCCAGCCGGGCGTCGATTTCCTTGATCTGGTCGTCGATGGAGGCAGCCTGGGGAGGAGTCTGTTTTTCCTCCGGCCTGGAGAAGGTCATGGCCGTTTTGGCCTTGGCGGCTTCCATGTTGCCGAGGTTGAAGTGGGAGTCCGATTGAAGACTTCTGTTGGGAGACAGGAGGGCCTGGGAGAATGCTTCCGCCGCTTCCTTGGGATTACCGGCCTTTTGCTCCAGGCAGCCTTTGGCGAATTCCAGGGCCTGGCGCGTTTCTTCCGGCAGGTCCGGCAGGGCGATCATGCCGTCTATGGCCTTGACGGCTTCTTCCGTCTTGCCCGTGCGGATCAGGTCCGTGACGTTGTCCAGCATGGCGGTGTCCGCCCGGGCTTCCGTGCCCATCAGACCGGCGCAGAGCAGGGCCGTTCCGGCCAGAAGCGCCATGCCGCGGCGTGAAGAACGGCGGAAGGAGCGCCAGCGGGTTCCGGCAATGAGGGTGAGGATCAGACAGATGAGGGCGGGAACGGCAAAGATGATGTAGCGGTCGTTCGGGATGCGGCGCGTTTCCTCTTTTCCTTCCGTCACGTCCAGCCGTTCCGCAATGTCTTTGACGAAGCGGTTGAGGGCGGCTCCGTCCGAGAGCTGCACGTATTGGCCGTCCGTCTGGTTGGCCAGGTACTGCAGGCTGTCCGGATTGAGCCGGGAGACGACGTGCTGCCCGCGGCGGTCGCGGTACAGCCCGGAGGGAGAGTTTTCATCAGGAATGGTGGTGCCGATGGTGGTGCCGATGCCGGCCGTGACGATGATGAGCTTGCTTTGCCTGGCGGCTTCCGCGGTTTTATAGGTGACGTTGACCGTGTCTTCCCCGTCGCTCAGGATGACCAGGGCGTTTTTGGAGTCCGCCTCCTTGTCGCGCTTGAAGGTTTGCAGGGCCAGGCGCACGACTTTTTCCAGGTTGGTGCCTCCTTGGGAGACCCATCCGAACTGGAGTTGTTCAATGGTTTCCTTCAGTGCGGTGTGGTCGTGGGTCAGCGGCATGAGCAAGACGGATTCCCCGGAGAAGATGATGATTCCGAAGTTGTCCCCCGGCAGGGCGTCCAGCAGGTCGTAGGCGGCGGTTTTCGCCCGGCCCAGGCGGGACGGGGAGGCGTCCTTGCTGAGCATGGAGCGGGAGCAGTCTATGGCGATGAGGATGTTGCGCGATTTGGGCACTTCCTTTACTTCCGTGTAGCCGTCGATGGGGCGTGCGATGGACAGGATGCAAAAGACGGCCGCCAGCACGGAGAAGATGACGGGGAGCACCCGGTGCCAGGAGGCCGGCGCGTGGACCAGTTCATGCCTGTAGTCCGGGGAGACCAGCACTTCCCATTTTCTGGAGCGGCGGCGCCACAGCCACCATGCCGCCGCTGCCAGCAGGGCGGGGAGGATGAGCGCATACAGAACGTTGGGATAGAGGAATGTCATGGGGGAAGGGGGGTGTTACGGGGCCGGGGTGGGTTTGAGAACTTGCAGGGACAGCCCGAGGAGCGTCAGCGCGCCGCCTGCAATGAGGAAGTACATGAAGTATTCTTCAATATGGCGGACGGTATGCACCTTGGCCTCGCTTTTTTCCAGTTTTCCGATGGAGGTGAACGCCTTGTTGAAGGAGGCCATGTTCTGGGCCCGGAAGTGTTCGCCGCCCGTGATCTGGGCTATTTTCCGGAGCGTGGGTTCGTCGAATTCGCTTTGCACCACCATGCCGTTGGCCAGGGTGCCATTTTCCGTGCCTACAGCGATGGTATAGATTTTGATGCCCAGCTTGGCCGCGTTTTCCGCCGCCACCAGCGGGGATATCTGGCCGGAGTTGGAGGCGCCGTCCGTGACCAGGATGATGATTTTGGATTTGGTGTCCTTCCGGTCGTCCAGGCGTGTGGCCGCCGCCGCAATGGCGGAGCCGATGGCCGTGCCATCCGCCTGGATCATGCGGAGGTGGAAGTTGTGGATGATTTCATTGACCAGGGCGTGATCCAGCGTCAGAGGGCAGAAGGATTTGGTTTTTCCGGCAAAGCCGACGATGCCGATGCGGTCGTCCGGCCTGCTGTCCACGAATTGGGTGATGACGTGCTTGGCGGCCACCAGGCGGTTGATGGGCATGCGGTTGAGCACCATGTCCGGCGTGTCCATGGAATAGGAGAGGTCAAAGGCGATCATGATGTCAATCCCGTTGACGGTGCGGAAGCTTTTGTCTTCCACTTTTTGCGGGCGCGCCAGCGCGATGGCGATGGCGGCGGCAGCCAGCACGAAGCAGACGGCCCCGATTTTCCCGGCCAGGGAATGGGGAGTGCGGGCCAGGGGCGCGATGAAGCGCACCGTGGGGTAGGTGATGGAACCTTCCGCGCCGCGCCTGCGGCGGAGGATCAGGAGGCACAAGATGAAGGGAAGGACGTAGAGCCATTCAGGTTGTGCGAATTGGAAGTGTTCCATCATGGTGGGGTCAGCGTTGGTTGGTGCGTGCAGAAGGTTTTTTGACGATGAGGTCCGTTTCCTCCTGCGTGGTGCGGGAGGCCGCGTCTATGTCGTTGATTAATTGGACTGTCCTGTCCGCCAGTTCGTTGACCATGGAGTCGTTTTCCGGAGTGTCCGGCTCGTATTTCAGGACGGCCATCCGGTCCAGCAGGTCGCGCGTGGGGCCTTGCAGTTCAGTGGAAAGCGCCGTGAGGGCATCCGCCCGGCGGTTGAATTCCTGCTGGGTCTCGTACAGGGCCGGGTCTTTGGTTTCCCCCACCAGGAATTTTCGCAGGATGAGGGAGAAGTCCACGGCGGCCTGCCTGAGGGACGGGTGTGTTTCCCGGAGCATGGTGATGTCCCTGACGGCGGACTGGGCCGGGGTCAGGGGGGCGGGGGCCGTGCGTCCTTTTTTGCGGATGAGCAGGATGACGGCGGCGGCTACGGCCAGCAGGATGGCGGCCAGCGCAAGCCAGATTCCCCATGTGTCCCAGAAGCCCGCATGAAGGTAGGCGTCCGGGGCCTGCGTTTCCATGAGGGAAGGGAAGGCGGGCGGTTCCGGAATGGCCGTGGGTGGTGGTTGAAAGGCGGTTGGTGCAGGCATGGCGGAAGGAGGGGAGATTTAGCGGGAGAATTTACGGGACCTCCGGGCAAAGAGGGCCTGAAGCGGCGGCATGAAGTTGTCCGTGGTCCGGAGGTCCAGGAAGTCGATGCCCAGGCGGCGGAAGTCCTGCGTCCATTTTTCCCGGTGCAGGTGCACGGAGTTGGCATGGGCGTCCCGGACGTCCTGCCGGGAGAGGTTCAGGAACATGTTTCTGCCCGTTTCCGGATCTTTCAGGATGACGCGCCCGGCGTCCGGCAGGTGGAGTTCCATGGGGTCCGCAATGCGGATGGGAATGAAGTCGTGCTTGAAGTTGAGCTGGCCCAGGGCCGCTTTGTTGTGTTCTCCCCAGAAGTCGCTGATCATGATGACCATGGCGGCTTTTTTCTGGGAGAGGACGAGCTGCTGCGCCACCTCGGAGATGCTTTGGTCCGCCCCGTCGTTTTCGCTGGCCACGATTTCACGCACGATGCGCAGCGTCTGTTTCATGCCCTTGGCGGGAGGGATGTAGCGGGACTGACGTCCGCCGTAGATGAGCAGGCCGCATTTGTCCCCGCTCTGGGCCGCGCTGAAGGCGAGCACCGCCGCGATTTCCGCCGCATAGTCCAGTTTGGAGGCGCGGGGGGAGGCGGAGGAGGCATAGTGCATGGAGCCGCTGACATCCACGGCCAGAATGACGGCCTGCTCCCGTTCTTCCCGGAAGCGACGCACGTACGGGGACCGCATTCTGGCCGTTACCTTCCAGTCGATGAAACGGGGATCGTCCCCCGGCATGTATTCCCGGAAGTCGTCAAAGTCCAGCCCCTGGCCGCGGAAGCCGGATTGGTACTGTCCGGCGAAGTTTTCCGTGGCCAGGTGTTTTGCACGCAGTTCAATGCGGCGTACGCGCTTGAGAATGTCTGAAGCTTTATCCATGAAGTGGTCCTCCCTGTTTGGGGGCAGTCAGGTCCGGCAGGGTATCCGCCTGATGTGGTCCGGATGGAAAAGCGGGCGGGGTACGCCCGCCTTGGGCCGTCACGGTACGGGGACTTTCGTCAGGATGTGGTCGATGACGTCGTCCGTGGAGATGTTTTCCGCTTCCGCCTCATAAGAGAGCAGGATGCGGTGGCGCAGGATGTCATGGGCCAGGTCCTTGATGTCCTGCGGGGTGACGAAGGAGCGGTGGTGCACGAAGGCGTTGGCGCGGGAAGCCAGGGCCAGGTTGATGGTGGCGCGGGGGGAGGCGCCGGCGCGGATGAGGCCGCGCAGTTTCACGTCCACCGTTTCCGGGAAGCGGGTGGCGCGCACCAGGTCCACGATGTAGCCGCGCACGGCGTCGTCAATGTAAATCTGGTTGACCAGGTCACGGGAGGCGGCCACCTGTTCCGGCGTGGTGACCGGGGAGGTTTCCGGGGGCCTGGCGGAGCTGGCCATCAGGTCCAGCACCTGGAGTTCCTCCTCACGGGAGGGGTAGGTGACCACTACCTTGAAGAGGAAGCGGTCAAGCTGGGCTTCCGGGAGCTGGTAGGTGCCTTCCTGGTCAATGGGGTTCTGCGTGGCAAGCACGAGGAAGGGGTCCGGCAGGCGGTAGGTTGTTTCTCCCAGCGTTACCTGGCGTTCCTGCATGGCTTCCAGTAGGGCGGATTGCACCTTGGCGGGGGCGCGGTTGATTTCGTCCGCCAGGATCAAGTTGGCGAAGATAGGCCCTTTTTTGGCCGTGAACTGTCGTTTTTCCGGGTTGTAGATCATCGTGCCCAGAAGGTCGGCGGGCAGAAGGTCCGGCGTGAACTGGATGCGGGCGAATTGCGCGTGCAGCGTGCCCGCGAGTGCCTTTACGGAGAGAGTCTTGGCCAGGCCGGGAACACCTTCAAGCAGGACGTGCCCCTTGCAGAGAAGACTCAGGATCAGTCTGTCAATCAGGGCCTGCTGGCCGATGACCACCTTGCCTACCTCCGTTCGGAGAGCAGAAATCCACGATGAGTTCGCGGCGATAATTTCGTTGAATTCTTGGGTGTCCATGGTTCTCTAATAGCGGGTATGACAGTCTGTCAGGGAATTGCGTTGAAAAATTCCCGTTATTTTCCAAGAGCGAATCCGGTTTTCAGGAGGAGGTCCTCCCGGAAATGGGGCGCCGTCATCTGGAAACCGATGGGGAGTTCCGCGCCGCCTTCCTTTACGGAACCGCACGGGACGGAGATGGCGGGCAGCCCTGCCAGGTTGGCGGGGATGGTGTAGATGTCCGCCAGGTAGGTCTGGAGGTGGTCCAGGGCGGAGTCCCCGATTTTGGGAGCGGGCGCCGGGGAGGTGGGGCCCACGATGATGTCCGCCTTTTTGAAGGCTTCCGCAAAGTCCCTGGCGACCAGGGAGCGGACTTTCTGCGCACGGGAGTAGTAGGCATCATAGTAGCCGGAGCTGAGCACGTAGGTGCCCAGGATGATGCGGCGCTTGACTTCCGGGCCGAATCCTTCCTCCCGCGTCCTGGAGAAGAGTTCCATGAGGCCATTGACGTCCTGCGCCCGTTGTCCGTAGCGCACGCCGTCAAAGCGGGAGAGGTTGGAGGAGGCTTCCGCACAGGCGATGATGTAGTACGCGGCCACTACGGCGTCCGCATGGGGCAGGCGGATTTCCACGAGTTCCGCGCCCAGGCTTTCCAGCTGGCTGACCGTGTTCTGTACGGCTTCCGAGACGCCCGCATGGTTGCCGGAAGTGAAGTATTCCGCGGGAATGCCCACTTTCAAGCCCTTTATGTCCTTTCCCAGCGCGGCTTCAAAGTCCGGCACGGGCTGGTCTGCGGAGGTGGAGTCCTTGGGATCGTGCCCGGAGATGGCCTGGAGCAGGATGGCGGCGTCTTCCACCGTTTGAGCCATGGGGCCGATCTGGTCCAGGGAGGAGGCGAAGGCCACCAGGCCGTAGCGGGAGACGCGCCCGTAGGTGGGCTTGAGGCCCACGATGCCGCAGTGCCCGGCGGGCTGCCTGATGGAGCCGCCCGTATCGGACCCCAGCGCGGCAATGGCCGTTCCTGCCGCTACCGCCGCAGCGGAGCCGCTGGAGGAGCCGCCGGGAATGTGGTCCGGGGCGTTCGGGTTGCGGGTGACGCCGTAGGCGGAGTTTTCCCCGCTGGCGCCCATGGCGAATTCATCCATGTTCGTGCGGCCCAAGGGAATGCCGCCGGCTTTTTTCAGAAGGCGGACGGAGGTGGCGTCGTACGGGGCCGTGTAGGGGGAGAGCAGGCGGGAGGCGCAACGCGTCGGCTGGCCGAGAATGCTGATGTTGTCCTTGACGGCAATGGGGACGCCCGCCAGCGGGCTGCTTATGTCCGCCGCGGCCGCGGCCTGCAAGGCTGCCTCCCGGTCAAAGGAGATATAGGCGTTGGTGGTCCGGTCCGCCTCAATGGCGTCCGCCGTCAGGTTGACGAGTTCGGCAGGGGTGAGTTCCTTGCGGCGCAGGCGGTCGCGCCATTCGGCCAGGGTGCCTTGGATGCTTGACATGGAAAGAAGGGAATAAACGGTTGAAGCGTGAAAGAGGGAGGGTCAGGCGGATTCCACCACCTTGGGCGTGCGGAACTGGCCCTGGGACTGCTGGGGGGCGTTGGCAAGGGCCTCTTCCTGGGAAAGTCCGGGCTGCGGCTCGTCCTTCCGCATGACGTCCATGGCCGGCAGGGGATGGTTCATCGGGGCGACTCCCTCGACGTCATAGGATTCCAGTTTGGTGATGTAGGCGAGGACTTTGTCCAAATC
This sequence comes from Akkermansia sp. KLE1798, assembly GCF_001580195.1. Lineage (NCBI taxonomy): Bacteria > Pseudomonadati > Verrucomicrobiota > Verrucomicrobiia > Verrucomicrobiales > Akkermansiaceae > Akkermansia > Akkermansia sp. KLE1798. The sequence continues at coordinate 7,046 of NZ_KQ971063.1, forward strand.
CTGGGAAAAGAGGGCCGTTTCCTCTTCCGTCAGGTCGATTTGCGCCAGCCGGGCGATGTAGGCTACGTCGATTTGAGGCGTACTCATGGTGGAAAGCGTGTGGTGCGGGTGAAGTGATGGGGGAGGGCCTACTGCTGTTCCAGCAGGCGGATGATCCAGCAGAAGGAGGCGGCGATGGCGCAGATGAGCAGCCCCAGGAGCATGAAGTTTTCCCTCAGTTCCCGGCGCATGTTCGTGGCGCGGCCGTCGCGGGCCACCACGGCGCGCAGGGCGCGGTTCTGGTTGCCTTCCCGGATGCGGTCGGGCGGAGGCATTGTGTTACGGTCCAGCCGCATGCGGGTCTGCGGGGCGGGGCGTTTGAGAGAGGCTTCCAGTTCCTGAATGCGGAGCTCGATTTCACGGGAGGCGCGGTCCAGCTCTGCCAGTTCGGAGGAACGGCGCTTGGCTTTTCTTTTGATCATGATGCGGAGGGGCTGAAGATCCAGATGAAGAAGAGGATAATGAGGGCAATCAGGAGCAGGGGAAGATGGAAGGAAAGGCCCTGAAGGAACTGGGTCATGAATTCGCGGGCGCTGATGCGCACCTTGCTGGAGCGGCGCACGCCGGTAAGCACCTTGGTGTGCTGCATGCGGGCGCACTGCTGGACGGCATCCGCAAATTCCTCCTCGCAGCGGTCAACGACCTGCTGGCTCTGGTTGATCAGGTTTTCCGTGTTTTCAATGGGCCATTCGTCGGGACGCACGGTGCTGAGCATTTTCAGGTTGCGGGTCAGCGCCATGTGGATCTGCTCCAGCTCGTTGCTTTCCTGGCGCAGGCTTTCCACTTCACGGCTGATGAGATCCGCGGCGTTCACCATGCGGTCGCCCAGTTCATTCTGCTGGTCCATGAAGCGGGCCTTGCGCATATGGATTTCCTCCAGGCGGCGCCGGGAATTTTCCACTTCCTCTTTTTCCCGCCTCAATTGTTCCAGCCTGAGCTGGGCCTGTTCCATGTCGGAATCCACCTGGTCCTCGGGATGGGGCGTGTAGCCGGGTTCGGCGTCCATGCGGCGGTATTGGGCGTTGCTAGGTCTCATATGCGGTAAAGAATGTGCTGGCGGCCCGTCTTCCAAAATTGCCGCCCTGCGGGCTCTTGGCGGGAACGGGCAATCCTTGCGCGTGCCATTATTTAACTTTGACAAAATAAATCAAGCCAAGAAGACGGCAAAAAGAGATTTTTCCCCAGGGATGCGGCTCATTCGGGGTGTCCGGAACATTTCCCCCGGATGACCGTGGCGGCAGGGCGCGGACGGCCTGCCGCGGGGCATTCCCGGCGGCTTTCCGCCAAAGGTGCGCTCCGCATGCTTTTTTTATGGTCAAGGACATGGAATTGCTGGTATGTAAGGGACATGCAGTCTGACACGATAGAGTGTAAGCCGACAATGTGGTTCACCGGCCGGGCACTGGTCATGGCCCTGATGTTCCTGGGGTTCGGCGCGTATTTCTATTATGATGCTGTTTCCGGCTATCCGCGGAAGAATCTGGAGTACTTCATGCACAAGACTTTTGTGGATGCTGGAGCCCTGTTTGACCGGGAAGGCCGCCTGAACGGAGCCGGCAGCGGAGAATGGGAACGTACCGTCCAGTCCCGCATGGTGGAATTCCCTGAAGATTATGAAATTCCCGCCGGGGTGGACAGGAAAGGCACCCCCTGGCCCGCCGTGCTGGCGGATTACGACCTGATGTCCGCGCCCGGCAAGGGATGGAGCGCCGCGTGGCAGGCTTATTCCGAGGAAAGGCAGTATCCGTTAAAGCCCGTGGAGCAGCCGTACGACGGTTCCAAGATTTTTGAACAATGGGTGGCCGGCAGCATTTGCATGGCCCTGGCGGCGGCGGCCCTGTTCCTGCTGGTGAGAACCCGCGGCAGGAAGATGGCCCTGGAAGACGGCCGGGTGACCGCTGCCGGCAGGCAGTTCCGGGTGGAGGATATTGCCCGGCTGGACCTGCGCAGGTGGAAGATGAAGGGGCTGGCCCATGCGGTGCTGAAGCCGGAGTGCGGTAAGGCGAGAGTAAGACTGGACGGCCTGACTTACGGGGGCTTCCGCAAGGAGGATTCCCCCAACAATGCGGAGGATTTCATGAAGGCCCTGCTGGCGCGCTACCAGGGAGAGGTGATTGATTATGAAGAAGCTCCGGAGGCGGCAGAAGCTTCCTTGCCAAAGAAGAGCGCTGATGCCAATACGGATCATGATGTATGAGTAAGATTCCCCCCCAGGCAAAAAACGGGCGTGACCGGGCGTTTGGCGTGGCCTGCTGGACATTGGGCGGAATGGCCTTTGTGCTTCTGCTGATGGTAGGCGTTTCCTTCAGCCTGTCCGGCAGGACGGTAGTGGTTGAAAAAGTGGTGCAGGTTCCTGTTCCGCAGCCGGTTGTCGCTGCGCCTCCTCCGGCCCCCGCCGGAACCGGGGATGACGTGGCCGAAGAAGGTCCTGCCGCGATTTCCGACCCTCCGAATTCTGCGGTAAGACCGCGTTCCGTGGAGGAAATGCTCCGGGCAGCGGATCTGGCCGATCCGGAGGAAACTCCTTCCGCGGTTTCCGCTTCTCCTGCGGGCAATGCTGAGGCGGTTTCCTCCCAGCCCGCGCTGCCGTCGGAGAACCCGGACGACGTGATGCCGGCCATGACCGAGGAGGTGGCGGCTCTCGTCAAGGCCGCCAGATATGCCCAGATAGAGGGAGATCTGAAAGTGGCGGTGCTCAAGCTGGAACAGGCCATGAGGCTGGAGCCCGACAACCCGGTGGTGCTTTATTATTACGGCCTGACCTACGAATGGCTGCGGAATGCGGACAAGTCCCGGGAGTTTTTCCTGAAAGTGTACACCCAGCGTGAGAAGGCGGGAAAGTATTTTTCCAGGGCGGCCAAGCATCTCCAGGCCGGCTTTTCCAGAGCCGCGGACATGCGCGGCGACATATCCTTCGGGACCATTCTGGAATACCGGGACCCGGAATGCAGGAGCGGGGAGCGCGTGAAGCTGACGGTCCCCATCCTCATGAAGGACGGATTGAACGTCAGGCCGGAAGACCTGCGCATCATTATCCAGTTTTTTGACGAGGTGAATGGGAAAAAGGTGGAAAAGACGCGTGCTCAGGAATTGCCCTACGCGTGGGTGACGGAACCCGTAGACTGGGCGGACGGGGAGGAAATCATGGAGATGACCTACTACATGCCCCCCCTGACGGAAGAGGAGACGATCGCTTTCGGGAGCCTCAAGTATTACGGTTATACCGCCAAATTGTACTACAAGGGCGAACCGATGGATTGCCAGGCCTCCCCTCCTGTGCTATTCTTGCTGGAACAAATGAAGCAGAGCGCCCCCTCCGGCATGCCCGAGCTTTACGACGGCGGCCTGCTTCCCCCTGTGGATGCCGCCCCGGTCTCCGATTCCTACGACTCCCTCCTGCCTCCCTGATGCCCGACTGCTCCATGTTCGATCTTCCCCACAACTTCGGCGACTACACGCTGGTGGCCCTTGTCGGCCGCACGCGGGGGGGTATTCTTTACCAAGCCATCCAGCAGGGCATGGACCGTTCCGTATTCATGGAATTGCTGGTGCCGGACAATCCGGAAGGTGTGACGGTGGAGGATTTCATCATGAAGGCCCGTACGCGCGCCGCCATCAACGTACCAGTGCTGGGGACGGTGTACGAGGCTTCCCAGGTCCAGGGCTACTGGTTCGTTACCAGCGAGCAGCTGGGCGGCTCTTCCCTCCAGGCCATGCTGGACCGCGGGGAAACCCTGTCCGTCAAGGATATGCTGAAAGTGATTGAAACGGCAGGGACCATTTGCGGCAAGTACGAGCGTTTGCAGACGGCGTTCAACCTGATGGAGCCGCGCCATATCTTTGTGGATGACAAGTCCTGCGTGCGGGTGATGAACACGGCCATGCCCGGGAATTTTCATGAGGAGCAGTCCTGCGAACAGATGAAAAAGCTGGGAGAGTATCTTCTCCCCCTGGTGACGCCGGACGTTCCCGGCGCCACGCGCATGGCCACCCTGCTGGGCTGGATGCGCGATGGACAGAACGGCAACCGGATGCAGTGGGAACAGGTCATGGAGCTGATAGCCGCGGTCCGGGAGCAATTGGGGCTTTCTCCCCGGGCAACCACCCACCGCTATACCGTCCCGGCGGAACCGGCCAGAAAATTCCGTATGTGGATGATTTGGGCCGGAATGGGAGTTCTGGCCGCCGGTGCGGGCACGGCCCTCCTTCTTTTCTCCGGTCCGGCCGCAGAAACGGCCCCGTCAGGACCGCCTCCGGCTCCGAAACATTATCCGGATTTTTCCGCCAGCGACCATACGGAAGTTCCCGTCACTATTCCCGGTACGGGGGACCTCATCGTGGGAGCCCATGAGATCACGATGGAATCCTACCGGTTGTTCCTGGACCAGTGGTCCCGGCTGACGCCGGAGCTGAAGGAAAAGTATTCCCATCCGGATCAGCCGGACAAGCAGAATGCCACCCATGTCCCCAGTGATTGGGAAGCCATGTGGAAGGCCGCCAGCACTCCGGGCGGCAAATGGAAGGGAAGGAGGATCACTCCCCGTTCCCCCGTCGTCAACGTCACTTTCTGGGATGCCTGGGCCTATGCGGCCTGGAAACCCGTGGAGCCCGGGGAACCGCACTATCGTCTGCCTTCCCGCCAGGAATGGATGGCTCTGGGGGCCCTGATGGAAACGGGCGAAAAGGGGGATAAAACCCTGGTCATTGACAGGTACAGCAATGATTATGATCTGAAGACCGGCATATGCGGCATGGCCTCCGGCGTGATGGAATGGACTTCTTCCGTGGAAAAGGACCCCGCGCGCGTGAAGGAACCCCCGGGCCCCGTCGCCTGCGGCGGAGACTGGAGGCACCCGGGCATTACGGACAAGGTGGAATACCTGCGTTCGCGCGACGAATGCCGGGACAACCTGGGATTCAGAATCGTGCGGCCCGTACGGTGATACATTTTCAACAGACAAACACTTATACACTTCAATCACGATGAAACATGTTCTCACATTCATGATGCTGGCCCTGCTGGGGGCTTCCGGGGCCCTGGCCCAGATAGCGGTCAAAATCGTTCCGGAAAAGAAGACCTTCCTCACCGGGGAGGCCAATTACATGAGGCTGACGGTGACCAACAATTCCGGAACGCCCGTTGAATTGAAAAGCCGCGAGTATTCCTCCTGGCTGGACATTCACGTGGAGCACACCACCGGGGGAGCCATGCTTCCGCAGTCCCGCTTTGCCGTCTTTCCTCCGCTCAACGTGCCTGCCGGCATGAGCGTCTCCCGCAAGATTGACCTCCGGCACTTCTACAATTTGTCCAGGGAGGGGAATTACCATGTGCAGGCCGTGGTGAAGATGCCCAATGAAAAGGACATGTTTGCCTCCCAAAAGGCTCTGTTTTCCATCCGTACGGGCACGCCCATGTGGTCCCAGACGGTCAGTATTCCGGGAAGTGTCAAAAAGTGCAAATTCTCCGTATGCACCATTCCGGAGCGGGGTATCCAGAAGCTGTACATCCAGACCAGGGATCCGGAGACGGGTGTAGCGTACAATGCCGTATGCGTGGGGAGCTGGCTGGGCACCACCCGTCCGCAGTGCCTGATAGACGGGAAGGCCAATGTGCACGTCTTTTTCCCCACCACCCCCACACTTTGCGCCTATGCACGCATCAATTACCGGGGGATGATGGAAAAACTCCAGTATTTCAAGAAAGTTGTGGGTATGCCCAGCATGGTGTTCCTGCCGGACGGCAGTGTCCGTGTGACGGGCGCCGAGCATTATGATCCTACGGTGCAGCCCAAGGCGGTTCCGGACGCATCCGTGGTGCCGGGGATGTAACGGAAAACACCCGGGCTGTGGATTCCGGAGGGGAAGGGAAACGTCCGCGGACGCCGCTGATTTGCGTGCATTCCGGGAGCGGGCCACGGGGCGGACATGCCGCAAATGCTGGATTGCGTCGCCGGGGCAGGATGACTTCCTTCTTTCCTGCCTGCAGGAAAGAAAGGGGAAAAGAGGAAATCAACAGGGGAAAATCATTCCTTTATTTCTCCGGCTTAGGTTCCCGGGCGTTTTTCAGAATGCGTTGCACGCTCTCCTGCACCACATCGATCGGCAGGGCGTAGTTTTCCGCCCGGTTCACTCTGGCGATATTCATGCCGATCAATTCCCCCTTGAGGTTGAGGAGCGGTCCTCCCATCAGCGTAAACCGGGAGGGAGTGTCGTGCTGGAGAACCATCGGAAAATCGTCGCGCCGTTTGTTGAACCCGCCGCTGATTTCGTCGTTGGACGTTTCCGGAACCTGGTCCCCCAGCGCCTTGCGACGGGAACCCAGCGTGACGGTGTAGGAAATCTCCCTGTCCTCGCGCCTGACACGCAGCTTGAGTTTTTCCCCAATGGCTTTTTTCGATAAAATGGGGGAAATGTCTTCCAGCGTGGAGACGGGGGTTCCGTCCAGAGCTACAATCCTGTCTCCGGCCAGGGCGCCCGCCTGGAAGGCCGGGCCGTCCTTGACCACTTCCTGAAAAGAGCAGGATTCTCCGAATACCACGCCCAGATAAACCGTATCCTTGTTCGGGATGGGGCGCCGGGCGGCGCTGATGGTGCCCAGCTGAGGACGGCGGGAAATTCTGGTGGTGGACCCGTTGCTGACCACGAGCGTTCCAAGGGGGACATCGCTGCTCACGGGGCCTGGTGCGGGAAGGTCGGCCGCATCCACCTTGACCAGAGCAATGTCCGTGGCCGGGTCCGTGCCGACTACCTGGAAGTTTTCATACTTGGAGGAACCTATGCGGATGAGCAGTCCTTTGTGTGATTCGAATTCGGACGCCTTCGTCGCGATGTAGCCGTCCGGAGTCAGGATCACGCCGTAGGCCACTACGTCGTGCCTGGCAAAAAAGACGGCGCTCAAATCCTGCAACCGTTCCCGGACGGGCTCAATGGTTTTCAGAACGACTTTGCCGTTGATGCGCTGTTCAAAGTCCAGGCTGCCATTGCCTCCTTCAGCCGAGGCGCAGGGTGTCCATAGCGCCGCCAGAGGAAACAAACATGCATAAGAGAGAAAGTTCATGGCAGGGGAATGAATGGAATTAACCGTTCCGGTCAGGAGACGCTTCCTTGACTTCCTCCGGAGGAGCCGTCAGGGCGTCAAATTCCTTCATGGGAACGTGCAAGTTGTCTTCCAACCCGGAACCGACCCGGCTGTGAATACCGATCAATTCCCCGTTCAGGTTGAAAAGGGGGCCTCCGGAATCGCCGCGAATGAGTTTGCAGTCCGTCTGGATGACGTCGTTTTTCAAGGAAACGATTCGTCCCAGGCGCACCATGGGGCCGCGTTCCCGGTCCAGTCCGCCGCCGTGGCCCAGGGAAAAGACCCAGTCGCCCACCTGCGGTTGGTTTTCAGCCTTCTCCACAATGGGAAGGTTTTTGTTCAGCCTGGTGGAGATTTCTGCAATGCCCGCATCCGAATCACTGTTCTCCGCCGTGGTTTTTCCCGGTATGCGGGTCCCGTCCGGCAAGATGATTTTGAGGACGGTGTCTTTTTTGCCGACTACGTGAGCGGCGGAGAAAATCAGCCCCTTTTCGGAAACCAGAATGCCGGTTCCGCTGCTGTTGTTCACCTGAATGCACACCAGCGCAGGGAGCACTTTGGGGAGCACGGCCTGAAGCTGGTGCTCAATTCTCTGCAAATCTTCCACGGATTGCGGCGTGGTACGCAGGATTCTGGATGATGCAGATTCAGACTGGGCCGCACCCTGCTGCATGGCTGCCAGCAGGGCTGTTCCGCATAACACGGTGGAAAGGCAGAATCTTCGCAAGGTCTTTTTCATGATACCGGATTATTGTTCAGAAGCGGGAATTTCCTGCTTCCGGCCATCCGCCTGTCCGGTCCCCCATGATGGAGTCGTAACAGGTAATTCCAATGGCCAGTCCCGCCAGCGTGATGAAGGTGATGAACAACTCTTTCATGTTTTCTCTAACATAGAATTTGCCGCACCGTCTGACGAGAGAAATTCATTGATAAGGCACACTTTCTCATGACAGAACATTCGGAACGGAGGGAGGCGCACCTGGAAAACAGGAAAATAAAGATTGCTTTTTGCCGGTATTGGCGTATAAACCGTTCAGCGACGCGGTCCGCGTCACTATCCATCCAAAGCGGATGTAGCTCAGGGGTAGAGCGCAACCTTGCCAAGGTTGATGTCGTGGGTTCGAATCCCATCATCCGCTCCATTTTTTACTGTGAGTCTGTCCTGGCGGCAGGCTTTTTTGTTGCGCGGAAGGGAGAAGGGGGAATGGGAGTTTGTTTTTAAGAGGGTGGAAAGGGCGGCGGCTGTAAAGTGCAGGTGAGAAAGGTTTTGTGGGAGGATGGGGAATAGGGAGATGGACAGAATGGACTTAGTGGACAAAATGGACGGAATGGACGGAATGGACGGAATGGACGGAATGGACAGGTAGCGTTTCCCCTTTTCCATTGGGTCCATTAAGTCCTTTAGGTCCATTCTGTCCATCATCCCTATTCCAACAACAAGGCCGCCCCGGGTTACCCGGAG
>NZ_KQ971064.1:0-52612 GCF_001580195.1 Akkermansia sp. KLE1798
CCGGCATCAGCTCAATGGTAGCCGCGGAAACGGAAGCTGCCAGGGAGGCTATGCCCAGGCAAATGGTACAGAGGAGCTTTTTCATGCGAATGTTGGATAGAAGAATTATTCGCATCCTGTCGGATTACGAATCCGGCGTCAAGAAAATATTTTTAGACTTTGTCCCTTACTACCAGCGCTGTTTCCGGGAAAAATTAAGGAGACGTGACTTAACGATACCCAGGTCTTTTACAATCGTGCCTCTCCCTGCGCGAGTTATCCTTTCATTCCCTTTTTGCGATATTGGCACGGATTCGTAATCCGATGTGCATTCTTTTATCTTTCCAAGTTATTGACTGTTTGTTTCAAATGATCTTTGAAATCCGTAAATTAAATGAATTAACCAAAGGATTTGACGGAGCTTGCAGTTACATTAGAATGGCGTTTCCTTTATATAGAATTCCCTGCCATGATTATTGCCTCCGTTGCCGATGCCGCCCGTTATGAAAAACTGAATCCCCTGTTCACGCAGGCTTTCGACTTCGTTCGCGCGGCAGATCCGGCCGTGCTGGAGCCGGGGCCCCATGTCCTTGTGGAAGACGCCCTGGTCGTGATGGTGAACGAGACGGCGATGAAAGCTCCGGAAAAGGCCAGAATGGAGGTCCACAACAAATTCATCGACATCCACGTCCCCCTTTCACGGGACGAACGCTTTACCTGGAAGGAACGCGCCGCGCTGGAAAAACCGTCCGAACCCTTCCAGGAGGAGAAGGATGCGCAGCATTACGACGACGCGGAAGAAACCTCCTTCACCGTCAGGCCCGGCCAGTTCGCCGTGTTTTTCCCGGAAGACGCCCATGCCGGGTGCATTGGGGAAGGCGTCATCCGCAAGCTGGTGATTAAAGTAAAAACGGCCTGACCGCGTTCCGGAAAATTCCGGAAGGGCCAGACCGCCGATAAAAAGTCCCGTCAGGCGGTGCTCATCCGCCTGCGGCAAATGGATCAGCTTTCTTCCTCGGCATCGTCCTTCCGGGCGTCCTGCTTGGGGTCCTGGGGGGCGTTCTCCGGAATCCAGACAGCCACGTTGCCGCCGTGGACGATGAACTGGCCGTTGCCTTCGTCGTCGATGGTGACGATTTCCTCCACGTTTCCGGTGGCTTCCTTCCAGGTTTCTCCCGCGTGCTGCTTGCCCACGTTCATGACCTTGTCCCCGTTTTCCCCGTTGGAGATGAGCACGGCCACGCCGGACTTCGGGTGCTGTTCGTCCCCCACGCGGGTGAAGCCGATGGTGTTCGGATGGTCGAAGTAGTAATTCTGCTCACCGTAGGCGTGGTTTTTGCGGATTTCCAGCAGGTTGTCGATGATACCGCGGTGCACGGGCGGATTGCCGCTGACACCGTAGTAATCCCCGTAAAAGATGCAGGGGTAGCCGTCCTTCATGAGCAGGATCAGCGCGTAGGCGGAAGGCTTGAACCAGTCCTTGACGGCTGATTGCAGGGAACTGCCCCACTGGGAGTCGTGGTTGTCCACAAAGGTGACGGCCAGGGTGGGGTGGTTCTGGACCAGCGTTCCGTCCAGAATCTTGGTCAGGTCGTAATCCCGGCCGTGTTCGGAAGCCTGGTACATATTGTAATGCAGGGGCACGTCGAAAAGGTCCACCTTGTAGCGTTCCTCCTTCAGGTATTCGTCCAGGGAATCCAGGTCCTGCTTCCAGTATTCCCCCACGGCGTAGAAATCCTCGCCGCGCTCCTTGCGGACGGCGGCCAGGAACTTCTTGATAAACTCGTCGTTGATGTGCTTGATGGCGTCCAGCCTCATGCCGTCCAGGTCAAGTTCGCGGGAGACCCATACGCCCCATTTTTCCATCTCCTTCACCACTTCCGGGTGGTCGAAGTCCAGATTGGCGAACATGAGGTAGTCGTAATTGCCGTTTTCACCGTCCACGCCGCTGCTCCAGTCCTTGCCGTCCCCCATGATCTTGAACACGGTGGTTTTGCCCGTCTTGTTGTCGTAATCCGTGCCGGTAAAGTGGTACCAGTGCCATTTGAAGTCGGAATACTTGTCTCCGCGGCCGGGGAAGTTGAATCCGGTCCAGCCTTCGATTTCGTAGGCGTCCGTGGTTTCCTCCTCGCGGTTGTTCTCGTCCACTTCCTTGGCCATGAATTTTTCCGTGTAATCGGCCCCGGCCTTGTGGTTCATCACGGCGTCCAGGTAAACGTCCACATGGTGGTCGTGGAGGGCCTTGATGGCGTCCTGGAGCTCCTGCTTGGTGCCGTACTTGGTGCGCACGGTGTTTTTCTGGTCGAATTCCCCCAGATCAAACAGGTCGTAGGTGCCGTACCCCACGTCGTTCTGTTCCTTGCCCTTGTAGGCCGGCGGAATCCAGACGGCCGTCACCCCTATTTCCTCCAGGTGGGGGGCGTCTTCCTTCAGTTTGTTCCAGAACTGTCCGTCATTGGGCAGGTTCCACTCAAAGTATTGCATCATGATTCCGTTTTTCATCGTGTCTGTGGGTTTGGTCAGAATAATTTTTCCGCATTTGTTTTTTCCGCCGCGGCGGAACGGGGACGGTTGCGCGGACGCCGTGAAAAGCTCCGGGCTTTCCGCCTCATTCCATAGGGGGCTGTCATCAGCATAGAGTCCGTAAAACGCGGCGCGTTAGGCATACTGCCAGTATCATGTCCTTGAAAAAGGACGCAACAAGGCCGCCGGAAATGTTAGACCTGTCCGGCCGGCTGCGCCAGGTATTCCCGGTTTTTCCCGCAGTAATACTTCAGGAACCTGCGGATGAACCACAGGGTGACGATGGAGGAAAGAACGTCCGCCAGCGGCATGGACGCCCACACGCCCGTCTGCCCCCAGAACTCCGGTAAAATCAGCAGGAACGGCAGCAGGAACAGCAGCTGGCGGGTGAGGGAGAGGAAGATGGCCAGCCTCGCCTTGCCGATGGCCTGGAAAAAGTTCCCGATGACGATCTGGCTGCCGATGAGCGGAAAGGCCAGAATGACGATCTTCAGACCGCCCGCGGCCAGGCTGATCAATTGTGCGTCATCCGTAAACAGGGCCGCAATGCCGTGGGAAAAGAACATGCAGGCCAGGAAGCCCGCCGTGGTGAACGCCGTGCCCGTAATCACCCCGTACTTCAGGGTAAGCAGCACCCGGTCCGGCTTCATGGCTCCGTGATTGTAGCCGATGATGGGCTGCATGCCCTGCGTAAGGCCGATGACGAGCATCGCGAACAGGATGAGAATCCGGTTGATAATGCCGAAGGCGCCTATGGCCAGGTCCCCGCCGTGGTCCGCAAGCTGCCTGTTGATGGCAATGGCCACCGCGCTGCCGCACACGTTCACCAGGCACGGAGCCAGTCCGATGGACAGGATGCCGGTGACGATGGCTTTTTTCAGGTTCCAGATGCCGCTGCGGAAATGGACGGCGCTGGATCTGTCTGAAAAATGGATGAGCACGCGCGCCATGCCGGCAATCTGGGCGATCAGCGTGGCGAGCGCCGCCCCGGTGATGCCCCACTTGAGCCAGAAAATGAAGATGGGCGCCAGAACGATGTTGATGCCTACGGAAAGCAGGGTGGAGCCCATGGCCTTCTTCGGGTAGCCCGTGGCCCGCATCACGTGGTTGAGGTTGAAAAAGACGTACGTGACGGGCAGCCCCAGCAGGGTGACCAGCATGAAATCATACCCGTAGGCCAGAGTCTGCCCGCTGGCTCCGAAGGCGGCCAGAATCTCCTTGAGGAAAATCAGTGTGGGAACGGCGAGCACCACGGAGGCGATCAGGCTCATGACCAGGACGTTCCCCAGCGTGTGCTCCGTCCCCTCCGGGTCCTTCTTGCCCAGCCTGATGGAGCTGATGGCCGCCCCGCCTATGCCCACCAGCGTTCCCAGGGCGAAGGTCAGGTTCATGATGGGGAAGGTGACCGCCAGGCCGGAAAGGGCGAGCGGCCCCACGCCGTGGCCGATGAACACGCTGTCAATGATGTTGTACAGGGAGTACACCACCATGCCTGCAATGGAGGGCAGGGAATACTGGACCAGAAGACGCCAGACGGATGCGTTTTCCAATTCCGAGATGTTGCGTGACTGGGTTGTCATGAATCCGGCTCTTTTTTCAACGGAGTGCAAACTATAGGAGTGCGGAAAAGGGATGTCAAGCGGCCCCCCTGTCCGGCAGGGAAAGGCACGGTTTCCTTTCCGGACGCCGCAGGAAAGGCCCGCTTTCCGCGCCGCGCGGCCATTCTCCCTTTTTTCCCGGAAATTGGCGCCTTTTTGATTGACTGGGGAAGCGTTTGGGAGTTGATTCCTTTCCGCAATTTCCCGAAGCACGCCATGTCTTTTCCCCTTCATATTTTCCTGCGCGCCGCCGCCGGCTGTTCCCTTTCCCTCTGTGCGTCCTGCCTCCCCATGTTCGGAGCGCACCAGATGCTGGCGGGCAGCCATCTGGCGGAGGGGCTGCTGTCGTCCTCGCCTCTGGAACTGGTCTGGAGGGGGGAAATCCGGTCCTTCCCGTCCGCCGGCCTGGAGACCCCGCGCGGGTTCGCGGTGTCTCCTGCGGACTCCTATTCCCTCCTGATGGAGGCCCGGCCCGGCGTTGGCGGGGAATGGGCCTGCTACCATGACCGGAAGTCCTATTACTGGGCGTTCGCGTCCGGAAAAAGCGGGGATGAAGCCGCGCTTTATGCCGTGCGCCGCGGCGTGGCCGTTGACGGAGTAACCGGGGAAGTGGAGGACACCCTGCCTGCGGCGGCCGCGCCCGGCGCGGAATAAAAGCTCTGGTCTTTTTGCAAAACCGGGCCGGAATGACGCCGGTGTTTGACAGAAAGGTTTTTCCCGGATATGTATCATGCGTCGTATGAAATCCTTTATATTGCCAATTATCTGCCTGTGTCTGGCGGCCGGCGGCGTCCGGGGGCAGGACACGGCTCCCGCCTTCCCCGCCAACGGCCCCAATTACCGGATGTTCCCAGTGGACCGTCCGCCGCTGGTCCCCATGCCCCAGCAGGTAAAGTGGAGTGGCAGGGCGGTTCCCGTCCAGTCCGTGCGCATCCAGGCCCCGGCGCCGTCCCGCACGTCCTATCCGGAACAGATGAAGTTCATCCTTTCCGAGCTGAAATCCTTCCTGGCCGGGCACGGGGTGCAGGTTTCCCAGGACGGGGCGTTTGCCGTCAAATTCGCGCAGGGAGACGTGAAGGCGGATACGGAAAATCCCAAATTGAAAGAGGAAGCCTATTCCCTGCGGGTGACCCCCGGCGGGGCGCTGATCACGGCCAGGGACACCAAGGGGTTTTATTACGGCCTGAAAACCCTGGAACAGCTTCTCCTCCGCCGGGAGGGCAAAACGACGGTCGCCGCCTGCGACATTGTGGACTGGCCGGATTTTGAAGTCCGCGGGTTCATGAACGACGTGGGCCGCAATTACATGCCGCTGCCCCTGATTGCCCAGGAACTGGACTCCATGGGCCAGCTCAAGCTGAACGTGTACCACTTCCATTTCACGGAGAATCCCGGCTGGCGCCTGGAGTCCAAAATTCATCCGGAACTGAACGACCCCAAAAATTTCACGCGCATGCCGGGCAAGTTCTACACGCAGAAGGAATTCAAGCAGCTGGTGGAATACTGCCGCCTGCGCAACATCCTGCTGATCCCGGAAATGGATATGCCGGGGCACAGCGCGGCCTTCCGCAAGGCTCTTGGCGTCAAGATGAGCGATGAAAAGGCCACCAAGGCCCTGGTGGCCCTGATCAAGGAGCTGTGTTCCCTGGTCCCCAGGGAAAAGATGCCGATTATCCACATAGGGACGGACGAGGTGCGTGGCGGGGACGAGAAGGTGGACAACGAGATTCTGAAAACCTACTTCGATACCGTGGAAGCCTGCGGCCGCACGCCCATGAGGTGGCAGCCGGGATTGTCCCCCAAAGGGTACAACGGGGCCATCCAGCAATTGTGGTCCGGACGGCAGAACAGGCATGCGTGGCCCTCGGACGGCGCCAAATATGTGGATTCCCTGGAAACCTACCTGAACCATCTGGACCCCTTTGAAACGGCCATGACCATGTACTTCCGCCGGGCGTGCCCCTTCCGGAACGGGGAGGGCCTGGGCATGATCCTGTGCTCCTTCCCGGACCTGGAAATCACGGACCCGCGCAACCAGGTGCTCCAGACCCCGGTGTACTCCGGAATGGCCTTCGTTTCCGAACCCCTGTGGAACAACCCGCATGAAAAGGTGGAGGGGAACCCCAACCAGGACGAGTACATGAAGTACTTCTCCAACCTTCCCGTGCAGGGGGACCCCCTCCTGAAAGGCTTTGCGGACTATGAAAACCGCGTGCTCGCCATCCGGGACCGCTTCTTCGTGAACAAGGAGTTCAACTATGTGCGCCAGGCGAACATTCCCTGGAAGCTGCTGGGCCCCATCCCCCACGGCGGAAAGACGGAAACGGAATTCGGCCCGGAGGAGGACGCCAGGACCGGAAAAATGAAGGATTCCTATGAAATTGACGGCGCCGCCTACACATGGTCCAAGGACGACTACACCGGGGCCACCGTCATTTTCAAGCATTACTGCGACTTCCCGACGCTGTTCAACGGGGCGAAGATGGGGGCCTTCCCGCACAAGAACCATACCTATTACGCGCAGACCTACATTTATTCTCCCAAGGCCCAGACGGTCCCCTTCTGGGTGAGCGGCCATACCTGGGCCACGTCCGACTGGCGCAACGGCCCCGCCAGCGTGCCGGGCAAGTGGTTCCACGCGAATCCCCAATTCTTCGTCAACGGGAAGGAAATTGAGCCTCCCAAGTGGGCCAAACCGCGCAACGGCGGCACGATGGTGGATGAAAACTACCATTTCCGTGAGCCGTCCATGATTCCCCTCAAGAAAGGCTGGAACCACGTCCTGGTGAAGAGCCCGAACAACAACAGCACGCGCCGCTGGATGTTCACCTTCGTCCCGGTGCAGGTGAATCCCAAAACGCCCGGCTGCAACGTGAAGGAATTCCCCGGCCTGAAATTTTCCACGGACCCCGGCCGGAAACCGTGAAATTCTGAGACAAAAGCGGAAAAAAAGGCATGGAACCGTTGCGGCTCCATGCCTTTTTGCATGCGGCGTCCGCCGGGAGAAGGCGGAAGGAAAAGAAGAATAAAGGAAAAATGGAGGAAGGGTAAAAGACGGAGCTAACGTCGTTCAGAGCTTCTTCCAGGGCAGCGCTTCCAGCATGCCGTCAAAGCCCAGCCCCGTTCCGGCGGGAACGGTCACCTGCGGGTTCATGCCTCCCATCTGGTCGATGAAGGGGTCCGGTTCAAACAGGAGATGGGTGCACAGGCCGCAGAGCGGAATCTCCGTGGGAAGCGCGTCGCGGTAATACTCCGCCGCCTGATAGACGGCCCACAACTGCCCCACGGGGTGGTCCATGACGGTGGTGAAGACGGGGGGATCATGCAGGTCCCCGGGCGTGGCCTCCCGCGCCGGCTTGACGATGCGCGTGACGGGAAGGTCCGCCGTGACGGCGGGCTGGTGCTCCGTGTCTGTCCCCATGTCCAGGGCCAGCGGCATGCCCGCATCCACCAGGCGTTCCCAGCCGGGAACGGAAAAGGGGCAGGGGTCTTCAATGAAATCTATCCGGCTCTTGAGGTGGTGCGGCAGGGACTTCCAGAACTGGAGCGCCTCGTTCCCGTCCAGGGAGCCGTTGAAATCCAGGCGCCAGCGCCAGGAAGGAGCCATGGAGGCCAGCATGGTCAGCCGTTCCAGGGCCGCCGCCGGATTGGAGCTTGCCTTGATTTTTCCCGCCTTGAAGCCCTTCGTTTCCATGATTCTGATGGTGGCCGGACTGACGCAGCTGGGAAGGGTGGCATGGCTGGCCGGAATGTGGAGGCCGGAGAACAGGCTGACGCCGGCGGCGCGCGCCTCCCCGTCCACCCGCGCGCATTCCAGGGCCCGCTTGCCCAGGGGCAGCGGACTGCCTTTCCTGAGCGCGTCCAGTTCCTCCTGCAGGGAATGGTCCCCCAGCTCCGGCCAGGGCTGGATGCAGCCGTAGCCGCCTTCCTCCGTCCTGATGAGAGCCCCTTTCCTGCATACTTCTGCGGCCCTGGCATTGAGAGGGCCGCAAGCCGTTAAAGAATATTCATAGTAAAACACAATATTCATTGAATCAGCTTTTGGTTTTTTGTCACGATGAAAAGAGGTTTTCACTGGATTTTACAGGGACAGCAGGTAGGCTGTGCGCATGTCCAGAACATTGGTATTCGGGGCCGGAGGCCGCGTGGGCAGCCGCCTGGCGGAACACCTGCGGGATGCAGGAGCGGAAGTGGTTGCCTGCGGGCGCAATACCTGCGATTTGGAGGACTTGCCCGCGCTGAAAAAATTTCTTCTTTCTTCCGGAGCCACGCACGTCATCAACTGCGCGGCGGTAAGCGGGCTGGAAGCCTGCCTGGACGACCCGGTAACCGCGCACCGGGTGAATGCCATGGCGCCGGAGCTGATGGCGCGCCTGTGCCGCCTGGAGGGCATGCGCTTCATCCACCTGAGCACGGACTACGTTCTGGACGGCCGCCGCCCCGGCCTGAAGACGGAGGCGGACAAATGCCGCCCCGTGAACGTGTACGGGGAATCCAAGCTGGAGGCGGAGCTCCGCGTGCGGGAGGAAATGCCGGAAGCCCTGGTGGCCCGCGTTTCCTGGGTGTTCGGCAATCCCGCCCGCCCCTCCTTCCCGGAGATGATGCTCCGGCGCGCGCTGAACGGGCAGGCGCTGGCCGCCGTGGCGGACAAGTGGTCTCTCCCCGCGTGGATTGAGGATTTGTGCGAATGGCTCCGCTTCCTGGCCTATGAGAGCGACGCGGCGGGAATCCTGCACCTGTGCCAGTCCGGGGAGCCGGTTTCCTGGCACGGGTACGCGCAGGCGGCCCTGGAAAGCGCGGTGAAGCACGGGCTTCTGCATGAGCTGCCGCCCGTGGCGGAACAAAAGCTCGACGAACAGGCGGGTTTCAGGGATGCTCGGCCCAGGCATACCGCCATGTCCTCCGGAAGGCTGGCTTCCCTGCTGGGCCGCCCCGTAAGGCCGTACCGGGAAGCCGTTGAGCTGGCCGTGGCCCGCTATGCCGCAGATCCAACATTACTTTCCCGCATCTCATGAACGATTCCCATTCTCCCCGCAGTTCCTACCATCCGCGCGACTCCCGTTCCAAACCTTCCTGGAGGGACCGCCGCCCCCCGGCGGGCCGCCCGCGCTCCGCGCCCAAAAAGAACCTGTTTGTCAACAAGTCCCCGGAGGGCAGCGAAAACTGGCTTTCCCCGTGGGTGGAGCTGAAATACTTCACGTACAATCCCGCCGTGTTCCCCCGCATGCTCGGCTCCGTCAGCGGAGAAATAGCGCCGGGGAGCCTGGTGCACGTGTACGACAAAAACGGGGAATTGTTCGGCTCCGGCTTCTGGAACGAGACGAGCCGCACCCCCCTGCGCATGGTGTACCACGGCCGCGACGCCTTCGGGGAACGGGAACTGGACGCCGCTCTGGAACGGGCTGTGAAACTGCGCCGCGATATCCTGCGCCTGGATGAAACGACGAACGCCTACCGCGTGCTGCACGGTGATTCCGACGGCGTGGGCGGCCTGGTCGTGGACCGCTACGCGGACGTCCTGAGCCTGGAAGTGAGCACGCTGGCCGTCTGGCAGCGGCTGGAGCGCTGGCTCCCCCTGCTGCACCGCCTGTGCGGCACCAGAAGGCACGTGATCCAGGTGGACGAGGGAATCGCCCGCATGGAGGGCATCCGCCCGGAAGACGCGCCGGAATCCTCCGCTCCCGTCAAGCTGGTGAAGATTGTGGAAAACGGCATCACGTATGAAGTGGACTTCGCCCAGGGGCACAAGACGGGCTTCTTCTGCGACCAGCGGGACAACCGCCTCAAATTCGCCTCCCTCGTGAAGGGGGGGACGGTGCTGGACCTGTGCTGCTACAGCGGCGGCTTCTCCATTGCCGCCAAAATGCTTGGCGGCGCCGCGGAGGTAACGGCCGTGGACCTGGATGAAAAAGCCGTGGCCATGGCCAGACGGAACGCGAACATCAACCAGCAGCGCATCGAATTCGTGCATGCGGACGCCTTCGTGTACGCGCGCCAGATGGTGCGCAACGGCCGCCTGTTTGACGCCGTTCTTCTGGACCCGCCCAAATTCATCATTGGCCGAGACGGCTTTGAGGAAGGAATCAAGAAATACCATGACCTGAACATGCTGGGGCTCCAGTGCGTCAGGCCGGGCGGCCTCTTCGTCACCTGCTCCTGCTCCGGGCTGCTTTCCCCTTACGAATTTGAGCAGACCGTCATCAAGGCGGCCCAGCGGCAGGGGCGCAAGCTCCAGATCATGGGCATGACCGGCCCCGGCTGGGACCATCCCTACCTGAGCACCTACCCGGAAGGGCGCTACCTGAAAGTCCTCTGGGCCGTCGCCCTGTAGCGGCCGGGCCGGGAAGGGCAGCACCTTTCCGGCGTCTTGACTGCGCCTCTTTCTCCCTGTTTCCGTGGGGGGAATATGGCAAAGCAAGTATTACAACGGCTCAGTTTCACGGCGGGAGAATTAAGCCCGTGGCTTTCCGGCCGCGCGGACCTGGACCCCGTGGCGCGCGGGGCCTCCCGCCTGATGAATTTCCTGGTCACTCCCTTCGGCGGCCTCAGGCGCAGGCCCGGAACGCAGCTGGTCGCCCGTGCCGGGGGCGCGGAAGGCATGGTGAGGCTGGTCTCCTTTAAATACTCCACGGGCGTCCAGTTCATGCTGGAGCTGGGCCGCGGCTACGTCCGCTACTTCAAGGACGGCGCGCCGCTGCTGGATGCGGAGGGGAAGGTGCTGGAAACCGCCTCCCCCTGGAAGAGCGACGCGCAGGTCAGAAACCTCAGGATGCAGCAGTTGAACGACGTGATTTACTGCGTGGAGCCGGAAACTCCCCCCATGACGCTCTCCCGCCATGCCGACGACGACTGGCGGCTGAAGCCGCTGGAGTTTTCCGGCATTCCCTACGAAAGCTCCCTGCTCAACTCCGTGAGGATCGAATACCGGGTGGTCTTTTCCGATGAGGGGAACAAGCTGATAGTGACCGCGGATGAAGACGTGTTCACTCCGGAGATGGAGGGCACGGAACATATCCGCATCACCAGAAGGCACGACGAGGGCTTTGCCCGCGCCGAACAGATGCCCATGTTCCATACCACGACGCTGAACCAGAATTTTTACAAGGGAGCCACCTTTTCCATGGAAGGAAAGAACGGATGGCGGAATGCCTACACCTGCATCCGCCCGTTCAGCAAGGATACGGACTATGTGGCCGGAAAGAATTCTCCGGAACAGTACACGTCCTTCTTTGAAAAAGGCGCGGATGCCTGCCCGTACACGTTCGTCAGCGGGGCGTGGACGGTGGAAACCACCGGAACGTGGGATGCGGAATGGGAAGTGCGCCGGGCGTACCTGGACGGCTCCAACTACCTGCCCAATGAGCCCTCCCTGGTCTGGCACTCCGTCAAGAGCTTCTACCAGAAGGAGGGGTTCAGGAACAACTTCGCCCTGAGCGGGAATGAAGAAGAATTCTCCTTTTACACCCTCCGGCTGATGTCCTATAAAAACGGCTCTTCCACGGGAACTCCGGAACTGCGGGCGGCGTCCTGTTCCTACGACCACGAATTCGTGGTGGACAAGTACATTTCCCCGCGGTGCGTGCATGTGCGCGACGCCGTGCACATGTCGGGCCGCATGCTGTACGACTATGACACCAGCGACTGGTCCTTCAGCGCCTTCGGGGTGAGGAACGGCTACCCGTGCACCATTGAATTTTCCCAGGGACGCCTCTGGTTCGGCAGCACTCCGGGCCAGCCGCAGACCCTCTGGGCCAGCAGGGTGGACGACTTTTCCTCATTCACTCCCGGAATACCGGCGGACTCCCCCATGATTCTGACCATGGCGGCCTCCCAGCAGAACAGGATCGCGTGGATATCCTCCCTCCGGGGCCTGATGATCGGCACCAGCGAAGGGGAATGGCGGCTCCGGGCGTCCGACTCCGCGGGAATCAATGCGAACAATGCGGAATTTGAGCGCCACTCCGGCGTGGGTTCCTCCCTGCTGGATGCGCTGACCGTGGAAAACAGCCTGCTCTTCGTCCAGCAGGGGGGCAGGAAAGTACGGGAATTCTTTTATTCCCTGGAGGCGGATGGCTTTCTCACGCGGGACGTGAGCCTCCTTTCCGACCATCTTCTGACGGAGGGCATCGTGGACTGGACCGTCCAGCGCAGCACGGCGTTTCACGTCTGGTGCGTACTGAAGGACGGCAGTGCGGTCTGCATGACTCTGAACAGGGAACAGAACATCGTGGCGTGGCATGCCCACCGCCTGGAGCATGGCCGCATCCTGTCCGTGGCCTCCCTGCGGAGTTCGCAGGATACGCAGGATGAGGAAGTCTGGTTCACCGTGGAACGGGGGGAGGGGGAACATGCCTGCATCACGGTGGAACGCATGGCGGAGGGCAACGAATACCTGGACGCGTGCACGGAAGCGGTCGTCCGGGACGGCCGCCTTTCCGGGCTGCGGCATCTGGCCGGATGCGAGGCGGTCCTGATGGACGGAAACGGCTCCTGCTCCACAATTCTGGTGGACGGGGAAGGAAATGCGCCGTGCCCGGAAAGGCGGGAAGGGGAAACCGTCAGGGCAGGGATGGCCGCCCCGGCCGAGGTGAGAACCATGCCCCTTGAAAGCCTGGAAACGCTCGGCAGGTTGAAGAAACAGCTGGGCGCCAGGGCGCTCCTGCATGAAAGCTCCCTGCAATTCCTGTACGGCACGGGGGCTCCCGGAGCGTGGCGCCGTTTCCAGCCCGGCCGGTATGGCGCGGAAGCCCCGTACTCCGGCTATGTCCGGCTCACCCACAACTACGGCACGGATGAACAGGCCGCGTTCGCCCTCCGCGTGGAGGAGCCCGGCCCCTTCAATCTGCTGGCCCTGGTGCTGGATGTGGAATTGTAGGCGCGGCGCGGGAAGCACGGTACGTTAAAAAGCCGGGGGGAACGGGATTCCCTCCGGCTTTGTCAATTTTAACGCTGTGCGGGGCGCTCAGGCCTGTTCGGCGGCTTCCTCATGGGAAAGCATGTGCACGATGACCTTGATGCCGTTCTTCTCCCCCGCCGCCTTGGCCAGGGAGCGGATGGCGGAAGCGGTCATGCCGTTGCGCCCGATGATGCGGGCCACGTCCGTCTTTTCCAGAATCAGCCGGAAGCGCACGGCGTCGCCCTGGGGGGATTCGGCCACGCGCAACTCCGCCTGTTCCGGATGTTGGACAAATTGAAGGGCAATCAGTTGCAGGTATTGGCGGATTTGTTCTACGGCAGGGTGCATGGAAGGGAAAAAGTTGTTATGGTGATGACCTTACTATAAAACCGCCAGCTTGAAAAGATGCAAATCCAGGCATTCCCCGAAAAAGAAAGTCGCCCCGGCCGTAAAACGGCCGGGGCGCCCCAACTACCCTATGAAACTGGGTCCTTGCGAACTCAGAGAGCTTTTTTAACGAGCGCTCACCTGCTCGAAACGCAATATAGGTGAGGACCGCCGGAGTTACAAGCTTTTTTTCATTCAAACGATTGTTTTTTTTGAGAAAAAAACCAGCGCGGGCATTACACTCAAGGGGAAGCGGGAAAGTTATCGTAATTCTAACGATATTATCTCCCCGGAAGCAGCTCATACGTGAAGCCCTTAAGGTATTCCGTTTCAGGAATGTTCAGCAGAACAGGGTGGTCCGGCCTCTGTCCGTGTTGCTGTATCAGCCGCAGGGTGGCGGGAGCGTCTATGGCCGCTTCCAGAATGCTCTCCCGGAACAGGCCCGTGCCGGCGTGGTGGGAGCAGCAGAAGGTGGAAAGGATGCCGCCGGGGGCCAGAAGCTTCATGGCGCGCAGGTGGATTTCCTTGTACCCGCGCATGGCGTCATGCACGGATTTCTTGTTTCTGGTGAAGGAAGGCGGGTCCAGAATGATCAGGTCCCACTTGTGTTCTCCCCCGTCCCGGACCAAGGCCGCTTCCTTCTTCAAAAAATCGAACGCGTTGTCCGTGACGCCCCGCACGGAAACCCCGTTCAGGCGCGCGTTGCGCTCCACGGCGTCCATCGCCTCCTGGGAAACGTCCACGGCGGTGACTTCCGCCGCTCCGGCCCGTGCGCAAGCCAGGGCAAAGCCGCCCTGGTTGCAGAAACAGTCCAGCACGCGGCGTCCGCGCGCCAGGCGCGCCACGGCCGCGTAATTGTCCAGCTGGTCCAGGTACAGTCCGGTTTTCTGGCCCGTCTGCAGGTTGATCATGAACTGGATGTCCCCGCTCCGGGCGGTGAACGGCTCCGGCTCCGCACCGCGGGCTATGCTGACGGAAGGTTCAATGCCTTCCGCCGCCAGCATGGGGGAATCGTTCCTGACGATGATTCCCCTGGGGGAGAGCAGGTCCTCCAGCACGTTCAGGATGATGTGGAGGCGGCGTTCCATGGCCAGCGTCAGCGTCTGAACCACCAGGTAATCCGCGTAGCGGTCCACGATCAGGCCGGGCAGGCCGTCCGACTCGCTCCAGACGAGGCGCGCGAGCGTTTCCCCCGGCAGGAAGCGGCTGCGCAGTTCCAGCGCCTGGCTGATGCGCCTGCTGAAAAAATCCCCGTCCAGCTCCTGCTTGCGGCGGGAAAAGCGCCTGGCCACAATCTGGGAATGGGGGTTGAACATGGCGGACCCCAGGAAGCGGTCCTTGAAATCCTTCAGCGCCACCACGTCTCCGGGCTGGGGATTGCCGAAAACCTTGCGGACCTCCGTTCCGTAAACCCAGTCGTGTCCCTGAAAAATGCGCGCCCTTGGTGAAATAATTAAACCTGCCATGTCAGGCACAGGCAATACATGATCGGAGGGGAAAGTGCAAGGGGAATGCGGCGTGCCGCACGGGACGGAGGAAAGGACGGATTCCTCCGCCTTGCGGCGAGTTCCCTTCTCCCGGTACTCCGTCCGTCCGGAGGATTTTCCGTTCTCGACTGGCAATGCGGCGGCGGGAAGTGCGGAGGAGAAAGGAACGGGACGGAATCCGGCGTCCCGGAACGCGGGGAAGGGTGGGAATCCTTTCCCGCCCGGTTCGCCGCGGGGGGACCCTGGCGGTCTTTTCCATTTTAGCGCATCTTTCCGGGACTATTTCTGATTGAATGATGCCGGGGAGCGGAGTAGGATGTGGCGCGTTATGAAAGTAGAAACTTTTGAAACTCCCCAGGATGCTGCCAAATCCCTGGCAAAAGAAGTTGCGGAACTGATCCGTTCCCGCGCCGCCGAAGGCCGGAACGTGGTGCTGGGCCTTGCCACCGGAGCCACCCCCCTGCCTTTTTATGCGGAACTGGTGCGCATGCACAAGGAGGAAGGACTCTCCTTTGCCAACGTCATCTCCTTCAATCTGGACGAATACAGCGGCCTGGACCGGGACCATCCGGAATCCTACTGGTACTTCATGCATACCAACCTGTTCAACCACATCGACATGAAGCCGGAAAACATCAATCTTCCCTCCGGCACGGTGAAGGGCGACGAAATTGCCGCGCACTGCGCCGCCTACGAACAGAAGATCAAGGATTGCGGCGGCATTGACCTCCAGATTCTGGGCATCGGCCGCACCGGGCACATCGGTTTCAACGAACCCGGCTCCGACGATACCACGATCACCCGCCAGGTGCACCTGGACGATCTCACCCGTTCCGACGCGGCCCCCGCCTTCGGCGGCATTGAAAACGTTCCGACCACGGCCATCACCATGGGCGTGGCCACCATCATGGGCGCCCGTGAAGTGGCCCTGATGGCCTGGGGAGAAAAGAAGGCTTCCATCGTGAAAAAGGCTGTTCAGGGCCCGGTGACGGTGGACGTGGCCGCCTCCTACCTGCAGAAGCACCCGAACGCCAAGTTCCTTCTGGACAAGGGCGCCGCTTCCCAGCTTTAATTCTCCGTTTCAGCAACGGACACGCCGTCTTTCCCGGTTCCGCGGAAGGGCGGCGTTTTTGATGGAATGAAGGAAGGCGGAATCTTCTTTTTCCAGCGGATTGATGCCGGAGAGGAGCGCTGCATGTTCAGATGCCCCGGTTCCGTCAATGAAGATTCTGTGTCATTGGAGAAGGTGCGGAACCGCCGTGGCCGTTCCGGTGTTGGCGGAGCGGCAGGGAATGAAGGAGGCCCGTTTCCCTCTCCATGGCCGGACCGGAGGAATGAGAGTGGGGTAGTGTTTTTGTATTGTATTGGAAATGAATTGATTTTAAATATTTATGCAACATGTTTTCCTGTTTCCGGATGCCGCCCTGAAGCCCGGAAGGCCACCCCGGAGTTCCTGTTAGGGATATCCTTTAAAAGGGGAGCGGCAGGCCGCCATTTAACCGGCGGAGCCTTTTTATTAGAATAAAGTGGCGCATTGACAAGGGTTTCATTTTCCGTGCATGGTTGAAACTGCCAATAGATGAAAAATAAAATATGCCCGGCAGTGTGTAATGAATAATTCATTCAGAAATTACAGATGATGGCCGGCAGTTATATAGAACAGGAAAAACAGAGATATGAAACAAATGAAAATATTAATGATAGTAACCGGAACCGGAATGTTTCCGGACGGAAAACAGGAAACGGGATTATGGCTCAGCGAGCTTGCCCACATGTATGACAGCGCGAAAAAGCGGGGATATGATATTGTCATTGCAAGTCCCAAGGGAGGCGATACCCCGGTTGATCCCACGAGCCTGAAAACAATGTACATGGACAAACTCTCCAAGGAATACTGGGACGATTCGGAATTCCGGAACGTGCTGCGGCACACGAAAAGCCTGGATGAAGTTTCCGGTGAATTGTTCGACTGCATTTATCTGGCCGGCGGTCACGGCGCGATGTTCGATTTCCCGGATAACACCGTTCTGCAAACGCTCATCAAAGACCACTATGAAAACAACAAGGTAGTTGCGGCCATTTGCCATGGCGTATGCGGATTATTGAACGTGAAACTCTCGGACGGCCAATATCTGGTAAAAGATAAAAAGGTCACGGGATTCAGCTGGTTTGAGGAAGGCCTGGCCGGAAAGAAAAAGGAGGTGCCTTTCGATCTGGAATCCGCGCTGAAGGAACGCCGTGCGGATTACAAAAAGGCATTGATCCCGATGATGCCGGAAGTAGTTACTGACGGAAACCTGATCACGGGCCAGGACCCGTTCAGCTCTGAAAAAATGGCTGAAACGGTCATGAATCGATTTAATCAATAGCAGTTGGCGGGAAGCGGGATGAACTTGGAAGAGGCCCTGAATTACCGGCGCGCCGTGCGGGTATTCGATAAAAATAAACCGCTGGACCCCGAAAAGGTAAAGCGCTGCCTGGAACTGGCCGCCCTGGCTCCCAGCAGTTCCAACATGCAGCTGTGGGACTTCTTCCAAATCACCCGGCCTGAATTGATAGCCCGTATTGCCGGAGCGTGCCTCGGCCAGTCGGCTGCCGCCACGGCTTCGGAAATAGTCGTTTTCGTGACGCGGCAGGACTTGTACCGGCAGCGGGCTCAATTTGTCCTCGAATTCGAGCGTGGAAACATCCGGAGGAACAGCCCGGAGGCACGCCAGGCCAAACGCATCAGGGACAGGGAATTATACTATGGAAGGCTGATGCCGTTCCTTTACGCGCGCTGCGGCGGGATCCTGGGAGCGTTCCGAGTTCTGCTGGCTAAAGGCATCGGCCTTTTCCGCCCCATGATGCGCGAAGTTTCGGAATGCGATATGCGCGTCACAGTCAACAAATCCTGCGCTCTTGCCGCCCAGACGTTCATGATTGCCATGGCCGCTGAAGGATATGATACCTGCCCGCTGGAGGGATTTGACAGCAAGCGGATGAAAAAGCTGCTGAAACTGCCTCACGGCGCCGGGATCAATATGGTTGTTCCCTGCGGCATGCGGGACGGAGAGAAAGGCATCTGGGGCGAACGGTGCAGAGTCCCGTTTGACGAGGTGTACCACAGGCTCTGACCCGCCGGGTGAAAGAAAGTTCCGCTTCTCCGTCAGCGTGCTATGTCAACGGAAAGCTGGCGTGGACAGCCTGCGGCGGCGTTCCCGGGACGCGGCATGCCTCACAGGAAAGGGGGCTCCGGCCCTACTTGAGCCACGCCAGGAATTCGTGATTGCCGTCCGTTCCGGTGATGGGGGAGGGCTCGCTCCCCATCCAGGAACGGCCCAGTTCCTCCGTGACGAAAGTGCGTATGGAATCCACCGCGCGCCGGTGCAGGGCGGGGTCCCGGACGATGCCCCCGGCTCCGATGTCCTCCGGCTGGAGCTCGAACTGGGGCTTGATCAGCACGAGGGCGTCCCCTCCTTCTTTCAGCAGGGGGAAGGCGGCGGGCAGGATCTTTTTCAGGGAAATGAAGGAAACGTCTGAAACGATCAGGTCCACCTGCTCGCCGATGTCCTCCGGCGTCATGTAGCGGGCGTTGAACTTCTCCTTCACGACCACGCGGGGGTCCTGGCGCAGTTTCCAGACAAGCTGGTTGGTCCCTACGTCGATCGCGTGGACCCGGCAGGCGCCGTGCTGGAGCAGGCAGTCCGTGAACCCTCCCGTGGAGGCCCCGATGTCCAGGCAGACCTTGCCTTCCGCGGAAACGGGGAAGGCCTTCAGCGCGCCCTCCATCTTCAGGCCGCCGCGGCTGACGTAGCGGGGGCGGTTCCGGATGGAAATGTCCGCGTCTTCGCTGACCTTGAGCCCCGGCTTGGTGGAAGGATGCCCCCCCACGCTCACCTCTCCGGCGATGATGAGCCGCTGGGCCAGCTCCCGGGATTCTACGAGATTGCGGGAAACCAGAAGAACGTCGAGTCGTTGTTTGCTCATAAAATAACCGGGAAAAAGTGCGTACGCAGGTATTTCATGAAACCGCATGGGGAATCAAGCAAAACCGAGCGGCGGGGGCATTTGGGATAAAAATGCGGCATGGAAGGCGCTGGAGCATTTTGCGATTGATCAGGCGCGGGATTGTATGAGACTGTGCCGCGGAATGGAACACCGCTACAGGCAATTGATGCGCAAGGTCAGGCTTTACCTGCTGACGGAAGTGCGCAAAAAATCGTGGACCAGCCGTTTTCTCTCCGCAAAAATCTTCGACCCGGTCTATTGGTCGTGGACGCGTGAATCCGTGGCTGTGGGGGCCGGCTGGGGAGCCGCCGCCGCCATCGCCCCGCTGCCCATGCAGAGCCTGTGGGGCGTATTCGCCTGCCTGTGGCGCAAGGGGAACATTCCGGTGGCCATCCTGATGGCCTGGCTCTCCCCGCCCGGCTTTACCTTCTTTGCCATTCCCGCCCAGTGGTGGCTGGGCTGGTTCCTCTTCTCCCGGCTTGGCCTGCCGACTTCCGGCGCCACCTGGCACATGCTGAAAACGGGGGTGGAACAATGGTCCTGGGCTCCGTTCAACGGCCTGGGCATAGGCATGGTTTCCCTGGAATTCCTGACGGGCTGGGCCGTCTCCAGCGTCGTGCTGGGGGGACTGTGCTACGGGCTCGTGCAGCTGGGGTGGTGGCTGGGCCTGCTCATCAAGGGCCGGAGGAAGCACGGGGAGGACGGCAAAAAGGCCCGCCCTCCGCGTGAGGGCAGGCCCAAGTAAATCATATCCGGGTGAAAATTCCGGAGGAATCCCGGCTGTGCTACTGCGCCACTTCCATCAGAAGAACGGTGGAATTCTGGAGGGCCTCAAGGGTGATGGCCTCCGTATCCGTGATGCCGGCTCCGTCGCGGCGGTTCAGCACCGTGTCCCCGATCTTCACCTCTCCTTCCACCACGAAGACGTACACGCCCGTATTCTGGCCCTTGAACTTGTATTCCCGCGATGTGCCGCGATCCAGTTCCGCCCAGGAAAACCACGCCTGCTGCATGATGGAGATGTCCGTTTCCGGAGCCAGGAAGGTGGAAATCTCATTGTGCTTCAGCAGGGGCTTGATGTCGTAATCCTTGTACTTGGGCTCCGTGTTGATCCTGTCCGGAATGACCCATATTTGCAGGAATTCCAGATTATCCGTGGAACTGTCGTTGTACTCGCTGTGCAGGATGCCCGTTCCCGCGCTCATGAGCTGGATTTCCCCGCGCGTGATGGTGTGGCTGTTGTTCAGGCTGTCGCCGTGGCGGAGCTTCCCTTTCAAGGGAATGGAAATCACTTCCATATTCTTGTGGGGGTGGGTGCCGAACCCTTCGTCCGGAAGCACCGTGTCGTCATTAAGTACACGAAGGGCTCCGAACTGCATGCGGTCCGGATTGAAATAATTGGCAAAGCTGAATGTGTGGTAGGTATTCAACCACCCGTGGTTGGCATGTCCCCTGGACGATGCCCTGTCGATAATAATATTCATGATCTATAAAATTAAGATTCTTCCGGCTTTTGACCGGACCTGGCAAAGGTTTGACTGGATGGCGTTTCATCCTGTTCAAGCCGGATGACAGGAGCGGGAGCCCTCCGCCGGGCGCCGTTTTAATGGAAAACCCCCGTGCATGTCCGGAATACGAAATAAATTGCCAACGTAAAATGATGGTGCAATGTCTCTCCTTTTAAGGTAGCATGGGTAGGTACCTGTGCAAGTAAGGCAAGTGGCGTATGGCTCGTTCGACATTCATGAGATGGCTCAGGGGATTGGTCCCCACCGTGATTATTCTGCTGTGCGCCCTGGTGTTTGGCTTCATTTGCTATATTTCCATCTGGGGCGTACCCTCTTTCGTAGTGGTGCGCGTGGAACAGGCCCTGCTGGAAAAAGGGGTGCCCGTGAACATCGGCACGCTGAAAGTCAGCATCTGGCCCCGGGCCGTCGTTACGCTGAAGGACGTGGAAATGCTGGACCCGGAAGCGCCGCCGGAAAACCGCCGTTCCATCGCCCGGCTTCATGAGGCGGACATCTCCCTGAACTGGAAAAAACTGCTGGACGGCCAGGTGGACCCGGAGCGGGTGAACGTGGAGGGCCTGAGCGTCAGCATGCCGGTGGATAAGGAAAGGCCGGAACGGGTCTTTTCCGTCACCGGGCTGAATGCGGAGATAGACCTGAACCGCCCCGGCATGGTGGACCTCACGAAGGCGGAAGCCGTGGTGCAGGGAATACGGGTCACCGCCCAGGGAAGCTTTCCCGCAGGGCAGGGGGAGGGCGGAGATTTTGTGCTGACGCCCGAAGACGTGGCGGCCGTCCGCAAGCAGCTTGACCGCGTGCTGGAATACCTGGACAGGGTGAAGTGGCCGGAATCCGCCCCGCCGCAGCTTGCGGTCAACCTGAGCGACGACATGAAGGGCGGCGGAATCCGCGTAGGGCTGGACTTTCAGGCCCCCTCACTGCAATACGGCAGAATTCGTGTCAAGGACCTGATGTTCAGCGGCGACTATTCGGACTCCGTCATCATGGCCAGGCGCTTCACCATGAGGGATGCGGAAACGGCGGGATTCGTGAGGCTGTCCCTTCAGGCGGATTTGAAAAAGCGCTCCCTGATCTGGGACGTCACCAGCACGGCCCCCCTCGTGTCCTGGACGGTATCCTTCCTCAACGAATCCCTCGTTCCGCGGGAAATGAAATTCCTGAGCGAGCCGCACGTTCAAATGTCCGGCAGGCTGGTGTTCAAGGAAGGGTGGGAAGGCGTGGACCAGGTAAAGTTGCTGGGGTCCGGCTCCATGGGGGCCTTCTCCGTGTTCGGGGAAAAATTTTCAAAGGCGTCCGGGGATTTCAGCTATGAAAACGGCAACTTCTACGTAACGGACCTGGACATACGGCACCAGGGCGGAAGCTTCTCCGGCAAGGTGATGGGCGTGGATGGAGAAATCAAGGTGGACATCCATAGCACGCTGCCCGTGAACGCCATGCTGAACATGGCCCGGTCCATCGCCCCGGAAGACGTGGAACTGCCGCCCACCCTGGTCATCAACGGAGACCCGGAACTGAACGCCGCGGGCACGCTCCGCATGGGGGTGGACTGGTCAGGCCCGGTCCGCGTGGACCGCCTGAAACTGGACGCCGCCGTCAGGGACGTGGCGTACCAGGGAGTGGAATTCGATTCCGCCACGGCCAAGGTGGAAGTGATCGGCAAATCCATCAACGTGACGCTTTTGGAACTGGTGCGTGAAGACGGACGGATGAAACTGGACGGCAGCTATCTGGGAACGGACCTTGTCTTTACGGTGGAATCGGACCTGAAGCCGGAAATTCTCGTGGCCCTGGGCGGCAAATCCGTTCCCGTGCTGCCGGAGGAACTGAAGATTCCGGAAAAAGCGACCCTCCGCGTACACGGCAGGCTGGACATTCCGGAAGGAAAACCCGTGGAACCCACCCTGGTGCGCGCGCGCATCAAGGCGGAAAACCTGGCCTGGAACAAGGTGCCCGTGAAAACGGCGGACCTGGAGGTGGAATACAGGCCCAACCAGCTCTTCGTCCAGAACTGCCGCATAGAACTGGAAAAAGGGAAATTTGAACTCTTTGCCAACGGCTTCCTGGACGGGCAGATGTTCGTGATGGGACAGTCCACGGTTCCCCTGGACACGATCGACAAACTGCTGGCGATGGAGGATGACGACTTCTTCATGGAGCGCTTCGCCTTCCGCAGCAACTCCGGGATCAACCTCTCCTTCCAGGGAACGCTGGGACTTTACAATCTGGAAAAGGCCTACGACATTGAGGCCGCCGTATCCGTCGCCAACACCAAATACAAGGGGGTGGAAATCAAATCCGCCCGCGCGGACGCCCACCTGGTGACGGACCAGCTGGTCCTGACCAACGTGGCGCTGACGGTCTCCAACTCAGACTATCTTTCCTCCGCCGGATTGTCCGGCGGTCCGGCGGACAGTTCCCTGAAGGCCAAAAGCATCGACTTCCGTTTTGTCCCGGACACCGTGGAG
Organism: Akkermansia sp. KLE1798; assembly: GCF_001580195.1. Classification (NCBI taxonomy): domain Bacteria; kingdom Pseudomonadati; phylum Verrucomicrobiota; class Verrucomicrobiia; order Verrucomicrobiales; family Akkermansiaceae; genus Akkermansia; species Akkermansia sp. KLE1798. The sequence continues at coordinate 22,858 of NZ_KQ971064.1, forward strand.
GTGCTGGGACTGGAAGGGCAGGCCTATCCGGCCCATACGCTGCGCATGTTCTCGGACGACGCCGCGAAGGTGCTCCGGGAATTCGTCTTCACGCGCCCCGTAACGCTTTCCGGCGGCGGCATGTTCCCGATGGGGGACGACCTGAAGCTGATGAAGGGGCGCATCCGCTTTGACGCCTCCGCGGGCCGCGTCCGCTATAAAATCCTGGGAACCACGCTGGACCTGGGCAGGACGAAGGGGGAAGTGCTCATCTCCCCGCAGTGGGTAGTGGTGGACAAATTGCAGGGAACCATCTGGGAAGGCTCCTTCACCGGCCGCGTGCTGGCGCAGATTGACGGCGGGGACGCTTTGAACGGCTCCTTCGTGCTCCAGGACATGAACCTGACGGCTATCGGCAAATCCTACGGGGAAAAGATGGAGAAGGCCACCGTGCACGGAGCCATTGAATTCTCGTCCAAGGGCGGCAACATGAACAGCATCCAGGCCAAGGGGGAAGCGGCGCTGGTCCACGGAAACCTGGTGGAAATCCCCATCTTCGGCTTTTTGGGGGAAGCCCTGGCCAATTACATCCCCGGCCTGGGCCACCTGATCAACTACAAGCTCACCCGCGCCGACTGCGACTTTTCCATAGAAAAAGGCTACATCCGCACGAACAACTTCGTGGCTACGGGCAGCAACCTGTCCCTGAAGGGCGGCGGATGGATACGCCTGGCCGACCTCCAGGTCAACTCCGACTTCCAGATGGGGTTCCGCGGCATTCCGCAGCTCCTCACCTCGCCCGTCTTCCTGCTGGCGCGCGGCCTGTTCCAGGTGCGCGGCAGAGGGCCCCTGAATAACGTGAACTGGAGCTTTGCCCCCTTCTCCGGCGGGAAGGCCCCGGCTCCTCCCGCTCCCCCGGCGGCCCGGCCTGCAAGAAGAAGATAGTCCGGTACGGCCCTCCCGGAGCGCCGCGGTTTCATTTTCCGTATTCTGCCGCCTTTCCCGCCCGTCCCGTTCATCCTCTTCCTCTGCTTTCCCGGATGAAAAAACCTTGTCCGAGGGCGTCAATGGAGGGGAAAGGGAAGGAAACGGCCGCTTGCGGCAGAACTTCGGGAAAATCCGTATTCCGGCATGGCGGATGTTTGCCGCATTCCCCTTCCGGGCTCGTTATTCCGGGAGAGCAGGGGCCGGGGCCGATGTTTCCGGCAAGCCCGCATCATCCCTCAATCGCCGGAAAAACACGGAACCGCACGTTCATTTTCCAGGACTACTTTTTCAGTATTCTCTTTAAGGCAGCCACATCCGGCAGCAAATTCACCGTCTCAAACTTCCCCTTGTAAAACACGGCCCAGTTATTGAAAACACAGGGCAATTCCTTGGCTTTTTGCAGGGAATCCACGTGAATGAAAGACACGGGAACCCCGTTCGTTTCACAATACTGCCTGATGATCCCGATATTTTGATAAACATACGGGCATTGCATATCGTAATAAATGGTCAGCTCCCTGCTTTCAATTTCCAGTTTTTTAGCTCGTTGGGAAAAGCTCGGCAGGGTTCCGTCCAGGGAAAGCGCCAGCAGTTCATACCCGTTGCCGGCGGTATCGGCAACTTCAAAACCGAACTTCTTCGCAAACGACTGGTCGGAAAGCCAGGCTTTCTGTTTTGTTGCTCCAAGCATGCAAATGCCGGATTTGCCGTTTTTTCCGGCATCCGCCAGACAATACTCCATCAGCGCCTTCCCGTACCCTTTCCCTTTGCAGCTGCCGGAAACCCACAGGCAGTACAGATAATAATAATTGTCGCCGATGATGGGAACCCAGGCGGTTTCCAGGGGAGCATATTCAATAAAAACCGTAGCCTTCTCATTCAACTTTCTAAAGACATGGCCCTCCTTCAGCCGGCCGGAAAGCCATTGCCGCTTGGCGTCAATGCCCGGATGGAACTTCTTGCTGCGGATAATGCAGCATAAATGCTCGTGGGGAAGATTTTCCGCCGTCAGGTTCACAAATTCGGTATTCATCTCTTTCCTGTGCCGATGATCGCATAAACCGGGGAGGAAGTCATCCGCTTTCCCGCCTCCCCTCCTTCTGCGCGTTTCCGGCAGGCCTGTCTAAAACGCATCATCATGGCGCGGCGGTGCTTGTGCAAGGTCCGTCAGCCGCCCGAGGCCGCCGGAAATCAGGCTGGAAACTCCTCCTTCTTTCTCTGCTGATTCTCTTCCACTGCCGCAACATGAGACGCAAGCCGTGTTGCAGTTGGCGGCGGATTTCGCCCTTGACTGCCATTCTTTTCTTCATCAGGTATGCGGGAATCCGCAGGGAACGGGATGAAAAGGGATGAAACGGCACGAAAGAAAAGGCCGGTTCGCCGCGCAAGCGAACCGGGCCTGGAACAGGGAAGGAGGGCTGGTTAATTCTGGCCGCCCAGGTTGAATGCCTTGTGGACGACGCGCGCCGCCTCGTCGATGTCGGACTCGTCCACCATCACGGCGATCTTGATTTCCGACGTGGAGATCATGCCGGTCTTGATATTGGCGTCCGCCAGGGCCTTGAACGCGGTGGCGCCCACGCCGGAATGGGAACGCATGCCGATGCCCACCAGGGAAAGCTTGGCGAGTCCGGCTTCCGTCTCCACCTTCACATCGGGGCCCAGCGCGGCCGTCACGGGCTTGAGCGCGGCCTGGGCGCGGCCCAGTTCGTTGGCGGGCATGGTGAAGGACTGGCGGACGTAGCCGTCATGGGCGGTGTTGGCCAGGATCATGTCCAGATTGATTTCCGCCTCTGCCAGGGCGCCCAGAATCCTGGCCGTATAGCCGATTTTGTCCGGAATGCCGGTGATGGTGAGGCGGGCCTGGTTGCGGTCAATGGAGATGCCGCGGATGACGACGGCTTCCATGGAGGGAGTTTCTTCTTGCACGATGGTACCGGGGTTATTGTTCATGGAGTTGCGAACTTCAAAGACGACGCCGAATTTTTTGGCGAATTCCACGGAGCGCGACTGCATCACCTTGGAACCGCTGGATGCCATTTCCAGCATTTCGTCGTAGGAAAGGGTCTGGATCTTCACGGCGTCCTTCACCACGCGGGGGTCGCAGGTGTACACGCCGTCCACATCCGTAAAAATCTGGCACACGTCCGCCTTCAAAGCGGCGGCGATGGCGATGGCGGAAAGGTCCGAGCCGCCGCGGCCCAGCGTCTGGACCATGCCTTCCTCCGTCACGCCCTGGAAGCCGGCGCAGATGAGGATGTTGCCTTCCATCAGGCATTTGTTCATCCGTTCCGGGTCAATCTTGTGGATGCGGCCGCGGGTGTGGGAGCCGAAGGTGGTGATGCCCGCCTGGGCTCCGGTGAAGGACACGGCCTTGTCTCCCAGTTCATGCAGGGCCATGCAGAGCAGGGCGATGGACTGCTGTTCTCCGGTAGCCATCAGGACGTCCAGCTCGCGTTCGGAGGGGGAGGCGGACAGTTCCCTGGCCAGGCCGATCAGCTTGTCCGTCACGCCGCTCATGGCGGAGACGACGGCCACTACCTGGTTGCCGCCTCCGGCGGTCTCATGGATGCGGCGCGCCACATTGCGGATGCGGTCAATGGTGCCCACGGAGGAGCCTCCGAATTTTTGAACGATAAGTGCCATGTAACAGGATGATGTAGGTTAGGATTGAGGAAGAAGGTGTTCGATGCGCAGCACGCGGGCTTCCGGCGCCACGAAGGAAATCTGGGCAATTTCCTCCAGCGCCATCTGGAGCTGGCCCCACGGGCAGGTATGGAGGATGAATACCAGGTCGTTCCACGCCACGCCGTCTTCGTCGATGTGGCTGGGGGCGGAGGACGTGGCGGAGATGCCGATGCCGAAGGTGGCCAGGATGCGGGCTATTTCCGCAATCACGCCGGGCTGGTCCGCCACCTGGAAGCGCACGTAGTACGGCGTCGTGGTGTCGTTGATGTGCATCACGCCGCAGGATTTGGCGTAAGGGGTGAACCCCGTGTGGAATTCCGGGTAGCGGCTTTCGCGCATGGCCGTAATCACGTCGCTGATCACGGCGGAGGCCGTGGGATTCTTGCCCGCTCCGCGGCCGTAGAACAAGGTTTCCCCCACAATGTCCCCGTTCACGGAAATGGCGTTGAACACGCCGTTGACGGAAGCCAGGATGTGCCAGTCATGGACGAAGCAGGGCTGTACGCGCAGTTCCAGCGCATCCTCCTGGTTTTCATGGTAGCGGATGACCACGAGCAGCTTGATGGTGTACCCCAGCTTTTTAGCGAACTCGAAGTCCCGGCTGGTGATGTTTTCAATGCCGCTGACGTAAATTTTGTCCGGGGAGATGGTGGTGCCGTAGGCCAGGGTGGCCAGAATGAGGGCCTTGTGGGCGGCGTCCCAGCCGTTGACGTCCAGGGAAGGGTCTTCCTCCGCAAATCCCAGTTTCTGGGCCTGCACCAGGGCGTCTTCGTAGTCGGCCCCGTGTTCTCCCATCGCGGAAAGAATGTAGTTGGAAGTCCCGTTGATGATCCCCACGATGGAATTGATGTGGTTGCAGATCAGGGAATTCTGGAGGCTCTGGATGATGGGGATGCCCCCCCCGGCGGAAGCCTCAAAGTAGATGGGCGTGCCCATCTCCGCGGAAAGCTTGAAAATCTCCGCGCCGTATTCGGCCAGCAGGGCCTTGTTGCCGGTCACCACGGGCTTGCCCGCGCGGAGGGCCGTCGTCACCAGGTCATAGGCCTGCCGGGTGCCCCCGATCAGTTCGATGATGATGTCTATTTCCGGGTCCCCCACCAGCTCATGCCAGTCGTCGGTCAGCAATTCTTCCGGAACGGCGGTTTCCCTGTGCTTGTTCAGGTTGCGCACGGCAATGCGCTTGATCCTGAACGGGATCTTGCTCCGCGCTTCCAGCAGGGAGTGGTTGCGGCACAGCGTCTCATAAACGCCGGAACCGACCGTACCCAGCCCGGCCAGGCCAAGTTGTATGGGTTTTTCCGTCATTCTTGCCGGGCGATTATGCAGAAAAATCCCTGTGACGCAAGAGCTTTTACCGTGCGGGGAAGGCCGTTTTTCCGGGAGCTTCCGGGGAAGGGGCAGCCTCCCGCATCCCGGCGGCCCGCCTGTCCGGTCCGGAGGCCGGAAAGCGGCGCAATAACGCAGCCGGATGGAATGACCGGACCCCCTGCCTCCGGCTACGGAAAAATCATGGAAGAATGCCCCGGCGTCCCCGCATCCGTCTCCGTTCCCTTCCGGGATTGATTTTCCGCGCGGGGCAGGCTATCCTGCTTCCGTTTCATGACTTATACCATTACGCCGCTGATTGGGGAACAGGCCATTGCCGCACGCGTGCGGGAACTGGCCGCCTCCATTGACGCCGACATGGGGGACCGCCCCTATGTCCTGCTCCGGCTTCTGGACGGGGCCGTGCCCTTTGCGTCCATGCTGGCGGAGCATTTGAAATCCCGCCCGGAAGTGAGGTCCGTCAAGGTATCCAGCTATTCCGGCATGGAAAGTTCCGGCTCCGTGGAGTGGCGCGGGGACTGCGGCGCGTTCCGGCCCGGCGTCCCCGTGCTGGTGGTGGATGACGTGCTGGACACGGGCAGGACGCTGGCGGGCGTTTGCGGAGAATTGAAAAAGAGGGGCGTGCAGCGCGTATTGACGGCTGTGGCCGTGGACAAGCACTGCTGCCGGAAGGTTCCCTTTGAAGCGGATTACGTAGCCTTTACCTGGGGCGACGACTTTCTGGTAGGGTTCGGCATGGACTTGGACAACCGGTACCGCGACCTCCCCTACATCGGCAAGGCTGCCGCGGACTGAATAAGTTTTTTCCAGATTGAACAAACTATTGAAAAAAAGTGTCTAAATCCCTCGGAGCGGTAGAGCCGTCCGCCGCCCCGCCAAATAAGGAAACACCGGAAAGGAGATTCAAGACATGAAGATCGACAGGGTAAGACAACTGGAAAGCGTGACCGGCTTCGGCCAGGAAACGTCCCTCATACGGGACGTTCTGGACAACCTGGAGCTGGAACAATCGCTCACGTGGCTTCTGGAAGCCATCAACACGCATCTGGAAAACGGTGCGGAAAAGGAACCGTGGCATCTGTACCAGACCACGCTGTTCGCCATGTACGTGGACTATGACAATGGGCAGGTCCGCCTGTCCGCCATGCTGGCCTGCCACGATGCGGACATGGAACTGCCGCTGAAGGATTTTCTGGAAATCCTGCGCAGAGAGGCCCGGGAAGAGGCTAATCCGCGCCATTTTTCAGAAGCCGATGCGGATACGCAGATTCACCGCTGCCGCCATCCGCGCTTCAGGCGGAAAAAGCCGGAACGGGAGCCGGACAACGGATTTTATTCATGAACAAGACCCTTGCCGGATCCCTTTCCCATGGCTGATTCCGAAAGGAACCAGCCATTTTTTGGGGAAGACGGACGGACGCCCGGATTCCCATGGCCGTGGCCGTTTTAATGGAGGCTGGACGGGAAGCCTGGCGACGGCAGGCGTGTTGGGTGGAACCGCGGTTCCCGCGCGACAAACGCCATGCCCGCTGAAGGCCGGTTTCCGGTGCGCGGCAGCTGCTTCCCGTTTGCTTCACAGGGACCGGATGACAAAGGACGCGCTGTTCCGGATGGTTGCGCCTGTTTAATCTCATATTTCCACAGGAAAGATTTTTCAGCATGCAGGTAAGATACGAGAAACTTGGAAGGGAGAATGCCAGGCCCGTCATGGAAATTTTCAATGATTACATTGAACATGGTACGGCGGCCTTTGCGGATGCGCCCTTGCCGGAAGCCTCTTTTTCCATGCTGCTGGAAAAGACGGCCGGATATCCCGCTTACGCGGTGGTGGACGCATCGGCAGGGAACGTCATCGGGTTTTGCTGGCTGAGCGCCTATGCCCCTGTGGCAAGTTTCCGGAAAACGGCCAAAATCACCTCTTTCATTGCCCGCGACCATGTGGGGAAGGGCATCGGGAAGCTGTGCCTCGACCGATTGGAAGCGGACGCCAGGCAAATGGGCATTGAAAACATCATTGCCGAAATTTCGTCCGAAAACCGGGGAAGCCTGAAATTCCACGCCAGTAACGGATTTGCCTTTTGCGGAGAACTCAGGAACATCGGTTACAAATTAAACCGCTCCTTCGGCGTGGTTTATATGCAGAAAACCTTGTAAAGCCCGTTTCCCCGGAAAGTCCCGCAGTGCCGAGCCGGGAGAGGGATGGTTCCACGTTTCAGGCGGGACTGAAAGAACATGCGTCAACGTCCATGACGGACCTGCGGGCGGCCTTTTCATCACGGTTCTGAGGAAAAATAGTGCTTTTGCGGCATGATTCCGCCAGAATGGTGCCGCCATGACGCCATCCCCCACGCCCAGCGCCGCTTCCCCGGTCCGTTTGCCCTGGGTGGAGATGGCGCGCCTGCTGGCTACATTGAGCGTCATCATGCAGCACGTTCCGGGGGGAGGGTTTCCCCCCAACCAATGGCTGATCGGTCCGGCACTGGCCACGTTTTTCCTGCTGGCCGGGTATTTTTCCGCAGCGCGCCTCCGGGGGCAGGAGGCCGGAACCTGGACGGCGGGGCGCCTGATGTCCCTGCTGCGTCCCTATGTGTTCTGGTGCGCGGCCTACTGGCTGCTGGCGGGCATGCCCGTTTCCCCCGCCTCCCTGGCTTCCGTGTTCGGTCTGGGCGCGTGCCCCATGCTGACGCCCATGTGGTTCCTGCGGGATTTGATGATTTTCACCCTGGCGGCGTTCCTGCTGGTCAAATGCCGCCCGGCGCTTTACACACTCGGCCTGTTCTGCCTGTTCCTGAACAGGTGGGATGATTCCCTGGCGTGGCCCAGTCCCTATATGTTCGGGGATTTTGTGCTCGGCATCATGCTGGCCTCCGCCGCCCCCGGCTGCCTGAACCGCTGGGAGAAGATTCCCCTGGCCGTGCATGCCGCCATTCTGCTGTCCTGCACGGCTCTCATCTGGGCAGGCTGCACGGATACGTTCCTTCTTCCGGACGGCTCCTTTTCCGGGTTGACCGTCCTGGCCTTCCTGAGTTCCGGAATCGTGCTGAGGGCCGCCAGTCCGGGGATGTCAAGGCTCCTGGCCGGGTGGGCTTCCGGCAGTTTCTTCGTGTACTGCTCCCATATTTTCGTGCTGATCGCCCTGACGGGGGTGGAGGCGTGTTTTCCGGCTCCATGGCCTTCCTGGGCATGGTGGTGCCTGGTCCCCGTCGTTTACATGCTGGCGCGGGGCGTTTACCTGCTGGTCAGGAGGCACGCTCCGCGCGCGCTTGTGCTGATGACGGGCGGAAAATGAGCCAGGGGGGCCAACGCCCGGCTCCCGGCACATATTCCCCGCTTTATCCCGCCACGCGGAAGGACTGGGCGGGGATTTCCCGCTTTTCCCCGCCTTCCTTCTGCCAGAAGAAGAGGGGAAGCCCGGAGAAGCCTTCCGTCTCAATGATGAAGGGATGCCAGCCTTTTTCCAGCGGTACGGGTTTCAGCCCCGTGCGTGTGGGATCGTTTTCCGTGGTCTGTTCCCCCATGGAGGAGGAAACTTCCGTTCCGGGCCGGTAATGGTAATCCGCGTCCAGCAGGTGCATGTCGTGCAGCCGGACAAATGCCCTGGCATTCTTTTCCGCCGGGGTTTTCATGAAGAAGACGTATTTTCCGGTTTCCGGAACGTTCAGATAGAACACCCTCCTGATGGTGCCGTTCTTTTGGCGCACGCCCCTGGCGGTGCCGTCGTCCAGGGGAAGCAGCCTGGCGGGGAGCTCCCCTTTCCTGAGCGCCGGAACGGGCTCTTCATCATAGGGCCTTTGGGCGAACGTGCCGCGCTCCGGATGCGTGTAATCGTAGATGCGCCGCATCCTCAGCACCATGTCGTGCATCACGGGCTGCATTTTTTTGCCTTCCGGCGTGTCTTTCAGGTCGCGGCGTTCCGCCGGGTCCTTGACCGTGTCGTAAATTTCAAACGGGTCCGCATGGCTCTGGATGTTGGTGCGCACCCCCTTGTACTTGCCCAGGTAAACCATTTGTTCGTCCCCGCGGACCGCACCTCTCCGGGACGCGAGGAAGTCCTTGTAGCCGGGGGTTTTCTTCTTGCTCTGGGATTCCTTGGCGCTGTATTCCATGTACAGGCGGCTTTCCGGCTGCCGTCCCTTGTTCAGCAGGGTGGGCACCAGGGAAACGCCGTCGCAGCGGAAGGGAGCCCGGACACCGCCGATTTCCGCCAGCGTGGCCATCCAGTCCTGGAACTGGGAAGGATGGCTGTTCACCACTCCTGCCGGAACGTGTCCCGGCCAGCGGACGATGGTGGGAACGCGGAACCCGCCTTCCCACGCGTCCTGCTTGATGCCGTCGAAGGGGCCGTAATTGCGGAAGAACTGGGGATTCTGGCCGCCCTCGTCATGGGGGCCGTTGTCCGAGGTGAGGATGATGACGGTGTTTTTGTCAATGTCCAGGTCCTTGAGGGTCTGGACGAGGTCCTCGAAGGAGTCGCTCAGGCGCGCGATCATGGTGGCGTACCTTTTTTCCTCCACAGGCCATTTTTTGGCGGCATAGCGCGGGTAGATGTAGGAGTTGATTTTCCCTTCGGCCGTATTGACCAGCTTGTGGGGAGTCCCCAGCCATTGCACGCCTCCCTTGACTCCGCGGCCTTCCGGATAGGGGCCCGTGGGGATTTGAAGCTGGGAGTGGGGAGCGATGTGGGTCAGCGCCAGGAAGAAGGGTGTCTGCGGGTTTTCCCGGTGCGTGTCGATGATCCATTTTTTGGCGCGCGCCGTCAGCAGGTCCACGGAATAGGCCTTGTCGCAATCCGCCGTGATGAGTTTCTCGCCGTCCCAGATGCCGCTTTTTTTGGTGGGGGAAATGGGGTTGGGGTCTTCCTTGGGGTAATGGTGGTGGCCGCTCACGTGGTCCAGATAGCCGAAGTAGTAGTCAAAACCCCTTTTGGTGGGATAGGCGGTGGAATCCTGCGGTGTGCCTGCGTGCTGCCGCCCTCCCGCTATCCCCCATTTGCCGATCAGGGCCGTCCTGTAACCGGCAGATTTCATGACGGTGCCGAGCGTGGGGGCATCCTCGATGGGCAGGTCGAAGGACCTGTCCCGGACTACCTTGGCGTGGCCCTGGTGCACCCCCGTAAACAGGGAGGAGCGTGCGGGGGCGCACAGCGGAGCGGCGGAGTAGTGGCGCGCCAGCGTCATGCCTTCCCTGGCGAGGGAGCGCAGGCCGGGATTGTCCATGGCGGGGAGGCCCTGTTTCATGCGCTGGTCCTGATAGGCCGGGAGGTCCCCCCAGCCCATGTCGTCCATCAGAATCAGAATAACGTTGGGACGCTGGTCCGCCAGCGTCCAGGGCGCGACGACGGCTGCCAGCAGAAGAAGCAGGGAATGCCTGAACATGGGAGTGTCTGGAATGGGGTGATTGTTATTTGGAGCTGTTTTTCACGGAATAGGAGGGGTCGGCAATCCACCGGTCGCCCGATTTTTTCACCGGGATGAAGCTGATGCCCCATGACTGGAAGCTTCCCGTGTACGGCTGTTCAATCAGGATTTTGTTTTCCCCGGCCTTCACCTGGAAGGGAACGGGGGGACGCGCCCACCAGAATTCCTCATTGTCAAAGGGAATTTCATTGGCGGGGGAAGTCCATGTGTGCTTTTCATAGCGCCGCTGGCCGGCCAGCTTGTACGTCTGCGGATTTTTCACTTCCTGGCCGTTCAGCCAGATTTTCGTTTCGCACTGGGACCATTCCCCGGCGGCGGGCACACCGGAACAGCGCCGCGTGGAACGGGCCGGAGCGTCAAAGCCGACCATGGCGTACATGGTTCCCGCCCTGGGTGCGTAAAGGGTCGTTTCCGCCCAGACGGTGTTGCCCGGCTTGGTTTTGGTGAACATGCCCTCCCTGCCTGCGCGGGTATGGAAGTAAAGATTGCCGCCGCGGGCGCGGACCTGCGCCACTCCTTCGGGCTTGCTGCCGGACAGCAGGGCTTTTCTCACTTCCTCCTGCCTGTTTTTCGGAACGGGTCCGGAAACATTCCATTCCATGAAGGAGTCCCTCCAGTAGGGGAAGGGCAGGTCCCTGCCTTCGGACAGGGCTTCCATGCGTTTTTCAAACAGGGAGAATGCCTTGTAGGCTTCCGTGTCCTTTTCGGGAAGATTTCCGGCAAGATCGGAGCCGTCTTCCGGCACCCCCTTCCAGCTGCGTTCCGCCATGGCGAACATGGCGGGCCACTGGGGGCTTTGAATGGGAATGTTCTTTTTGTCCGCCACGCGCGCATCGGGCCACAGGCATTGAATGACGCCCAGAGAATGGTCATCCCCCTTCACGGCGCCGCAGGGCTGGCGGAAGAAGACCCTGCGCACCAGGATGCCGGGATCAAAGGAGTTGACATAGCCGGACGTGGAATCGAAGTAGGGGTTCTTCTGCCGGGCCGGATCAGGCACGCTTCTGGTATTTTCGTCAGTCCACAGCTGGGCATAGCTGTCCCCGGACACGGGGAGGTCATTGACCCCGGCCCACTGGATGGGCTGGCGGCCCAGGGACTTGACCTTGGCGGCCATCCTGTCCGCGAACTGCTTGGCGTTGGGGATGTGGATTTCATCCGCGCCGATGTGAAGGTAGGGGGACATTTCCGCCGGAATTTCCTTGCAGAATTCTTCCAGCAGTTCCTCCAGAATCTTGATGCCCCTGGGGTCGTGCATCGGGAAGCCGAAGCAGTTTTTGAAGTAAGTGCTGTGCCCCGGCATGTCTATTTCCGGGATGATCTGGATGTGGCGCTTCTTGGCGTAGCGGAACAGGTCCCGTATCTGGTCGTAGGAGTAGGTGTCGTTGACGTCCCTGTCCTTGATCCGTTTGGAGGGATCGTTCAGCACGGGATATTTTTTGCACTGGATGCGCCAGGCGGGATGGTCCGTCAGGTGCCAGTGGAAGGCATTCATTTTCAGACGGGCCATTTCGTCGAGGTCCGCCTTGAGCGTTTCGATGGTCCGGAAATTGCGTCCGGTGTCATGCATGAAGCAGCGGATGGCGAAGGCCGGACTGTCCTTGATGTCGCAGCACGGATAGTCCCCTCCGACTCCCAGCTGGTCCAGCGTCCTGCGGGCATAGAAAACGCCGGTGTCCGTGGCGGCCTTGATCAGGATGCCGTTGGGGCGCACCTGGAGTTCATAGCCCTCCCTGCCCAGGGTCTTGGCCAGGGAGGCATTCTTTTTGATGGAGACGGGAGCCTTTTTGGGGCATTTCCCCGTTTTCCATTCCACCTGGGACGGGAAGGGGATGAGGGCTGCCGGAGCGGCTTCCTCCTGCTGGAGAGGGTGGGGGGAGGTCCACTCTCCGTGGGAATGGGAGCCAAGCATCAGAGCCGATGCCAGCAAGGAAAGAGAAAAGGTGAGCTTCATATTTGGTATGTTACGTTTCAACAGTAAAAGTTATTTCATCAAATCCGGCCAAGGCGGGCAACAGTTTTTTTGCCCGTGGGTCCGGCCGGCTTTTGGGATGGAGACCGCTCCGTTTCCGTATCGGGGAAAGCTGGGCGGTGAACTTCATGCAGCCGTTCCCGGTTCCTTGACAAGCCGCAAAAGACCGTTTGCATGGAAAGACGGGCCGCAGCCCGGCTCCGGAACGCGGACGGTTTCCGCATGAAAAGGAATAAATGCGGCCATCAGGAAGAGAGCGTTTTCATGGGTTCTATTGGAATAAGGATTTTTTTACCAGGGATACTTCAATATCACATATGTTTTTCTTCATGGTTGTGGATGGGTTGAAGTCATCAGATCACGCGATTATTAACGAAACGGCCTGTTCCCGCGTCTAATCGTTAATCGCAATGATCATCTTATGCGAGTTATTAACATAATAAATGCGAATTGCACAAGCTCTTTCTTTCTATGAACTTGGTTCTATTTGATAATTCCGACGCATGTTTACGAGCAATTCCCAGCCTGGACCGGACTATGTGGATACCAAAAAGTTAGGCCAGTGGCTCCATGAGCATTCCATCAGCCGGGCTGAAATTGCCAAGGCTCTCGGAATCCAGACCACCGTGGTTCACAACTGGTTTGCCCGTCAAAGAATTCCCAGGAATGTGCAGGCTTCATTGCGTCATTTGATGGGCAAGGACAGTCCTTCGGAACTGGAATCTCAAATTGCCGTGCGCATGAAAAATTCAACCCTGAATGAAATAGCCAGACAGGCCGTCAAGGAAGGGTTGTCCGTCGAGGAATGGATTTTGAGAGCGGTAGGAGAGAAATTGGAGAAGAACGCGTAAAAGACAACCGCCAGCCAGGGACATGGTTCTCCCGAAAAGCTGATCTCAACCTTTGCGGGCAAGCGGCGGGAAGGCGCAATTCAGCCTATCCGTATGTTGATGGAATGGACGGCGTCCTGCCCGAATTGTTCCTTCAATTTCCCCAGAAGGGCTCCCTGCCACTGCTGGAGATGGTAGCGCATGGCGGGCTGAATGACCTGGACGGTCGCCACGCCCTTGACCAGGGATATCAGGCAGGCCTGCTTCCCCAGGAACGGTCCCGCCGCGGCCATCCACCCCTTCCGGAGAAGTTCGGGGTCCATGCCTTCTTCATCCAGGGGCAGTTTGGAGAGGATGGCCCCCAGCAGGGATTCCGCCGTGTGGACATTGCGCGTTTCACTGAACACCGGAACGGCCTGGAACCAGTCCGCAAGGGCCTGCCGCACCTCCTGTTCGTCCCGGGAAAGGTATTCGTACCGGGTGGGGGAGGCATGGGGGTCGGGACGGTCCCTGTCGGGAACGTAGGCTGACCAGGGCGGAATCATCACGGGGAAGGGCGGAAGGAAAAAAGAGGGCCGGTTAAAGAAAAACGCCCGGAGCATGTCTGTTCACAAGCCCGGGCGCTGTAAGGTGGCAAGAAGATGGTTATTCGCCGTCGTCGCCGATGGCTTCCACAGGGCAGCCTTCCAGGGCTTCCACGCAGGCTTCCAGTTCGGTTTCATTGTCCGGCTGCTTCTTGACGTAGGATACGCCTTCGTCTTCGTCGCGGCCAAAGTTTTCCGGAGCGGTTTCGCGGCAAAGGTCGCAGTCGATGCAGGAACTGTCCACGTAAAACTTGCCGGGGACGTTTAATGGTGTCTTTTCGTCTATATCTGCCATATGTATGGATGGGTTGTATGAACTGGGCTAACTATTTCCGCATTTGACTGAATTTTGCAATCTTTTTTGTTGCAGGAATGAGTCAGCATGAGGAAGAATGCCGGAGCGCCTTTTCCGCTGAAAAGGCTTTGTTTTTTTTCCTTATTCCACGATGCACGCCGTTCCACAATCCACCCCGCGCGCCCTCCCCCTGTGGGCCGCCTTCCTGCTGTCCGCCCTTTCCGGGGCGCTTATGGCCTGTTCCTTTATTCCGGTGGACTGGAGCGGCTGCGTCTGGATAGCGCTTCTGCCCCTGCTGACGGCCCTGTGGTACGGCCCCCGGCGCGAAGGGAAGCGCGGCGCCCTGGCGTATTTCCTGTATGGGTGGACGTGCGGAGTCGTGTTTTTCGGCATTTCCCTGTGGTGGATCAATGAGGTGAGCACGCTCGGCTACATTCCGCTGATTCTTTTTTACGGGGGCCTGTTTCCCGGCATCTGGGGCCTGGTGATGGGAACCCGGTTCCGTCCGGCACGGCTCCCGCTGCCTGACGCGCAGCTTCCGCCCGCGGAACGCAGGCGCGCCTGGAAGGAGTGGGCCATGCGCGACATGGCGCCCAGCGCCGCGGCAGCGCTGGCGGGGGCCTCCCTGTGGGTGTGCCTGGAATGGCTGCGGGGCTGGCTGATCCCGGGCTTCAACTGGAACAACCTGGGGGTGGCCCTGTACGGGAATCCCCTGGCCCAATGGGCGGAATACTTCGGCGTGACGGCCCTGGCCTTCATCCCCTCCGTGTTTTCCATCTGGCTGTGGCGCGTCTGCCGCCGTGCGGGAACCATGGTGATGCATGAAGGCAGAAGGTCCGTGCCGTGGGATTTCTTCATGCTGGTGGCGGTTCTGCTGGGCATGTTCGTCATCGGCGTGCAGTGGACGGCGCGCTACGCTCCTCTTTCCGACGTTTCCACCGGAAACGGGGCTTTCACGGTTCCCGTCATGACCGTCCAGCTGAACCTGAGCCAGAAGGAAAAATGGGACGCGGGCAACAGGGAAAACATTTACCGGGAACTGCTGGCGACGACGGAGCAGGGGATGCTGGAGCTTCAGGAAAAAGCGCTGGAACGGTCCGCCCGGGAAGGGACGGAGACCTCCCTGGAAATGCCCGCCTGGGTGATCTGGCCGGAGAGTTCCTTCCCCATCTCCACGTTTTACCGGGATTCCACGGGAGAAAGGTTTCCGGGGCAGGACAACGTCAATTTCCTGAGCGCGGAGGAAGAGTACGTCCAGGCCATTCGCGACAGGGTCTGCGATTTCATCCTGCTGACGGGCACGGACGATATCTACCTTTCCGACGAAGGCCGCGTGGCGCGCGCCTACAACTGCCTGACCGTGTTTGAAGGGGACTATTCCACGGCTGTTCCTTTCGCCAAGGCCGTCCTGGTTCCCTTCGGGGAATACATTCCCATGCGGGAGACGTTCCCGTTCCTGGAAAAAGCTTTTGAGGCTTCCGCCGGAACGGCCATGGGGATGAATTACACGCCGGGCACTTCCTCCGATCCCGTCCCGGTGCCCATCCGCCCCGGAAGTTCCGTGAAGGTGGGGGTGATTCCGCTGGTCTGCTTTGAAGACGTGGTGGGAAGCTGGGTGCGCCGCTTTGTGCGGCCGGAGCCCCAGGTACTGGTGAACGTGACCAATGACGGATGGTTCAACCGCTCCTGGGCGAACGAACAGCATTGGCGCAACGCGGCCTTCCGGTGCATGGAGCTGCGCCGTTCCATGGTCCGGGCGGCCAATACGGGAGTCAGCGTGGCCCTGGCCCCCAACGGGGCCGTAATCGCGGATTTGCGGGATGCCTCCGGCTCCCCCTTCACCAGGGGCGTGATGACCGCCACGCTTCCCGCCGGCTGCACGGAGGTGACCCTGTACGCCATGCTGGGGGACTGGGCCGTTCCGGCCTGTTTCCTGCTTTTCCTGGCCCTGCTGGTGCGCAGGATTCTGGCGGCCGGGCGCGGAGCGGGAAAGGAAGGCGTGCGCGACGGCGTTTACCGTCCGGACAGGGGAGCCACCCCCAGATAATTCCTGACCTGCTTGAAGGAGGGGTAGGAGATGCCGGACTCATGGCACCAGAAGGCGGAGGAGGAGCCTCCGTCCAGGTTCAGCGCCGTCTTTACCTTGAAGTCGCCCAGAGCGCCCGGAATGGACAGCCATGCCGCCAGTTCCTCCAGCGTCAGTGAGGAAGAAACGCCGATGCACCACCGTTTGCCGCCGTCCGTGGCAATGAAGGTGCGGTAGGTGGATTTTTCCGCGTTCAGGCCTTTGACGGCCGTTCCGTTTTCCACCAGAAAGGGGCCGCCCTGGATGGCGGCCTGCATGGTGGGGAGGCTTTTCATCCGTTTAAGAACGGAGCTGCGCACCAGTTCCAGGCCGTTTTTGCCTCCGGAGTAAACGACTCCGGACACGGCAAAGGAGCCGGAGGCCAGCGGGAAAAGGCGTTTGCCGTCCTGGACGACCAGCCCCAGGGGAGTTCCCGCCGCATCCGCGCCGAAGAAGCCGCCGTTCACCCCGGCTACGCACGGGCTTCTGCGCATGGCCTTGTCCAGAGAGCCGTAGCGGGGAGTTTTCACGCTGCCTTCGTCGCGCACCAGCAAGCGGTGCGTGTCCGACCGGAAAAAGTACACGTTCAGCTTGTCCTTCATGGAGAGGAAGCCGTCCTTCTTCGTAAAGACGCGGTGTTCCGCGTGGACAAGGCCGGAAACGCACAGGAGCAGGGCAAGGAGACGGAAAATGTTCATCATGGGAGCAATCAGCGGGAAAGATAAAAAATGCGGCGTTCCGCGCGGGTTCCCGCGGGAACCCGGGCACCGGGCCAGACGATGCAGCCGTTCAGACGGCAGTTTTCCTCCACAACGGCGCCGGGGCCGACCACGCAGGCGGCGTCCACGGAAGACCCGGAGGAGATTTCCGCTTCCGGATGGATGCGCGGAACGGGGGAGGGAAAGTCCAGGTGGGCCTGAAGGTAGGATTCCGGCGTTCCCATATCCATCCACAGGCCGTCGTCCGCCAGAATTCCGTGCAGGCGGCCTTCCCGGATGTAGTCCAGGAAGACGGGAATGATGGAAACGGCCTCGTCCGCGGGAATGCGTCCGAACACTTCCGGCTCCATGCAGTACGCTCCGGTGAACTGGCAGGTTCCCGGATCCCGTCCCAGCGCGTGCCTCATATCTGTCACCAGGCCGGAAGAGGCGTCAAACCCCACGTTCCGCTTGTCTCCGTCCGTCCGGAGCGCCAGGGTAACGGCAGGGCGGCGTTCCATGTGGGCGGCTATCACGCGGCGCAGGTCGAAGGTGGCGGCGGTGTCCCCGTTCATCACCAGAAGCGGTTCGTCCGCAGCGGCCCAGGGTTCTATTTTCTTGACGCCGCCGCCGGAATCCAGCAGCACGGCCTCATGGCTGAAATGCACGGGACAGCCGTTCCAGGAGCGTTCCGGAAAAACCCTGTCCCACGCGTCCGCCAGATGGTGGGTGTTGATGATGAATTCACGGATGCCGCATTCGTGGCAGCGGCGCATCGCGTGCAGGACGAGCGGTTCATGAAAGAAGGGAATCAGCGGCTTGGGCAGTATGCCGGTCAGGGGCCGCAGGCGGGTGCCCAGCCCGGCGCCGAGGATGAACGCGCGGGATATGCCGCAAGTGCCGGAACCGTCCGTAATGTGCATGTGTCATGACTAATGGGAGAGAGGGGCTTTTTCAAGCGTCCTTTTTCCGCCCTTTTTCCGATGACACGCTGGAAAGCTTGAATTTGCAGGAAAATCGGTGATTTCGTGCTTTTCAAACAGGGTCTCATTCACTAGCATTCCCGCATGGCATGTGGAAACCAAAGAACTGTCGGCTCTCCGGCCTCCCTGGCCGGAACCTCTCTGCATACGGGACAGCCCGTCACCCTGACCCTGAAGCCGGCCGCCGCCGACTTCGGCATCAAGTTCCGCCGCGTGGATTTGCCTGACCAGCCCTTCATCAATGCGGACGTGGAAAAAGTGCAGACCGTCGAACGGGCCACCAGCCTGGCGGAAGGTTCCGTAAAGGTGCATACCGTGGAGCATATCCTTTCCGCCCTGACGGGCATGGGCATTGACAATGCCGTCATTGAGATGGATGCCAACGAACCTCCCATCGGCGACGGCTCCTCCGCTCCCTACGTGGAGTTGATCAAAAGCGCCGGTATTGTGGAACTGGACGCTCCGCGCCGCTATCTGGAAGTGCGGGAGGCCGTGACCATTGAAACCCGGGGCGGCTCCATCCTGACCATTCTTCCCTCCAAGCAGTTCCGCGTTTCCGTCACCTGCGTGGGGCCGGAAAACCGCATTACGCAGTATTTTGACGCCGTCATCACGCCGGAGACTTATGAAAAGGAACTGGCCCCCGCACGCACCTTCACGTTTTACGAGGACATCAAGCCCCTGCTGGAAAAAGGGCTGATCAAGGGCGGCAGCCTGGAAAACGCCGTGGTCATCCGCGGGGAGGAGCTCATGAGCAAGGAGCCCATGCGCTTTATCAACGAATTCGCCCGGCACAAGGCCATGGACCTCATCGGGGACCTGTCCCTGTGCGGCAAGCCCATCCTGGGCCACGTGATCGCCATCAAGCCGGGGCACGGCCCGAATACGGAACTCACCGCCAAACTCAAGAAGGAGCACAAGCGCAATCTTCAGCTTATGCCCAACCCCGTCAACGTGCCGTACGGAGACGCCGTGCTGGACATCAATGAAGTGATGAGCCTGCTGCCCCACCGCTATCCCTTCCTGATGGTGGACCGCATTGTGGGCTTTGAGGGGGAAACCAAGTGCCGCGGCCTGAAAAACCTCACCATGAACGAGCTCTTCTTCCAGGGCCACTTCCCGGGCCATCCGGTCATGCCGGGCGTGCTCCAGGTGGAAGCCATGGCGCAGGTGGCCTCCATCGTCATGCTGCGCCAGCCCGGAAACGCCAGCAAGATCGGCTACTTCATGAGTGCGGACAAGGTGAAGTTCCGCCATCCCGTCGTTCCCGGAGATTGCCTGATCATTGAGGCGGAACTTGTCAAGATGCGCGGCAACATCGGGCAGGCCATCGGCCGCTGCCTGGTCAACGGCCAGGTGGTTTCCGAAGCCGAGCTCAAATTCGGCCTTCAGGACATGTAACCGGTCTTTTCCTGCGAATTGATTTCATTTCAACAGCCCCGGCGCGCCTGCCCACGCCGGGGTTTTTCATGGCCGGAAACATTAAACCCATGAATTGCATGCGGCAGGCATGCTGCACATTTCCGTGTATTCCGCCAGGCGTCTGCGGAACGTTTCTGGAGTCATGGAAAGCAGGGCGTCCGCGGAAAAGGATTCGCACGTGAAGGAGGCGGCTACCGTGCCGTACACAATGCCGCGCTTCACGTCCTCGAAGGAGGGCAGGCCCTCCGGCAGGGTGGACAGGTAGCCCGCCAGCGCGCCCAGGAACGTGTCCCCGGCCCCGGTGGGGTCCACCAGCGTTTTCAGGGGGTAGGCCGGGCAGCGGAAAATCCTGGTCCGGCCGTCCTCCCCGCGGCCGATGAGGGTGGCGCCGTATTCGCCCTGCTTCACGACGGCGTAGGAGGCTCCCCTGGAAAGCAGGAATTCCCCGGCTTCCAGAACGGTGGAGGCTCCGGCGTATTCCTTGGCCTCGTCCTCGTTCATCATCGTGATATGGGAGCGGGAGATGACGGCGTCCAGCAGTTCCGGCTGGCGCCGCAGCCATTTGTCCATGGAGTCGGAAAGCACGAGGGAGGCGTCCGGGCACTGTTCCATGCACTTGAGCTGCTGGGCGGGAACCATGCAGCAGCACACCAGCACGGGGTGGCCGCGCAAGGCGTCCGGCACGTTCACCTGCCAGTCCAGCATCACGGAATCGTTGGCGCAGACCGTCCTGCGCTTGTTCATGTTGTCGAAGTACTCCCCGGTCCAGGCAAAGGAAGGTCCCTTTTTGCGCTCCACCCCGTCCATGCACAGCCCTTTGGCGGCCAAGGCATCCTCGTAATGAACGGGAAAATCCTCCCCGACGATGCTGACGGCATCCACCCGGTCCGCAAAGAGCAGGGCCGCTACGGCGGCGAAGGAGACGGAACCGCCCAGCACCCCTTCCGCCCGTCCACGGGGGGTGATGATGGTGTCAATGCCGATGGTTCCGGTGACGAGGAGGGGAAGGGACATGGAGGAAAAAAGAGGGTTTGACGGAAATAAAAGAGCCGTCCGCAGGGGAAGCGGACGGCCCGGATACTTGCATATTATCCTGAAGCAAGTCAATCACAAGGAAGCGGCGGCGGAATTTCCGCGCTTACGAATAGGACTTTTCCAGGATGCTCACGACGTCCGCCGTGGTGAACTTGCAGCGGTCCAGCTCAAACAGCCCTCCCATGGTGGAAAAGGCGGTTCCGGCGTATTCCTCGAACAAGTCCGGAGTGATGCCGAAGTCGGACATTTTCAGCTTGTCCACGCCGCAGGCTTCCTTGAGCTTGTTGAGGCCGTTCAGGAAACCGTCCACGGAGGGTTCCATGCCCATGGCCGCGGCGACTCTGGCGTACCGTTCCGGACAGCTGGGGGCGTAGGCTTCATGGTAGGCCCAGGAGATCATGATCAGGCCCGCTCCGTGGGGCAGGGAAGGATGGTAGGCGCTCAGGGCGTGCTCGATGGAATGTTCCGAGGTGCAGCAGGAGATGGTTTCCACAAAGCCGGAATAGGTATTGGCCAGCGCGACATAGGCCCGCGCTTCCAGGTCCTGCCCGTCGTCCACGGCGCGGGGAAGGTATTTGGCGATGTATTCGATGGCCTGGAGGGCGAACATGTCGCTCATGGGGGAGGCCACCTTCGCCATGTATCCCTCCACGGCGTGGAACAGGGCGTCAAAGCCCTGGTAGGCGGTCAATTTGGGAGGAACGGACAGCATGAGTTCCGGGTCCACGATGGACATGGTGGGGAAGGTTCCCCGGTAGCCGAAGCCGATTTTTTCCTGCGTGTCCTCCTTGGTGATGACGGTCCAGGGGTCCGCTTCCGTCCCCGTGCCCGCCGTGGTGGTGATGCAGACGATGGGCAGGGGCTGGTTGGGAATTTCAAGCCCCAGGCCGGAGCCTCCCTGGATGTAGTCCCAGTACGTTCCCGGATTGGCGGCCATCACGGCGATGCTCTTGGCGGAGTCCATGCTGCTGCCCCCGCCAAGGCCGACTACGAAGTCGCAGCCCGTTTCCTTCGCCAGGGCGGCGGCCTCCATCACGTGTTCCACCACGGGATTCGGCTGCACTTTGTCGAAGACGACGCTTTCCACGCCCTGCCGTTTCAGCAGGGACTGCACGCGGTCCAGATAGCCGAGACGCCTGACGGACGTTCCGCCGATGACGACCAGGGCCTTGGAGCCGGGAAGGGGAGCCGTGCCAAGCTGGTCCAGACATCCCGCGCCAAAGAAGATCTGGGCGGGCATGAAAAATTGAAATGGCTGATACATGGCTCCCATAGTAAAACGGCGGCGCCGGACGTCAAGAATGCTCTGCGCATTCCGTGTACGCCGGTGCCGCCGCAGGACGGTATTTCCGGGATGAAGACGGTTCAGGCGTCTTCAAAAAAGTCGTCGCTCTTGGCGGGGTCCGGTTTGGGAGGCTTGGGAACGTCCGTGCCGATGGCGCCCGGATCGTCCATCTCCCGGCTCGTCGTTATCGTGGTGGAAGGAGTCCGCCGAACGGGAGGACGGGGGGCGGCGGGGCGCGGTGCCGCGGAGGGAGAGTCCGATGCGGCCATTTCATCCTCGACGCCGGGCATCATTTTCCGCATGCTCTGGATGAGCTTGTCCCGGAGGGTTCTGATGCCCTGTTCCCGGCGGACGGGGTCCGCCGTGTTCTTGATCAGCACCATCATGTTCCGGGTGGCGTTCGCCTGGTCGCCGAGTTCAAAGCAGTCCAGTTCGCAGCGCCAGCGCAGGCGGTCGAGCTGGGATAAATCCCGTTCGTCGAATTCTTCTTCCGAGGCGGAGGCGATGCGGCCCTGCATCCCGGATTTTTTACCGGAGGAAATGGCGTGGCTCACCTTGCCGAGGAGCGTTTCCATGGCGATCCGTCTGTTCCACGCCGTTCTCAATGCAGCCAGATTCCGGGTTTTCCGGTAGCCGGCGAAGAAGAGCTTTTCAAAAATTTCATCCCGGTTTTTCATGGAGTCCGGAAATGCCCGGGACGACATGCTGGCGATGCCGAGAGCTTCGCCCACTTCCGTGCCCAGCACGGACTGTTCCGCAATGCGCGCGCCGGCCCGGCCCCCGCCTCCGCCATTGTTATTCTTGGATGAAGAGGAAGGGTCCACGAAGTCGGGATCGGAACAGGCGGAAATGTAGGCGTTCAGCAAATCCATGGCCGGCTTCTGGAATTCCGTAACGTCCAGAATTTCTTCTTCCACGCTGCCTGTGGAAGTGGCCTTCATCATGTTCTCCTTCAGGCGGGCCTTGAGGACGAGAACGCCCCACTGATATTGAAGCATCAGCCCCTTGCGGGAGTTTTTGTCCTGGTATTTCTTGGCTTCGCGGTCCATCCAGTCCTTCAGGGCGTTGGATGCGTTCTTGGCGCTTTTGCCCTGCTGGCGGTCCTTTTCCTTTTCCGCCTCCATCAGAAGCTTCTTGGACTGGATCAGCAAATCGTAGGCGGCATTGGGGTCCCGGCCTGCGGAGGAGAGCCTGCTGATAGCCGCATTGATTACTTTGGTTTCTGCGGATCTGTTCAGCGCCAGAAGGTTATCCAAATCCTTGATGACCTTCTTCTTGGCATCGTTGTCCATAACCTGCTGGGCAGAACAGAGGGAGCCGATGCCGAGGCCGCCAATGAGACAAAGAGAGACAAAAGTGTTCATATGCTTTTTTTATTATGGCGAATGAAAAGTGATCTGGCAAGAGAGAACTCGGCTTGAAACCCGGTGAAGAAGGGAAACGCCGTTCCTTTTCATGGAGGAATAAGGAAAGTTCTTAACAACAGATTTACAAGCTCACTTTCCAGGGAAAGGGCGTTGGAGAGCGGAATGGGAAAGCAGGAAGGAGGGCCGGAGTTCCTTGATCCGGCTATCCTCCCACGGTGAGATGGATGGTCAGAGGCGGCAAACGGTGAAGGGAAACTCCCATGAACGTTTTCCGCCGTTTATGGGAGGAATTGGCTCAAATCCCGGTCAAATCCGGGGTAGGACGTATTAATGCATCCGGCATCCGTCAGGACGGTTTCTCCGCTGGCGCTGAATCCCGCCACCAGGAAGCTCATGGCGATCCGGTGGTCTCCGTAGCTGGGCAGTTCCGCGCCTTTCAAAGCCGTGCCGCCGCGGACGATCATTCCGTCGTCAAATTCTTCAACGGTCGCGCCCATGGCCCGGAGGTTGGCCGCCGTGGTGGCGATCCGGTCCGTCTCCTTCACCCGCAATTCACGGGCGTTGCGGACGACAAGGTCGCCGTCCGACAAGGCTCCCGCTACGGCGAGAATGGGAATTTCATCGATCAGGTTGGGGATTTCCTCCGGCAGAAGTGCGGTACCGTGGAGGGAATCGGCGCCGTAGATGGTGATGTCTCCGTAGGGTTCCCCGGCATCTTCCGGAGAGGTTTTCACAATGTCCATGTGTGCGCCCATGCGCTGCAGGGCGCTGATGACGGCGCAGCGGGTTTCGTTGAGGCCCACCTGGCGGAGCGTCAGCCGGGAGCCGGGGCGGGTGGCGGCGGCAACCATCCAGAAGGCGGCGGAAGAAATGTCCGCCGGAACCGTCAGGTCGTGGGCGCGGGGAAGGGCGGGGCCTTCCGTGCTGACAGCCAGGCCGTCCACGGAGCAGGGAACGCCGAAATGGCGGAACAGGCGTTCCGTGTGGTCGCGCGTAACGGCGGGCTGGATGACGGTGGTGGTTCCCCCGGCAAACATGCCGGCCAGCAGGATGGCGCTTTTCACCTGGGCGCTGGCCATGGGAAGGATGTAGGAGATGGGACGGACGTGTCCCGCGTGGATGAACAGCGGAGCGCACCCGGGTTTGCTTCCGCGGGCCTCAATCCGTGCCCCCATCTGTTCCAGGGGGCTCATGATGCGGCCCATGGGGCGGGAACTCAGGGAGGCGTCCCCGAACATCTCGGAATCAAAGGGGCAGGCGGCCAGCATGCCGGCCAGCAGTCTCATGCCCGTGCCGGAATTCCCGCAGTCAATGGGACGGGAGGGAGAATGGGGCCGCATGGCCACGCCCGTGATGCGGAAGCGCACGGGGCCGCAGCCTTCCCGGTTTTCCAGCACTTCCACCCGCGCTCCCAGTTGTTCCATGGCGCGCAGGGTGTTCAAACAGTCCTCGCTGCACAGGAAGTTGTCCACTTCCGTCACTCCGTCCGCCAGGCCGCCCAGAATGGCGGCGCGGTGGGAGATGCTCTTGTCTCCGGGTACGGTCAGTACCCCTTGCAGGGAAGGAATGGAACGGGAGTGAAGATTCATGAGCTTTTGTGTCCCGGAAGAACTACCCTGTATCGGCCTCCGAATCAAGCCAATTAGAAGGGCCGGAAGAGCGGAGCGGAATGGTGGGAGAGGAAGAAAAGCCCTCCCTGTGGCGGAAACCGTGCCGGAAGCCCGGCTGGGCCGCGATTCTTCCGGAGGAAAGGGGATGCGGACCAGAATGGGGATTGATTTTCCGCGGCGGGGAAGTATATTGCCGGCGTTATCGGCAGAGTCTGCCTGAAAGGAAGGAGAGAGCTTTTCAGGAGCAACAGACGAAGCTGGTTTTCATAGGTAGTAAGTTGGAGCGGTCACGGGAGGCATCCTGTGGCCGCTTTTTCCGTCCGTTTCACAGGGATTCCGGCCATTCCGCCCCAGCAGGAGAGGAAGGTGAGTCTGAAAGGGGCTGGTGAAGAACGCTCTCCCTCCATGTTCTGCCGGGAGATGGGGACGTCCGCACACTTTCCGGACATGCGGGAATACGGGAGTTCCGGCCTTTCCGATGGAAGAGGGAAACGATTTACGGGAGGGCCGTCCGGATGGAATTTCCCGGAAACGGGATGGAGCGGAGAAAGGGCGCCAGGCCCGGAAAGGCCGGCGCCGAAAAATGCCCCGGTTTTTTCTTTGGGCTTTACCGGGCCTTCCCGAAAGCGTATGTAGTCCGTGCCGATCAGGTCCGGGTGGTCGCTGTTCCGGTTTTCGGACCGGGATAGAGGAAAGTCCGGACATCACAAGGCAGCGTGTCCCGTGAAAGCGGGAGACGGGAACCTCCCAAGGGTTCCCGGACGGAAAGTGCCACAGAAAACAAACCGCCCGGACGGGGTTTCCCCGTTCAGGCAAGGGTGAAAAGGGGAGGTAAGAGCTCACCGCTCCAAGGGCGACCAAGGAGGCATGGTAAACCCCGCGCGATGCAAGACAAACAGGGGAAGGGTAGCCTGCCCGCCGGATCCCCGGGTATTAGTCGCATCCGTTCCGTAAAACGAATGGGCGCGCGGGATGCCCAAGCATTCCGCGTGAGAAAAATGACCACACAGCCGGCATCCGCCGGCGGACAAAATCTGGCTTACAGGACCTGATCGGCCCTGATGTTTTTTTCATCGTCCGTTCCGGCGCGGTTTTCCCCGGAACAAAAACATCCGGGGAATTTGTCCGCTTCCGTGGCCTGTTTGGGATTGCAAGGACGCCTCAAATGTGTAGAATCCGTCACCTAATTGCCACCACTATGGAGAAGCTTGTTGTACACGGAGGATTTACGCTCAGGGGAGCCGTCAATATCAGCGGTTCCAAAAACGCTTCCCTGCCCATTCTGGCTGCCTCCCTGCTGACGGATGAACCCGTGGTGGTGCGCCGCGTGCCGGACGTTTCTGACACCAATTTCATGGTGCAGATCATGGGCCAGTTGGGAGCGTCCGTGGAGCGTTCCAGCGGCAACGTGCGCGTGGAGGCCAAGAACCTGCACTCGGAAGCCGCCTACGAGCAGGTGCGCAAAATGCGCGCTTCCATCTGTCTTCTGGGGCCGCTGATGGCTCGCATGCAGCGGTGCGTGATTCCCCTGCCGGGCGGCTGCGTGATCGGCGACCGTCCCGTGGACCTTCACATCCGGGCCATTCAGGCCCTGGGCGCGACTGTCCAGATAGAACGCGGGAACCTGATTATTGAAGCGCCCCGCGGCCTGAAAGGGGCCACGGTGGATTTGAACGGCGACCACGGCCCCACCGTCCTGGGGACGGACAACCTGATGATGGCCGCCGTGCTGGCGGAAGGCACCACCGTCATTGAATCCGCCGCGGCGGAACCGGAAGTGGTTGACCTGGCCAATTTTCTGATCAAGATGGGAGCCAATATCCAGGGCGCCGGAACGCGCCGGATCGTCATTGAGGGGGTGGAAAAGCTCCGGGGCTGCAACCACACCGTCATTCCGGACCGGATCGAGGCCGGAACTTTCATGGTGGCGGCCGCCATGATGGGAGACGGCGTGACGCTGAGGCGCGTGTGCGAGGAGCACATGTCCGTCATTACCGGCCTGCTCCGCCAATGCGGGCACCATGTGGAGTTTAACGAACGCGGGGACACCGTCACCATCATTGCCGGAAAGATGCCGAAAAGCGGCGAAATCAAGACGGCCCCCTATCCCGGCTACCCCACGGACATGCAGGCGCAGATGACGGCCCTGTTTGCCACCACACCCGGCATTTCCGTCGTGAAAGATACTATTTTTCCGCAGCGCTTCATGCACTGCTCCGAACTGAAGCGCATGGGCGCCAACATCAAGGTGGACAACGGCACGGCAGTCATCTCCGGCGTGGACTCCCTGAGCGGCGCGCCCGTGATGGCGTCCGACCTGCGGGCGTCCGCCGCTCTGGTACTGGCGGCCCTGAAGGCGGAGGGCACCACGGAGATCCACCGCCTGTACCACATTGACCGCGGCTACGAGATGATTGACGAAAAGCTACTGGCCATCGGGGCCGCCGTGGAAAGACTGCCTGATGACGGTGATTAAAGGGCCGATTTGGCCCCGTTTTGTCCGTATTACGCATTTTTTCTTTACTGTCAGATATCCATGTGCTATTCACCGAAGTCCTATGAACAAGGCTCAACTGATCGAATTGATTCAAAAGAAGCTGGGTGCCGATACGACCAAGAAGCACGCTGAAGAAGCTCTGGCCGCTGTGCTGGAATCCATCAAGGAAGGCGTGCAGTCCGCCGGCAAGGTGCAGATCATCGGTTTCGGTACGTTTGCTACCAAGACCCGCGAAGCCCGCACCGGCCGCAACCCGAAGACCGGCAAGGCCATCGCCATCCCCGCTTCCAAGACGGTCGCTTTCAAGGCCTCTTCCAACATGAAGGGCTAAGACGGCTGCTGCCCGTAACAGGGAGCTTTCTTCTTTCAGCACTCCGGCCAGCGCTGGCCGGGGTGTTTTTTATGTCCCGCGGCGGCGGACGGCGGCTTGACCGGACGGACGGCGGCGTCTAGAATGCCGCCATGTCCAGCAATTTTGGCCAGGTGTTCCGTATATCCACGTGGGGAGAGTCCCATGGAGCCGGGGTGGGTGTGGTGATAGACGGCTGTCCGTCGCTCGTTCCGGTGACAGAGGAGGATATCCAGCGGGAACTGGACCGGCGCAGGCCGGGCCAGAGCGACATCGTGACCCCGCGCAAGGAGGAGGACCGCGCGGAAATCCTTTCCGGCGTGCTGGATGGCAGGACGCTGGGCACGCCCATTGCCATCAGCGTGCGCAACAAGGACCACCGTTCTTCCGCCTACGACGAGATGGCGCATACCTACCGCCCGTCCCATGCGGACTACACGTACGATGCCAAATACGGCATCCGCGCCTGGGCCGGAGGGGGGCGCGCCTCCGCCCGGGAAACCATCGGCCGCGTAGCCGCCGGAGCCGTGGCGAAGGCCGTGCTGAAGCAGGCGTTTCCCGATATGGAAATCATCGCCTGGGTGGACCAGGTGCACCGGGTGAAGGCCTCCGTGGACTGGGCGGCCGTAACCGCCGCCGCGGTAGAGGGCAACATCGTCCGCACGGCTGATCCCGCCGTGGCGGAAGCCATGATCTCCGCGATCAAGGAAGCGCGGGACGCGGGCAACTCCCTGGGCGGAGTGGTCAAGTGCACGGTGCGCGGCTGCCCTCCCGGACTGGGGGACCCCGTTTTCGACAAGCTGGACGCCACGCTGGCCCACGCCATGATGAGCATTCCCGCCACCAAGGCGTTCTCCGTGGGCTCCGGATTCGACGCCGCGGAAATGACCGGGCTGGAGCACAACGACCCCTTCTGCATGCAGGACGGCCGCGTCCGGACAACAACCAACCATTCCGGCGGCATCCAGGGCGGCATCTCCAACGGGGAGGACATTCTGATGTGCATCGGCTTCAAGCCGACCGCCACGCTGATGATCGACCAGCAGACGGTGAACCGGGCCGGCGAGGACACGCGCCTCAAGGGCAGGGGACGCCATGACGCCTGCGTGCTGCCGCGCGCCGTCCCCATTGTGGAGGCCATGGCATGGCTCTGCCTGTGCGACCACTACCTGCGCCAGCGCTGCCAGCGGGCACTGTAAAGGCGCGGCCGATTTTTTTTCCGGATATCTCATGGATTCCTCCCTCACATTCTATCTGGTTCTGGGCGCTCTGCTGGCCGGCTTCATCGTGCTCGGCATGCTGAAGGGGATGATCAAGATGCTCCTGTTCGGCGCGGCGGTGCTCTCCGCCGTGGCGGCGTATTTCTGGCTGTCCAAATACGGGTTCACGTACCTTTCCTTCATCACCAGCGATCCGCGGGAGTGGATGGTTTCCGTGCTGTCCATCGGAGGGGCGCTGGCCGTCTTCTTTGTCTTCATGCATGGCCTCTTCTGGTTCAGCGACGTATTCTCCTGGGGCCGCCGGATGGGGTTCGGCGGGGCCAAGGGAGTGGTCACCACCCTGCTGATGGCCGCCGTGGTTTGCTGGGTGGGCGTCATGTGCATCTTTTATTACGGTTCCATGGCGGAAATGACCCGCGCCCGGGAACTGGCCCTGTACCACATGGACCCAACCCGCGCCATCTCGCTGCCCACCATTTACACCGTCAAGAAGGCCGTCACGGACAATCCCCATCTGGCGTGGCTGGTGAAGGTCTCTCCGGAACACGACCCGGAACGGCTCTCCCTGGCCAAGATGATCGCCTACCTGGTGACGCTCAGCCCGGAGCTCTCCGACCAGCGCCGCACCCAGCTTGACTGCTACATGCCCCGTTCCCGAATCACCAGCCGCGTGCTGAGCCTCAAAAGCCTGAGCGAAGACCCGGCGATCCGCCTGCTGGTGGAAAAAGGAGACATGCAGGGGCTTTACAACGACGTGAAGCTTACCCGCTTTCTGGAAGACCAGGACGTGCGCACCGTCCTGTCCCAATTGGACGTGGACCGGGTGCTGGGCTTCGTCACCGATACCCGCCAGCCTGCGCCCGCAGGGAATGAATACATTCCCGAAGCCACGCCGATTGAGGAGTAAGCAGTTCTTTTCCACGCTAAATTGTTTTCATCCCCATTATCGGCTTTTCAAAGGTTTTCTCGTTGGTTAGAATTGGATATATTCAAGATTGATTTGGCATGGACGAAGAAAAGCTGAAGAAGGAATTGGAAAAATGGGAGCGCAAGATTGCTCTTGATCCTGAAAATGCCATGGCTTATTTCCAAAGAGGAAATGTTTTGGACGATCTTGGAAGGAAGGAGGAAGCGCTGGAGAGTTAC
>NZ_KQ971065.1:0-527 GCF_001580195.1 Akkermansia sp. KLE1798
GCGTCGTTGATCATCAGGCCGTGGTCCCAGAAGTCTCCCAGGGAGGCGTCGCCCATGATTTCGTTATGGGAGAATACCTTGTCGGGAGGGAGCATGGGGTCGGCAAAGGAGTTTCCGATGCCCACGCCCGGAACGCCTGACTGGTAGGCGAAGCGTTTGGCGATGGCGGCTTTGGAATCGGTCTTGTACCATCCTGGGGTGAGTCTGAATCCCGCGAATCCGGCGAGGCTGGAGGGCTGCTGGAAGGGGAGTTCGGCGGCCACAATCTTGTTGACCTGTTCGGCGCCGGGTCCGCCGAATGGGGAGAGCCGGGTGCCGTCGTTGGAGAGGATGTTGGAGATGGTGATGGGGAAGAAGTCGCTGTTGGCGTTCTTGACTTCAAACTGGTAGGGGCTGTAGGATCGTCCGAGTTCGGATGCGGTGGGCATCTGGCTGCCCCAGAAGAGTGGGCTGGAGTGCTGCCAGGTCTTGGCGCGGTAGTCCTTTCCTTCCGGGTAGGTGCCGATGACGGGAGTTTTGCCCCATTT
>NZ_KQ971066.1:0-1131 GCF_001580195.1 Akkermansia sp. KLE1798
CGGACGCCTCCGCCAACATGGAAATGATGGACAACCGCTACACCTACATGCGCCATCCCATCCTGCTGCGATTCTATTCCTTCGTGGGGATCAACTACGTCAAGCGCAACGCCCAGCACGGCGCCCGCGGCGGCCACATTGACGTGCGCGTCTCCGTCATCCCGGTGTACGTATGGTGGAACCCGTACAACGTGGACATGACGTTCACCGGGGCGGACGGCGGTCCCTGGGGCTCCTACTTCGGGGAACACCGATACATGCCGATCATGCAGACGAACAACTATTCACGCATGCAGGCCAACCTGATTGAGAATTGGGATCCCTCTTCAGCGACTTATTCTGAATCTCCATTCTCTCCCTATTCTCCCAATGACGGTTACAACAACAGGCAGATTGCCGACTTCGGAGCGTCGTTCCGTAAAACTTCGGAATTGCTTTCAGGCGGCGTAGGCAAGGCGGGAGAACCTTCCGTACTTAAAGCCGGAGAAATCGTCATTTTTGCACATCCTGTCGTAGCCAAAATTGAACATGGCAACGCGGTCACCCAGTCCAAAGCCAACAAAAATGACATCCGCGTGGACAACTTCGCCTTCAAGGAAGGCTGGACTCAGGATCCGGGGCAGGTCAGTTCCTATGCCATCAACCAGGCCGACGGCATTCAATATCAATATTTATCCGGAAGCGGCTATGAAGACAGAGGCACTGCCATGATGTCTATTAAATTTGCGGAAGATCTGAACGACCTCAATTATACGCCGCACAACATTGTCCTCTGCACGAAGTACACGGATGAATTTTCCTCTCAATCCAAAAAGCTCGGTACTCTTGTCATGGTTTCCGGGATCATGAATCCCAGACAGCTAGGCCAATCCGGTTCATTGTCAGATGGCAGTGATCCTGCCGTATTTGATAAAGCCATGCCTGGCATCCTGAATCTCAACTGGGGTGCCTGGGAAAAACCCCTGCTTGATCAAGTCAAGCTCCCGGCTGACATGTTCCTGGACAATGAAGGGCCGGACGACAACAGAAAACGCAGGGGCTTTTACGGTACTGCGGCTGAGGACTCCACATTCGTGGCCTATTATGGGGTTTCCGTGAAATGGGGCAAAACTCCCGTCATCGGCACCTACC
>NZ_KQ971067.1:0-105959 GCF_001580195.1 Akkermansia sp. KLE1798
ACCTATTTCAATTCTTCCAATCCTTTTTCCTGGGGAATACTTGTGGACCGGTTTTGGTGGGCTGCCGGGCGAGACAACATGCCGGCATGGACTGTGGTCACGGCTGATTTTAATATGATCAATCTCGACAATAACAATTCAGCTTACGACGGCTTGACCAGTTGTTATTTCCCAATGTCCTGCGGTCTGGGATATGGCCGGTGCTTTGATTCCATCGCCATAGGCAATACTTCTTTCAATGCGGATTACGCGAGCCTGGATGATGATCCCTTTGCCACGCCCGCAGGTTACATGCGATACTGGGTCGATATACAGATTGGCCGTCCGGCCAATGGCCAATGTGCCGTGTCTGTCCGCATGTCCCGGTGGGATAATGCGTCCAGTACTGCCGTCAATACCACCCACCAGTGTTCCGTGCCCGACAGCCTTGCCTTGCGGGGAGTGGCTTTGTCCATGACCAGTAAGCATTCTGGTGTCTGGCTGGTTGGGTTTGATAAAAGCGCCGGGCGTCTTGTTTCCTACAAGATTCTACCGGAGACATTTACGTTGGATTCTTATAACAGAGCGATGTCCAGCAGGCTGTCACTGGCAAAGACAGCGGGACATTGTTCTGTCGGGGTTCATGCACCCAATTATTATGGAGGAACTGTCCTAGGCGAATGGTGCGATTTGATACAAATAAATTAACCGATTAACAGTTATGGATAATACCCAAATACAGATACAGTTTCCTTCGCCCGGGGCGTGGGAGGAGTTCACGATGACGGCCGTGTTTCCCGATAAGGATGGATTTGTGCAGTCCCGACGCTATACGCAGGACGACATACCCGCCGATCAGGCCCCGGCATTACAATCCGTGGTGGCCGCGCTGGTAGGGCTGGCCGAGCCTTGGCAGGCGTCCCAGGTGTGGGCGCATCTGATGACGGCGACGATCTACAGTGAGGATGATCCTTACACCCCCACCGGGCAACGGGACGAGGTTGCGCTTGATGTCGAGGCCGTCCATGCGGAAACCGGAGGGCGCAGGATATTTACGGTTTATGACTACCCGGATTTTATCATCACGGATGACGAGGCTGTGGCGTTTTTCAAGCACTTCACTTCTGATGTTCTCCACTCTTAACTCTCAACCCTCCACTCTCATCACGCCATGCACTACCTCTCCCTCGACACGGTCATCTACCGCCCGGCCGGCCTGCAGGACATCGTGCTGTGCCAGTACGACGACGTCATGGCGGAGCTGGTGAGCGTCAAGCCCTCCATCCAGATCCAGCGAGAGGGTGTGATTGGCAGCCCCTGGATGCACCAGGCCGCGCGCGGCAACGCCTCCCTGCAGATGACCCTGACGGTGGTCAGGGCCTGGGCGACGTTTGCCCGCGCCCAGGCATGGGGGTTGGACCTGCAGGAGACTCTCACCCTCCACCCGGAGGGTACGGTTACCTGGTTGTCCTGCTACCACCAGCGGCGGCCGTCACGCACCAGGACCTACCACGCCACGGTGGATCTCGTCCAGCCTCTGCCGCTCACCAGCGATCACGACTTGGGACCGGACGGACCGCGCCTCGGCCGCCGCCCGGAGGATATCCGGCTGCCGGACACCGAGGGCAAGGCATGGGCGGCCGTCCAGTTATCCCTCACCCTGACGGGAGAGATATCTTAACCACTATTAACTCTTAACTCATCACTATTAACTAACATGGCAGACAAGGATTACAAGGTACAGGTAGGCGTGGAGGCTACGGCCAACACGGGAGCGCTGGACAAGGTCAACAAGGGGCTGGATAGCCTGCGCCAGACGGCCCGGCAGGTCAACGACGAGCTAGGCCGGGAGGAGACAATCGACAACCTGGAGGAGGTGGCGGATGCCGCCGAGGATACCGCTGAGGCTATCGACAAGACAACCGACTCTGCAGAGGGTCTGCAGGGGGCCGTCAGCCAGGTCGGACAGCAGGCCAGGACCACCGGCAACGACGTCGCCCAGGCCGGGGACAAGGGGGCGGCGTCTCTCAACAAGATGGGGCGCAGCGCCAGGCAGACGCAGTCGTCCCTGGTGGCCCTGCGCGGCAGGATGATGGCGACGTTCAACGTCGTTAATGAGCTGGAGTCTTTCTACAACCGTGGCAAGGCCATCGGCCAGTGGATCCTGGACTCTTGGGACAAGGTAATCGAGGGCGTGGACAAGGCCGCCGTCAAGCGGGCGCGGGAGCTCAAGGACCGTCTGGCTACCGAGGCCGCCGAGCGCGAGCAGGCCTATACCGATGCGCTGACCAACGCCAAGCGCGAGCGCATCTACGACGAGGAGCAGCGCAGGATCACGGCCATTAACGAGCTCTACTCCCAGCGCATCCAGCTCATCGGCCAGCTGGCCGCCAACCGCACGGCGGAGGTGGACCACGTGGAGGCTCTCCGGCTCAAGGAGCTGGAGCTGCAACGCACGATCGTGCGTACCCGCGAGATCAGGGGTGAGATCACCCAGGAGACGGCCGCCGCCCTGATGGCCGACCTGGATGCCTCCGAGGCCAGGGGTGCGGCCAAGTCCCGCGAGGACCGCCAGCAGATCATGCTGGAGGCGGCTATCCAGGCCCGCGACGAGACCGCCAGGCAGGTGGCCCGGATCAAGGCCGAACAAGAACAGGCGGCCAAGTCGCCTTATGCTGGGGTCACTCCGGAGGAGTATCGCCAATACAAGAGGGATGTAGAGGATTATCACCATCGGGAGCGCACCCAACAGAGGATGCAAGACATTGCAAGGCTTGAGCAGGAGCTGCAAGATGCCATAGCCCTGCGCACCAGCAAGGGACTCAGCGATCCCCGTGTAGCCAGAGATACTCAGGATAAGATAGATAAGACAATGGAGCGTCTCCAGCAGTATAAGGACCTTGCTCAATACATTGCCGACGCAGACGCTAAGGTAGAGGCTATAGAGGCTTACTACCGCAGCAGTAATCCTCTGGTCCACTACGATCAGGACAACGCCGGCAGTATGCAGATGACTGAGGACATCTCCAATGCCATCAAGGACCAAGATAAGAGTGAGACGACCCGCAAGGAGCGCCTCAAAACTGCCGAGGACCAGCTCAAGCTGGACGAGGCCAACGTCTCCACCCAACAGCAGCTCCTGCAGTACCAGCGGGAGATCAACGCCAGGGAGGCTGTCATCGCCGCCGCCAAGGCGGACCAGGCCAGCGCCGTGGCTGCAGATGAGCGTCGGCAAAAGGACCTCGCCGAGCTGGCCAGCCAGCGCAAGGGCGTCCAGGAGCGCTGGCGCAGGCGCTACGATCAACTCACTGACGGCCAGGATTACAAGGATCATGAGACGCCCGGACTCAAGCGGTTGCTTAAGGAGGGGCAGCACATGGCCGATGCCGGCTACATGTCCGAGCAGGACTCCGCACGCCTGAGCCAGTTGCGCGACGAGGCGCTCAAGGGCCTGCCCAAGGAGCTGGCCGCCAAGGTCAAGTGGATGATGGACGACATGATCAAGGGTTACTCCAAGGCGGCGGCCGGAGAGCGCAACCTGATGACTCCCCTGGAGCGCAAGGATCTGGAGGCTCAGCGATACAAGGGCAAGCTGGACGGATTGTCCGACATCCTCCCCAGTCTCCCCAAGGATGGAGCCGCCGCCAAGATTGTGGACATCCTCAAGGATGTCGCCAAGTATGGCGTACTCAACGACGCTACGATCAAGCAGCTCCAGTCCCTGACGATGCGTATCGACCAGGACGACGAGGCGGGCATGCGCGTGGTCAGGCTGGTCAAGGAGCTGGTCCATGGAGAGCTGGGCCGCATTCTGACGGCCATGTCCCGGCCTCAGCCGGCCAATCCCGCCAGGCCGGCACGGCCCCGGCGCGTCACTCCGGAGGGCCGCGACCTGGACGCCGAGGAGGAGATGCGCGCGCGCATCCGCGCCGGCGCACAGGCTCCGCAGCCTCCTCCACAGCCTGTCCCTGCGGCAGGCCAGGACGCCAGCGCCATGGTCAGCGAGTTTACCCGGCAGATGCTTGGGCAGGGCAACGCCACGGGCCGCATCCTGGATGTGATGCAGCAGTTTCTTGCCGTCGCCCGGCAGGCGGCGGACAAGTCGGCACGGCACAATGAGCGCCTCAGCAAGATTGAGCAGGAGGTCTCCGGCTTATTGTCCCGCGAGCGCTACAGCCGCCACCGCTAACCCATCTGTCGCATCACCGCCATGAGAGTCATTGAGATCACGGGCAAGGCCATCAAGGGTGCCTCCTGCAACTGGAGCAATTTTGGCCCGCTCAAATTCACCTGGCAACAGCTGGCGCGCGACCAGGACGAGCCGGCACCCTATGCCTACATGGATCAAGTGCGCGTGGTGTGGGACGCCGTGACGGTGATGGAGGGGACCATCCGCAAGTGCGCCCTGGAGCAGTCCGGCAATGCCTGGCGGTGGTCCATTGAGGCGTGCGACATCCTCCAGCCCCTGGAGGGGGCGCTGTGTTTCAGCCCATCC
Organism: Akkermansia sp. KLE1798; assembly: GCF_001580195.1. Lineage (NCBI taxonomy): Bacteria > Pseudomonadati > Verrucomicrobiota > Verrucomicrobiia > Verrucomicrobiales > Akkermansiaceae > Akkermansia > Akkermansia sp. KLE1798. The sequence goes on from NZ_KQ971067.1 coordinate 4,475, forward strand.
GGAGGGTTGAGGGGGGCGCTTAATGCCAACATATCCGGAGGCAGCGCCGAGAGCGTGCCCCGCCGGGTGGGCATTGCCGCCACCCTCAAGGCGGTGCTGGAGGATGCCCGCAAGCACGGCCTCCTCTCTGCCGACGTGGGCATCGACGTGTCCGTGTCCGCCTCCGCCTGGATGTGGGATACGGCGCTCTCCTGCGACATGTATGCCGGCGTGCTGCGCAAGGTGTTGGCCAGCCGTCCCGGCATGGTGTGCCGGGTGGATTATACGGGAGACGCCCCCGTGATCAGGGTGGCCGACGGGGCCGATCTGCCCGTGACCACCCTGGACCGAGTGAGAGACAGGCTCTCCAGTATCAAGCTCACCCCCCGGCCGGACCTGGTCCCCCCGGCCGTGGGCGTCGTGCTGACTGCCGGCAATCAGGCTTACCAGTCCCAGGTCTGGCCACGCGGGGCGTCCCTGCACCAGGAGGGATGCGTAACTGTTCAGGTGGCCGTCAGTCCGGACAGCCCGGATGATGACGAGCCGCAAGGTTCCGAGTCCCCGGTGTGGGATTTTACCAAGCCTGTTGTCGAGGTGACAGGGCACAAACTGCCCACCAACGATGTGGAGGGAGCCATCTACTGGCGGCGCAAGATACCCCAGCTTGCCACCTTGACGGCCGCGCGGTATGGGAGGATCAAGAAATCCGTAATAGCCGGCGTTGACGGATCCACCCAGAGCAATTATTCCACTGACGACTCCGCTCAGCGTTACGAGCATGTGAGCGGTCAGCTGAGCGAGAGCTGCAATACCATCAAGTGGTGTTATGTGGAGCTCAAGCAATATGTATACATGGACGCCAAGCCCCCCAAGGGCTGCGAGATGCTGTTCCCGCACACCAAGCAAGTCAACGGTGTGACCAGATACTACCATTGGATGACATGGAGGGGGCGCACCATCAACACCATGCACCGCAAGTACCGGGCCAGCAAGTCAGGGGATGCCGGGGCTGACGGGGGAGGAGAGCCGCCCATCAGCGGAGGCGGTACGCCGCCGGCCGGTCAGGCGTGGCCGGATTACACCTCCATCCTGCGGGATTATTACGAGGTCACCCGCGACGTCCCCGTAGAGGGCAGCGTCACCGCCCTGCGGGCCGTGTCGCCCGCCATCCTGGTGGGCAGCAGGCTGGCCATCACCGGATCCCGGCGCGAGTACCGCGACATGGCCACCGTCGTGCAGAGCGTCAGCGTTGATCTGGACGGAGAGAGCACGGCGGTCACCACTGGCGTGCCGGCGCATTTGTCTCTGCAGGACATGATTGATCGCATGCGGCAGATAGCCGACGACCAGCAGGCGCTGGACGACCAGGACCAAGTGGACGGCCCGGTCCAGACGCTGCAGTACGACAGCGAGGCTTACAAGTCTCCGCCCGCGCCCACCCTGGGACCGGAGGGGGAGATCGTGTGGTCGGCAGCCCCGGAGCAGCCTCCGATTTATGGTCTGCAGGTAATCCTTGACTGGGATGACGATAACGCCAATGTGACCGGCGCGCGGATGCGCCGGGGCAAGCTGATGCTGCAGGGCGTCTACATCAGCCAGACGCCGGGAGATAACAGCGGCTGGTACACGATGACCGGCTTTACGGCCGGCGAGATATGGCTGGACGTCAAATTTAACGCCAAGGGCAAGCTGACCGGCACGTCTATCGCCTATGAGCAGGGGCCGGTCAACCCCCTCCGGCTCCAGGACGAGGAGCCGGACGAGTCGGAGGAGTTTTTTTACTCCTTCCACGTTGCGACGGTGCAGGACAAGGTAGTGTACCAGCATATGCTGGGCACTATTCAGATACCGGTCAATTACGGCACTTTTTACCCCTACGGGCCGGCTGTTTAATTTTTCACTCTATATATAACAGTATGATCAGGATTTTTGTTTTTTCATATTCCGGAGACGCCGCCGAGGCAGTGGCCTGCGTGCGCTGTGTCCGGATGGCCGTACCCTACGCCAGCGTCACGGTAGTGGACGATGCGGCCAGTCCGGTGCAGGAGGATACCGCCGCTGCTCTCCGGAGCATAGGCGCGGATTACGTGCAGTCATCATGGGATCGACAGGGTAACCTGCGCGGGCCTGCCTGCATCCGGGGTATGCTCTCGGAGATGTGCCGAGAGGCGGAGGACGACGACATCGTCGTCAAGATTGATTGCGATACGGCCCTCCTGGATGACGGCTGGCTGCGCTGGATGGATGCCCATCCGGCATGCCCGATGTATGCCTCCGGGGATTTTGTGGCAGGAGCGTGGCGGATTTATGGCTGCCTGTACGCATTGAGGGGATGGATGGCCAGACGGCTCTACCGGGAGATGGATTGGACGCTGCTGGATGATTTAGCGCCGGAGGATGTGACCATCGGCCGTGAGGTGCTGGCCAGGGTGCCGGCAACAGTGTGCCGCATCGAGGAGCCGTGGAGGCAGCGCAGCCCCTGGAGCGAGTGGACGGCCTGGTGCTGGCCCAGCCGGACAGCGAGCGCCGAGAGTTATGCGGCCAGGTTTGCAATGGTAACCACCGGCAGCCCTCGCCAGGATCACCAGCCGGCCAGCGAGCGGGCCAGGGTGATGCACCTGCTGGCCGACGCCAGGGCGGCCATGCTGCAGGACGGTGTGACCAGGGAGGATGACGAGGCGGTGGATTGGGGCGGCCTGATGGCCGCTTGCAGAGGCGATGCAGGAGCCCTGCACACCCCCTGCCCGGAGTAGGCAGGGACGGCTAAATTGATCAGATACCTGTCGTCAATTGATCAGATGTCATGGCGCGTTACACACCTTTCGTCGCACCCTCACGGGTGCGTGGATTGAAACATGGTAAACGTTGTATCGCGCCAAGTACCGAACTGTCGCACCCTCACGGGTGCGTGGATGAAGCCCGAATGACCTTTAGTCTTTCATCTTTAGTATTTGTCGCACCTTCACGGGTGCGACTGATAGAATCCATCATGAACGCATGTTGCGATGTTTTCTTATGATGATTCCTTTTGGCTGAAAGGCTTTCGATGACGTTCAGGCCATGAAAAAGCGCCGGTTCCCACAGAGAGGGGACCGGCGCTTGCGGTATAAGGGGGGAGGGGTTAATGGGCGCAGTCGGCGCAGGCCCAGCCTTCGCGGATTTTGGCGAAGAAGTCGTTGCCCTTGTCGTCCACCAGGATGAAGGCGGGGAAGTCTTCCACTTCAATTTTCCAGATGGCTTCCATGCCCAGTTCCGGGTATTCCAGCAGTTCCACCTTTTTGATGTTGTTCTTGGCAAGAATGGCGGCGGGGCCGCCGATGGAACCCAGGTAGAAGCCGCCGTGCTTGTGGCAGGCGTCCGTCACCTGCTGGCTGCGGTTGCCCTTGGCGATCATGATCATGGAGCCGCCGTTCTCCTGGAACAGGTCCACGTAGGAATCCATGCGGCCCGCGGTGGTCGGCCCGAAGGAGCCGGAGGGGTAGCCTTCCGGGGTCTTGGCCGGTCCGGCGTAGTAAACGGGGTGGTCCTTGATATACTGGGGCAACCCTTCTCCGCGTTCCAGGCGTTCCTTGAGCTTGGCATGGGCGATGTCCCTCGCCACGACGATGGTGCCGTTCAGGCTCAGGCGCGTGGTGACGGGGTACTTGCTCAAATCCGCCAGCACTTCCTTCATCGGGCGGTTCAAGTCGATGGAGACGGCCTCGCTGGAGGTCATGCGCAGGGCTTCCGGAATATACTGGCCGGGGTTGGTTTCCAATTGTTCAATAAAGATGCCTTCCGGCGTGATCTTGGCTTTGGCATTGCGGTCCGCGGAACAGGAAACGCCCAATCCCACCGGGCAGGAGGCGCCGTGGCGGGGCAGACGGATCACGCGTACGTCCAGCGCATACCACTTGCCGCCGAACTGGGCGCCCAGGCCCAGCTTGCAGGCTTCCGCATGCAGCTCCTTTTCCAGTTCCACGTCGCGGAAGGCGCGGCCGTACTCGTTGCCGGTGGTGGGAAGGTTGTCGTAATACTTGGTGGAAGCCATCTTCACGGTCTTCAGGCACTTCTCCGCGGAGGTGCCGCCGATGACGAAGGCGATGTGGTAGGGCGGGCAGGCCGCCGTGCCCAGCGTGCTCATTTTTTCCACCAGGAACTTCTTGAGCGTGGCGGGGTTGAGCAGGGCCTTGGTTTCCTGGTAAAGATAGGTCTTGTTGGCGGAGCCGCCGCCCTTGGCGACGAAGAGGAAGGAATACTTCATGCCTTCCACGGCTTCAATGTCTATCTGGGCGGGCAGGTTGGTTCCGGTGTTCTTCTCCGTGTACATGTCCAGCGCCACGGTCTGGGAGTAGCGCAGGTTGTTCTGGGTGTAGGCGTCGTACACGCCGTGGGAAAGAAATTCGCAGTCGTCGCAGCCGGTCCAGACCTGCTGGCCCTTCTTGCCGACGATGGTGGCGGTGCCCGTGTCCTGGCAGAAGGGAAGGATGCCGGCGGCGGCCACTTCCGCGTTGCGGAGCATCGTCAGGGCCACGCTCTTGTCGTTGGCGCTGGCTTCCGGATCGTCCAGGATGGCGGCCACCTGCTTCAAGTGGGCGGGGCGCAGGAAGAAAGCCACGTCGTGGAAGGCTTCCGCGGCCAGAAGGCGCAGGCCCTCCGGTTCCACTTTGAGCATGGGGTGCCCTTCAAATTCCCCTACGCTTACGTAGTCGGAGGTGATGAGGCGGTACTGGGTGTCGTCCTTTTCCAGAGGAAAAGGGTCCTGATAATGAAAATCCGGTGTTGCCATAACGGGGGGAAATATAGCGGAGCCCGCCCACGGGTTCGAGCAAAAAAATCGGGGCGGTTCCCTGGCGTGAGAAGGCGGAAAAAGCTTCGGCTGTTGTGTCTGTAGCCGGAGCAGGATGATGCATGCAAGGAAGAGTGCTCCTCTCCCTCATGCCAAAAAGTAATTGAGTAAAATAAAGAATTTTGAAAAGCCGCAATGGGTGTTCTATCCCACTGCGGCTTTTTGATGGTTCTAAATGTAAACTTATAATTTATCAGCGCGGCTTGTTCGGAGCGGAATCTGGTCCGGAGGTACGCGGGATGCCGTATCCTTTGGGTTCTTCCGCAACGCGGAGGGATTCCGGGTAAACGTGCTCCATGCGTTCCTGGGCGTCGCGGATCAGGATTCCTTCAGCCCATTCCTCCACGGTCATATTGTCCTTTCGGGCAGCTTTTTCAATGAGCTTGTAATCGTCGGTATTCACCATGACGGCAAACGGCTTCCAATGGGCCCTGGCCGCTTCCTTGAGTTCCTTTTCCCGCTCCGTCTTCTCCATCATCAGCCTGATAAGAGCCTCCTTGTCCTTGGGAATGGATACTCTGGCCAGCCAGTTGCGAACCGTGTTGGGCGAAACGAAACATTCCGCCGCAAACTCTTCACGGGTCATTTTCTGCTGTTTCAACCAAACCTTGATTTGGGCTTTGAGTTCGTCCTGGTTCTCACTCATGCATACTTTGTAACGCTATCGGTGCGTGAATTCAACCTTTTTTATGAATAAGTCCCTAAAATGGTATATTATTCTTGACGAAAGTACCATTTACGTTGCAATATTCCTCTGTAAAGGCATCCAATAGTTCAAAATCGTACCTGAAAAGATATTTTATGAAGACGGGAAACAAGAAAAAAATCCAGAAAAAAATACAGATCAAGGTAAAAATGCCGCTGTCCATCCAGTTTTTCCGGGATGCTGAAGCGGAAGCCCTCCACGTGCAGCGCTGCCAGCTGGACAGGGCCACCCTGCTGGCCTGTGCCGTGAAACGCCTGCGGGAAGAACAGGCCGGGGAATCCGCGTCCGGTCAAAAGCCATCCGCATGACTCAGGACATATACTGGGAGCTGCTGATCTGGCTGTTCCGCTCCTTTATGGGTGTAACGGCATTTGCCTTTACCGTGGCCGCGTACCAGGCCATGCGGTGCCGGAAAAGGACGGACCGCAAACGGAAAAGGTAGGGGGGAATGTGCGGAAAGCCGTGCTTTCCGCGGGGAAGGTTGCGGAATCATCTGCGGAATTGACCTCCGGAGGCATATCCCCTATCTTCCGGGAATGTCCAGCAGCCTCCCGGATGAAGCCGTTTTGTCCCGCATGAGCCATGAGGAACTCTGGCGCCTGTTTCCCATCATCCTGAGTGGTTCCAGAGAGGAATGGGCGGGACTTTACCGCCGGGAAAGGGACCTGCTGGCGGAGGCCGTGGACCGCACGCACATCGCCCGCATCTCCCATATCGGGAGCACGGCGGTGCCCGGCTTGGACGCCAAGCCCACCATTGACATTCTGATGGAGGTTTCTCCGGATTCGTTCGTTTTTGAAACTCCCTCCTTGCTGCGGAAATGCGGCTACATGGAGACGCACCGTGACGAGGAGCGCATGTGGCTGGTCATGGCAAAAGGCTATACGGCGGAGGGGTTCAGGGGGCAGGCGTTCCACGTGCATGTGCGTCCCTTCCGGGACTGGGATGAACTGTATTTCCGGGATTACCTCGCCGCGCATCCGGATGAGGCGGAAAAATACGCCTCCCTCAAGCACTCTTTAAAAAGGGAATTCGAATTCAACCGGGATGCCTATACGGACGGAAAAGCGGAATTGATTGCCGCCATGACGCGCCGGGCACGGGAGGAAATGGGCGGCAGATATGCGTCGGGATGCGTTTGCCGGAATGATGCGCCCGCCGGGGAGGAGGGCAGGGCGGAATAGGCGGCCGCCTCGTTCCTTTCCTGCGGGGAAGTTCCGCCCTGCGGGCGGGGCACATGGGGAGCCTTCCCGCATGCGGGCCTTTTGTTCCGGCGGAAAAATCCGTATTGTCAAGGACTGGAAGCGGGAGTAACATTCCGCCGCTATGAGTATTGAAAGTTTCGCAAACCAGCATGTGCTGGAGCTGGTGGCTTATCAGCCGGGCAAGCCGATTGAGGAAACGGCCCGGGAACTGGGCCTGGACCCCCGTGACATTGTGAAACTGGCCTCCAATGAAAATCCCCTGGGACCGTCCCCCCGGGCGGTGGAGGCCATCTCCCGGGCGGCTGCCGGAGTAAACATTTATCCGGACGGCGCGGCTTTCCGGCTGCGTTCCGCCATTGCGGAATTCTGCGGCGTGGACTTTGGCCAGACGGTGGTGGGCACGGGCAGCAGCGAGGTAATCGAACTCATTTGCCACGCCCTGCTGAACCCGCAGGCCGAGGTGGTGGCCGCCAGGCACGCCTTTTCCATGTACCCCATCATGGCCAGGCTGTTTGGCGCGGCGTACGTGGAAGTTCCCAACAAGCCGGACTGGACCCATGACCTGAACGGCTTCCTGGACGCCGTCACGGACCGCACGCGCATCGTATTCATCACCAACCCCACCAACCCGGTCGGCACCGTCGTCGGCCAGCGGGAAATCGACGATTTCATGGCGAAGGTGCCGGACCATGTGCTGGTGTGCTTTGACGAGGCGTACCGGGAATTTTCCGACAACCCGCCGGACACCCTCAAATTCGTGAGGGAAGGGCGCAACGTGATCGTCCTGCGCACCTTTTCCAAGGCTTACGGCCTGGCGGGCCTGCGTGTGGGCTACGGCATTGCCCCGGAAGCCGTGGCCGGCATGCTGCACAAGGCGCGCGCGCCGTTCAACCTGCACGTTCTGGCGCAGGAAGCGGCCCTGGCCGCCCTGGAAGACCAGGAACATGTGCGCCGCACGGTGGAAAACAATGCCGCGGGCATGCGCTTCTACGAACAGGCGTTCAGGGACATGGGGCTGGAATGGATTCCCAGCCAGGGGAACTTCATCCTGGTGAAGGTGGGGCAGGGCAAAAAGGTGTTCAACGACATGCTTGCCAAAGGGGTGATCGTCCGCGCGCAGGACGGCTACGGCCTGCCGGAGTGGATTCGCATCAGCATCGGCACCCCCGCGGAAAACGCCCGCTGCGTGGAAGTCCTGAAGGAAGTTCTTTAAACAATTTTACCGCTGAACCTGTCATACCTTTTATGATTTCACCGCAACAATACATTGACGGTCTTGAATGGCGCTACGCCTGCAAGAAGTTTGATCCCCAGGCCCGCATTGAGGAACCCGTCTGGCACGCGCTGGCGGAAAGCCTGCGGCTCAGCCCGTCTTCCCTGGGGCTCCAGCTCTGGAAATTCGTGGTCGTCACGAACCGGGAGCTGAAGGAACGCCTGCGGGAGGTTTCCTGGAACCAGTCCCAGGTGGAGGACTGCTCCCATTACGTGGTGCTGTGCGCCCGGCGGGACGCCACCCAGAAGGATGTGGACCGCTACCTGGCCCAGATTGAATTCACACGCCATCCGTCCGCGGAAAAACTGGCCTCCTCCGCGGACTTCTACGGCGGCTACGTGAAGGCCCTGACTCCGGAAAAAATGGACACGTGGCTGGACTGCCAGGTGTACATCGCCGCCGGGTTCCTGCTCAGCGCGGCTGCGGCCCTGCGGGTGGACTCCTGCACCATCGGCGGCATGGACCGCCGGAAATACGATGAAATTTTAGGGCTGGACGGCACGCCGTACCGTTCCGTGGTGGGCGTAGCCCTGGGCTACCGAGCCCAGGACGACGCCTACGCCCGTGAAGCGAAGGTGCGCTTCCCCGCCGGGGAAGTGATCGACATCCGCGCCTAAACCGGGTTTCCCCCCATCCGGGGCCGGGCCGCCTGAAGACGGTCCGGCCCTTTTCTTTCCGTAAAATCCGTAAAATCGGAAAACGTCTCTTCATCCGCGAACCGTCTTTGCCGGAATGCCGGGCGGGCTTTCGGCCGCTTTTTTATTTCCTTGCAAGAAAGGGACGGATGTTGCGTAATTCTTACAGCAAATCGGGCATGCCATTCTTCCCGGAACGACACACGAACATGAACAGGAACATACTTTTAATGATGGCCGCATTTGCGGCGGGGCCGCTGATGGGTCAGGATGCCCGGCAGATTGCCGACTCCCTCTCCATCCCGGAAATCAAGGCCGGGACCAGACAACTGCCGATGCCCAGCGCCTCCGGCGCCCAAATCAAACTCCTGGGGGCCGACTACGAGGAACTCATCAACAGCAAGGGGAAAATAGCCCCCGTCATCTCGGACACTCCGGTAAACGTCAGCTTCAAGGTGACCAAGGGCGGCCAGGAGGCCGTCAGCAAGGACTATGAAATCACCCTGAAGGCTCCCGCGGCCGCGCAGGGCAACCCCAAGCCCCGGGTTATCCCGGAAATCCTGCAATGGAAGGGCGGCAAGGGGGAATACAAGCTGGGTTCCACCATCACCGTCGCCTGCCCGGACAAGGAGCTGGCCCGTACCTTTGCCGCCGACCTGGAAGACGTGCTGGGCCGCAAGGTCAGGCTCGTTTCCCCCGGAGGTAAGGCGGACATCTCCTTCTCCCTGTTCAAGGAAAGCAACATAGGGAAGGAGGGATACAGCCTCGCCGTCAATGCCGGCGGCATCCGTATCGGCGCCCTTACCCCCACCGGGCTGTACTGGGGCACCCGCACCCTGCTTCAAATGCTGCGCCAGAACCCGGACGGCGTGCCCTGCGGCACCGCCGTGGACTTCCCCCGCTACCCGGTGCGCGGCTTCATGCTGGACATTGCGCGCACGCCCTATCCCCTCAGCTACCTCAAGGACCTGATACGCACCATGTCCTGGTACAAGTTGAACGACCTTCACCTGGTCATCAACAACAACTACATTTTCCACGAGCACTACGTGGACAACGGGCATGACCCGTTCAAGGAATCCTACTCCGCCTTCCGCCTGGAATCCAACGTGAAGGGGAAGGACGGCACGCCGCTCACCGCCAAAGACCTCTCCTACACCAAAAAGGAATTTGCGGACCTGATCGGTTACGCCAGACGCCACGGCGTCAACATCGTGCCGGAATTCGACACCCCCGGCCACGCGCTCTCCTTCACCCGGGTGCGTCCGGACCTGATCTACAAAGGCCCCATGAACCATGAAAAACGCCGCTGCGAGATGCTGGATGCCGGCAACCCGGAAACGATCAGCTTCGTGACCAGAGTCTTTGACGAATACCTGCTGAAAGACCCCAAGCTGGGCCGCCCGGTATTTGCCGGCTGCAAGGTGTTCCACGTGGGAGCGGATGAATTCTACGGAGACAAGGAAGACTACCGCCACTTTGCGGACGGCGTGCTCAGCCACGCCCTCAAGCGCGGCTACACCCCCCGCATCTGGGGCAGCCTCAGCGCCAAGCCCGGCAAGACCCCCGTGGTGAGCAAAGGCGTTCAAATGAATCTCTGGAGCGCCGGCTGGATGAAGGCGTGGGAAGCCGTCAATCTGGGCTACGATGTCATCAACACGAATGACGGCGCCCTCTACATCGTGCCCTTTGCCAACTACTACCGCATGGACAGGAACCACAAGGGGCTCTACAACAACTGGATTCCCAACCGCATCGGCAATGAAACGCTTCCCGCCGGGCATCCCCAGCTCCTGGGGGGCACCTTTGCCATCTGGAACGATGAAACGGATATCATGCACACGGGATACGGCCCGTACGATATTTGGGGAATGCTTTCCGGTTCCATGGATGTCCTCAGCCAGAAGCTGTGGGGCAAGGCCAAGGCGCCGGACACGTTTGAAGAGCATCGCGAGCTGGTGGCGGCCATCGGCAACGCTCCGCGCACCAACCCCCTTCATAAATGGAAGGACGCCCAGCCCTTTGCGGTCACTCCTTCCTCTCTGCCCCAGAAGCTGGACAAGCCCTCGCTGGGACCGAATTACCGCCTGACCGCGGAACTGGAACTTAACGCCGCTCCGGAAGGCAGGGAACAGGTGCTGCTTTCCGCGCCGGAGGGCGAACTGCTAGCGGTCATGAAGGACGGCACCGTCGGCTTTCGTCGTGACGACACCCTGGAATTCTCCTTCGGCGCCAAGCTGCCCGTAGGCAAAAAGGTCAAGGTGGAAATTGTGGGTGAACCGGAAAAAACCAGCCTGTTCCTGGACGGGCAGCCTGCCGGAACTGCCGTGCTGAAAAGTTTTTCTGACAAATCCAAGGACTTTGTTGAAAACTTCAAGCACCGTCCCAAGGTGCACCGTTCCACCTTCGTTCTGCCGCTGAAAACCCTGGGTGAATCTTTCCAGGGGAAAGTGTATAACTTCAACGTCCAGCCCTTGTAACTCATTCCGTCCCGTACGTCCGTGCCTGTAAAAAGGCGGCACGCCCGCCCGCGGCGCGGATGCACGGTATTCTGGAAAAACAGGTAATGCAGAATGAAGGCTCTCCTCATTATTGACGTTCAGAATGACTATTTTCCCGGCGGGAAGTGTGAGCTTTCCGGCCCGGGAGAGGCTCTGGAGAATATTGTCTCCGTTTTACGGCTCTTCAGGAAGGCCGGACTGCCCGTCATCCATGTCCAGCACGTCAACACCCGGCCGGATGCGTCCTTCTTCCTGCCGGGGACGGACGGCGTAAAAATCCACGCCGGATTGACGCTTCTGCCGGGTGAGGATGTGCTCGTCAAGCACGCTCCCAACAGCTTTTACCGGACGGGCCTTGCGGACCTGCTTCGTGCGAAAAAGGTGGACGAACTGGTCGTGTGCGGCATGATGACCCACATGTGCATAGATACCACGGTCCGTGCGGCCTGGGATCACCAAATTCCCGTGACCTTGCTGTACGATGCGTGCGCCACGAAGGACCTGTCCGTCATGGGAGAGACCCTGCCGGCCAAAACCGTGCACAACGCCTACATGGCGGGACTGGACGGAATATTTGCACGCGTCCTGACTGCCGGAGAACTGGAAATCTAGCCCCGGAACTCCTTCGCCGGGACGGGGAAGGGCCGTCCCCGCAGCGCACATGCCGGAATAACCGGGATAAATGTGCAGGCATCTCCCTGCCGGCGTATGGCCCATGTGTTCGGATAATTCCCCCGGCGGATTTCCCTCCATCCCGCCGGAGCCGTGCCCCCGGCGTTCCGAAAAAACTGATCGCGGCAGTTTGCGAACCGGACGCCCGGAACGGCTTATCGTCCCTCCGTATCCGCTCCCATGGGGAGGAGGTTTTCAACGGGCACCCATCCTTCTTCCCCGGAAGCGGGATTCCGGCACCATATCCAGCCGTTGAGCGCCTGGGAACCGGTCAGGACTACCCCCTCCTCCGCATTCAATTCCCTGGCGGAATAATCTTCCAGCGCTTCTCCCACGCTGCCGCCCAGCCATTGGAACACCTGTTTGGGAACCCAGCCCTTGTTCCGGTCTTCCGTCTCGCAGAAATACCAGTCGTTCCAGGCTTCGTTCTCCCCGTACTTCTCTCCAATGACAAGTCTCTCGCCCCTGGAAATAATGACGGGATTCGGGAACTCGCTTTGGTGCCTTTTGATTACCTGATACTTCGTGTTCGTATTGTTCGTTTGGGTTCCTTTTTCCGGAAAAACCGGGCTGCTGCGGCATTATTTACGGCTTAGCCGTTCCGGGATCCGTCTCCGGTTCCCGCATGCCCTTGTACCTCATGGGACGGTAGCCGCTGCGTTCCAGTACGGTCCGGCTGAAGAAATGTTCCGCACATTTCCAGACCGGCAGGGGGCCGGCTTCACTGCCCAGAAAAGCGTCCCTGCCGTCTCCGTGCCACTCAATGAACATGAGCACATGCCGCCCCGGTACGATCAGGATGTCCCCCGTTCTCAACTCTTCCCAGTCCAGCGGCGTGCACAGGGAAGGAAGTTCGCGCGTGGACCAGGGCCGGGACAGGCGCCAGCACCGTGAGACGAAACCGGAACAATCCACTCCGGCGGCAAACCTGCTGACCGCGTCGTCTCCCGCCGCCTGCTTTTCCGGGGTGCCCATGTCTCCGGCAGCGGCGGGGCGGCCTCCGTTTTCCGGGTCGCGGTTCAGGCGGCTGACGAATTGCCGCGGGGTATCGAACCCTCCCCACTTGTACGGCATGCCCGCGGACCGTGCGCCGGGCTTCCACCAGGCTCCCGCATGGGTGCCGGATGCGGACACGTCCGGAGTGTCTATCCTGATCCCGTCGGGATCCGTTCCGTGCCGGACGTTGTGGCGGGTCCCCCTCCAGGCCAGGTTTGTATACGCGCGGCTGGTGCGAAGGGCCTCCGTCCTGGTGACCGTGGGCGCGGCTGGCGGAATATCCGGCACGGGCGGAGAACAGGAAAAAAGGGCTGCGGAAAGAAGCACGCCTGCGGTGCGGACATTCATGGGGTAGTGTTTATGGCATCCGGCGGAGCCTTGTCAAGCTCCGGAGCGCATGTCCCTTGCAGCGGTTTAAAATATTGACTTGGCAAGAAAGGGTATGAGAAAGTGCCGATAGTGGCGGAGTGAGGGAATTTTCCTGCATCCGCCATAGCAATTTAACCCCGTATCAAACACCATTATGAACGAAACCAATCAATCATCCGAACCTGAAACGACCCAGGAACCCGTGATTCCTGCTTCTGTTCCACCCCCAACTCCCGTTCCCGCCCCCACTCCTGTTCCCGCCCCCACTCCTGTTCCGCCGCCGTCTCCCACGCCGGTTCCTCCCCCTTCCGCCGCTTCAGGTCCGCCTCCCCATCCCGGACCGCCTCCATCTCCCGAACCGGGTGTTTCACCGCAGTCCAACAGTGATAATTTTGCGCTCGTTACGGCGATTTCTCCTCTGCTCTCCCTGTTTACGATGGCTATTCCCGGACCGAACGTCGTTGGCCCGCTCATCTGCTGGCTGATCTGGAAGCAGGACTACCCCCTGGTGGACCAGATAGGCAAGAACGTTATCAATGCCCAGATTTCCTGGGGAATTTACCTGCTGGTGTCCTGGGCGTTCTTCGGAGTTCTGACCCTGATCTTCATTGGTTTCCTGTTCATTTGGATCCTTCCTTTGGTGTGGATCATCCTGTCCGTCGTGTACACGATCAAGATATCCAACAGGGAATACACGTACCAGATGCCCTTCACGATCACGTTCATCAAATAATCTCCGGATTGACCGAGAACATTCAACAGGGGCCGTCCTGCGCAACAAGCGGGGCGGCCTCCTTTTTTGAATCCGGTTATTCTGTCGGATAGGTGCGTGTTCCGTCCCCTGAAAATCTGCCGCCGTCCGGGGAAGCTGTTTCCGGTCCCGGCTTGTCCGGGAAAGGCAAAACAGGCTCTTTTTCCTGCCGCGGGCCGATGAAAACCTGGCTCCGGGAAAGAAAATTTCCGCCTCATTCCGGGAGAACAGGGCCATAAGTATCATCGGACCGGAAACTCTTGTCTTCGGGGAATCCGGCCGTGAAGGGGGCATGGCCGGAGGCCGGGCTGCCGCGGGATTGCGGCGGAGGACTAGAAAAAAGGAAAGCTTCCGCCTTTCCCGGTTAAAGGAAGATGCGGCACCCGGAGGAGGGGAATTCCCCTGCCTGCCTTCCGGCCAGGGGTTATTGGCCGGCCAGTCCCTCCTGAGCGTCTGTGTTCAGATGGGTATTTCCCGGTCGCTGCCGCCGTACATGAAGGTATGCAGCAGGCGCGTGACTTGGTTCTGGTCGGAATGAAGCTGTGCGGCGGGGCGCAGGGCGGCATACGTCAGGCTGTCGTGCCCGGTAAATTCCCTCATGTGGAATCCCTGGAAATTGGTCATGGGCTCGTTGTCGTGGTACAGCTTGCCCCTTCTCAGCAATTCGTCAAAGACGTGTTCCGCCTCCCGTGTGCGGGTCAGCGCCTTTTCCGGGTGCGGCACGCGGATGACCAGGGCGCCTCCGTCCCCGCGGAAATTGATGCCCGCGCCGGCCATGACGTCCGCGGAAGGCTGGCTGGTGATGCTGCCGAGCAGCAGCACCCCGTTGTCCACCAAATGGATGCGGTCGCAATGGGCGTATTCCTTCACGTGAAGCACGCCTCCGTAAATGTGGGTGGAAACGCTGCCCGTCAGTTTTTTAATGCGGGCCAGTCCGTGCCTGATAATGAACTCCGAGCCGTCGCAGGGCAGGTCTATCTCCGAGGCAAAAAGCCAGCCGTCCGTCATCGTGATGCGCCCTTCGTGCTCCCTGGCGCCCTGGATGCGCCCCTGTCCCATCAGCACGCGGCCGCCGTTGATCTCCAGGCTCCCGTTGGCCTTGTCCCCCAGGAACATGGTCATGTGGTCCGGCAGGTTGCCGATGAGCGTCAGGGTACCCCCGTTGCGCACGGCCAGGTGGGCGGTGCCGTGGCCGTGGTCCGGCTGGTTGGGGCCGCCCACATAGACGGGGGCGTTGATGATGTAAAGGCTGCCTCCGGCGTCAATGGTCAGGGAATCCTGAACATCCGTCTGTCCCTGGACCACGTCATTGGTGATGGTCACCGGGCACATATAGGAAACGCGGTTCATGGATGACGCTGAAAGCGGCATCATTCCCGTCAGGATGAATGGGTTGATATTGCTCATGGTATTGGTTCTACAGCTGGGTTGGAATTTGCGGCGTAGTAATAGTACGCCAATATGTTTGACCGTCCGGAAGTGAAAAATGTTCGGGTAAATTTCCTGATTTTTTCCGGGTGGGAGCGGAACGGTGAAAGGAGGATCGGGGGTCATTCCCATTCCACGCGGGTAAGCTCCAGCTCCCGCCCCCGGAGGATGGCCAGGGCGGGCTCCCCGCAGCCGGGGCAGATGTAGCCGTGGTACGTGAAGAGAAAATCCTCTTGGCAGTCGTCGCAGCGGCAGAGGGCCTCCACCCAGGTGACTTCCAGGGCGGCGTTCTCCGCCGCGTAGGCGTCTTTCAGGGCCAGAAAGGCGGATTGCAGGGCGTCCGGCACCACGCCGCTCAGGCTGCCGATGGTCATGTGCACGCGCACCAGCCGGGAGCCGCCGTTTTCTTCCATGAGGCGGCGCGCCATGTCCAGCGCCCCTTCCATGATGCCTACTTCATGCATGGGAGTTTTCCCGGTCCGCGCAGTCCTCCACCGCCCGGGCAATGAGGTTTTCAATCAGCTCCAGAGCCTGCGGCATGGCCGCCCGCACCTCTGCGGACATGGGCTGGCAGAACTCCGTGTGCGCGGCCTCCACCCCCACCAGCGTGATGGCGCGCGGCAGGGTGCCGCAGAGCTGGGCGGCGCCCAGCACCTCTTTCATGCCTATCTGGTGCGGGGAAATGACGCGGGAGAAATGGCGGGGGAGCTCCTCCTTGCTGCGCGTGACGAGCGTGCCCGGTGCGGCCCCCGTCTTCACGGCGTCCACCAGGATGACCGTGTCCGCGTCTTCCAGCAGGGGCAGCAGCGTCATGCCCAGGGTGCCCCCCTCCTCCACATGCACCAGCGGACCGTAGTCCCGTTCCTGGAGCCGTTTCGCCAGCTCCACGCCCACTCCGTCGTCCCCCATGAGCGGATTGCCCACGCACAGCACGAGCACGGGATAGGCGTTCCCCTTCACGGGGCAGCCGCGCAGGGCTTCCATATATTCTTCAGCTTCCATGAACGTTGATCCGGTATTATTCATCCCTGAATTTCACACCCTTGCGCAGCCAGCGGCCGCCGCTGAACATGGAGGAAATGGTGCCGTCCCGGTCCACGTTCCCGGAAAGAATGGACAGGTACACGTGGATCATGGCGAAGATGATGAAGCACCACATCCCGATCAGGTGGATCAGGCGCACGTACGGAACCCCGATCAGGTCGTTTAGCGGCATGAACCAGTGGTAGAACCAGTGGCGCGGCTCATACAGCGCGTACAGGGCCAGCCCGGTGACGATCATGGTGGTGAACAGGACGTACACGCCCGTGTATGTCCACTGCTGGAGGGGATTGTGGCCGATGTAGCGCGGGCCGTCATAGCTCCGCGCAAAAACGTAGTCCACCGCCGTGGTGTACAGGTCCTTCCACTGTTGTCTGGAGACGGGGAACAGCGCCCGGAAGCTCTGGTACTTGTTGGAGGCCATGAAAAAGCAGGAAAAGCGGAGCATCATCACCACCACCAGCGTCCAGCCCAGGGCGTAATGGACGAAGCGGAGCGTGCCGAATTGGAAAGCGCCGTGCAGGTCCCCCATTTTCAGGAACCAGCCTTCCGCGATGCAGATGCCCGTGGCGGCCAGGCCGATGATGCAGAACACCCATGTCCAGTGCAGCACCCGCAGCGGCCAGTCCCAGACGTGGAAGTAGCGGAAATTGGCCTTGGCCTTGGAAAGATGGCGCACGTCCCGCATGGCGTGCATGGGCACCACGCCCAGCAGGCGCCACGGGGCGCCGGAGCGGTGCACGGCAATTCCCACGGGCTGGAAGCCGGACGGATCGTAGGCTTCAAAAGCCTTGTTCATGCGTTCCTTTTCCAGATTGCTGACCTCGCACAGTTTTTCCAGGGCGTTCAGGTTGCCGCGGGCCACCATGAAGGGGACGGCGTCTTCCTTGTCCGCGGCCTTCAGGATGGCGGTGCTGTAATGGCGTTCTCCGGACGGGGCCTCCCAGGAATCCGCCTGCTGGGCGTAATTCAGCTGGATGCCGCGTTCCCGTGCCGCGTGCAGCAGGGCCAGGTCCCCCGGGTCCGTGCTCCCGTTGGGGGAGGCGCACACGGCCAGCGCCAGGATTTCCTCCGGAGAGTAAACGGTACTGGCCGGAATGGCATCCTCCACCACCAGGGTGAGGTCTTCATTGATGAGGGTCGTTTTCACGGGTCCTGTCTGGTCAGAATGGCCTCTCCCTCTTCGTCAAACAGATGGACGGCGCAGGATTGGCACGGGTCATAGCTGTGAATGGTGCGCAGGGGCTCCACGGGGCGGGACGGGTCCACCAGCGGATGCGTTCCGGTGTGGGCCAGGGAATACTCGTACGGCCCCATCTGGCCTTCCGCGTCCCGTCCGGAACTGTTCCAGGTGCTGGGAACCACGGCCTGGTAATTCACCGTCTGGCCGTTTTCAATCCTTACCCAGTGGCTGAGGCTGCCGCGGGGGGCTTCCACCCAGCCCACACCCTTGCAGGAGGAGGGCCATGTCTCGGGCTCCCATTTCTCCGGGTTGAAGGTGGCGGTTTCCCCGTTCTTGATGCGGTTCGTCATTTCCTGGAGCTGGTCCACCATCATGTCCACATTGATCATGGCGTCCAGGGCGCGGCCGTACACGCGGCCCAGCGTGGAATTCATGAAGGCGTTGTCGCGCGGCAGCCCCAGCTTGTCGCAGGCGGCGTCCACCCGTTCCACGATGGCGGGAACACCCTGGGCGTAGCCGATCATCATGCGGGCGTTCGGGCCCACGGCCATGGCGTGGCCGTCGTAGCGCGGAGCCTTCACCCAGGTGTACTGGGGCCGGTCGGAAAGCCATTTGTAGGGAGGCCTGGGCCCGTTGTAATCCGCGTCCGTCTGGCCGTCGTACGGGGCCAGCCCCGCGTCCCGGCCCTCCGTGTACTTGTACCACGCGCTGGTGACGAACTCCTTGATCTTGTCCTGGTCAAAGGGAAGGACATTCTTGTAATCCCCGTTCAGCAGCACGCCCGGCTTGATCATGCCCTTTCCGGCGGGGGCCCCGGTATTGATCTCAGACGGGTCCCCGGTGCAGAACAGGTTGGGATTGGACGCGCCGATGTGGGCGTAATCCTTGTAAAAACCGGCAATGGCCACGATGTCCGGGTAGTACACCTTGTGGATGAAATCGTGGCAGGTATCCACGAGCTGCTTCAGGTAGCTCAGGGAAAACTGGTTGATGGCCTGGTCGTTGTTCATGTTGATGGCGCAGGCCATGCCGCCCACCAGGAAATTGGGGTGCGGGTTCTTGCCGCCCAGGATGGTGTGGATCTTGATCATGTCCCTCTGCCAGACGAGGGCCTGGAGGTAATGCGCCACGCCCAGCAGGTTCACCGCCGGCGGGAGCTTGTAGGCGGGGTGGCCCCAGTACCCGTTCGTGAAAATGGAATACTGTCCGTGGGCGATGGAATCCTTCAGCTTCTTCTGCACCCCGGCAAAATACGTGGCGGAGGAAAGGGGCCAGTCGGAAAGGGACTTGGCAATCGCGGCGGTCTCATTCGGGTCCGCCTTCAGGGCGGAAACCACATCCACCCAGTCCATGGCCTGGAGCTGGTAGAAATGGATCACGTGGTCCTGAATGCCCAGCGCGCCGCTGACCAGGTCCCGCATAAGTTTGGCCTGGATGGGCACGGGGTATTGCAGGGCGTCTTCCACCGCGGCCAGCGCCGCAATGGCGTGGGTGCCCGTGCAGACGCCGCAGATGCGTTCCACGAAGGCCCACACGTCCCGCGGATCGCGCTTGCAGGCGATCACTTCAATGCCGCGGTACTGGGTGGTGGACGTCCAGGCGTTCTTGATCACGCCGTCTCCGGCCTCCATCTCCACCCGCAGGTGGCCTTCGATGCGCGTCACGGGGTCGATGACCACGCGGCTGGATTCCGGAACGGCCGCTGATGTGTAATTGCTCATGGTAATCTGGTGTAAAAGGCTTCTTATTCTTCAGTTTCCTTGTCGGGGGAGCCGGGCGCGTCCCCGAAGGCGGGCAGGGAGACGTTCGCCTCCTCCTTCATGTGCTGCCGCCTGTAGTGAATGGCGGACCCCACCGCATGGGCGGCGATGGCCGTGCCCGCGGCGGCTACGCCCACGGCGCCGATCACGTTGGCGGAGGCCTCCACGCCGAAACCGTTCACGTTGGGCAGCGTCTTGTAGAAGGGAGTCATGCGGTCGAAGAAATACAGCTCCGTGCAGCCGATGCACGGGTGCCCGGACTGGATGGGGAAGCTGACCCCGCCGTTCCACTTGACGATGGGGCAGGGAGAGAAAGTATCCGGCCCCTTGCAGCCCACCTTGTACAGGCAGAAACATTCGCGCGCGTTCTCGTCGTCAAACACGTTCACGAACTGGCCGGCGTCAAAATGGGCGCGGCGCGGGCAATTGTTGTGGATGCGCGTGCCGTACGCCATCAGGGGGCGCGTTTCCAGGTCGCACTCCGGTGCGCGGTCAAAAGTGAGAATGTACATGATCACGGCCGTGATCACGTCCCCGATGGGGGGGCAGCCTGGCACGTTGATGACCGTGCGGTCCGTCAGGATGTCCCGCACGCCCACGGCCCCCGTGGGATTGGGGCGTGCTGCCTGGATGGAGCCGAAGTAGGCGCAGGAGCCCACGGCCAGGATATAGGAGGCGTTCTCCGCGCAGCGGCGCAGCAGGTGTTCCACCGTTTCCCCGGCCACGGTGCAGTAAATGCCGCCGTCGTTGACCGGAACGGACCCGTTGATGACCAGGATGTGGGGTTCCTTGATCGCCTCTTCCAGCGCCTGGTTGGCCGCCTCCCCGGAGGGGGCCATGAGCAATTCCACATACGGCATGGACACGGCGGAAAGCACCATGTCCCCGATCTCCTCATTATAGCTGCGGATGGTGCTTTCCAGGCACCCGGTGCATTCCTGAAGCTGGAGCCAGATAACCACGGGACGTTTGAGATTCGCCATCTTGTCCGCGATTTCCTGGGCGTTGGAAACGCCGCCGCTCACGGAGGCCACGCCCATCAGGGCGATCATTTTCAAGCACCATTTATTGAATTCCCGGCGGCTGACGCCGCGCCGCTCCATGTGTTCCCCCAAGGTTTCCCCGGGTCGCCAGGTGGTTAGAATCTCATGGTTCAGGGAGGCCTGTTCCGCCTCCTTCAGGGAAGATAGCTCAGTGCGCTTCATGTGCGTGGTCCGGGTAAATATGTTTCCATTTAGACACGATTTCCGGGAAATGCGATCAATATTTTCCAATATTTCCGGTGCGTCCCCTTACCAGGACCACACGTTCTGGATCTGGAAAACCACGGCGGTCTGGCCCCGGCGGCCGTTGACGGGATTCTTCACGAGCTGAATGTCGGGCTGAAGCGTCATGGTGGGCGTTACCTGCATCACGTAGGTCAGTTCAATGCCGTATTCATTCTTATTCACGTACGGTCCGTTCTTCCTGGCCCCCTGCTGCCAGAGGAAGCCCAGGCCCAGGTAGCCGTCATTGGACGCGCCCTTCCCGTAAAAGGGGGAAAGAAGCACCAGCCCCGTGGTGGCCGCGCAGCGTACGCCGGTCAGCGTGGCCGCGTCGTCACTGGCCCAGCCGCCCCGGAAAAACCAGCCCAGATGGCTGTGGCGGCCGAGCTGCTGCTGGAAGTTGACGCCCACGCCGCCCCCGTTTTCGCTGTCGCTGGTGGTGAAAAAGGGCTGGAGGCGGTACACGCCCGGCCCCCATCCGCAGAAATCCTCCGCCACGTAGCCGAACTCAAGCACGTTGGTCCAGTTGTCCGAGTTCATATTCTTGAACGGATTGTGGTTGGCTGTCATGTTGTTGGCGGCGGTGGCGCCCATCACGTAAAAGGAGGTGGTGGGCTGCCAGGCAAAATGGAAACCCAGGGAATTATCCGTGAGCGGAAGCATGGGATTGTTGCCGAAAACGCTGTTGGTCAGGTTATTGTTGTGGGAATTGGCGTATGCGTTGTGGTCCATGTAATTGGTGGTGTCCAATTGTCCCGCCATCAGCAGGAGCTTGCCGCCCGCGCCCACCCAGGCCAGGCTCAGGTTGCTCAGGTGCGGATCCGGCCCCTGGAAGGAACTGGTGGGATTCTGGAGGGAGCCCAGCGTGGTCTGGGGGCCCGCATTCCCCTCATTGAAATGAAAACCGTTGCCGAAGTCGAACTCGGAAGCCAGGTACATGCCGCTGCCCGTGGAATTGTTGCGGAACAGGGTGATGTTGGTCAGCAGGGAACCGTTGTGGGAGGCGAAATCCTTTCTGCCGTTCAGGCCGCCGCCCGTCAGGCCCGTGTAATTGAAACCGTACTGGGCGGAATAGGTGATGCCGTATCTGGACAGGGCTGTTTTAATTTTTTGCGCTCCTGTGGAAATCATGTCCTCGCGGATCCAGGCGTTCGGTTCCACGCAGGTATTGCCGAAAACGTAGGAACTGTCCAGATACGGCATCATCTTGAGGGGCTTGGGCGCAAAAAACTCAATGCCGGGCTTGGACGGGCGGGAAAGGTGCTGGAGAAGAATGCTCGGCTTGGTGGGCACGCCAGGCGTGCGCTTGGTGATCTGTTCCTCCGGCTTCAGCCCCTTGATCAAGCTGGGGCTTATTTCCCTGCCTTCCAGCGGCCTGACGCGCAGGCCGCGTTCCGTATTCAGGTAAACGCCTTCCGGGGACGGCTGGGGCTGGAGAACCTGCTGGGCCAGCACGGGATCACAGGAAACAAGGGCGGCGACGGCAAAAAAAGGAGGAAGCAATACATGTTTCATATGACAGTCAGACAAGGCCGTACCCGGAATTGTCATAACGCGGATAGCATGCTGACACGAATACCCGGCAGACCCTCGCAAAAAGGGGCGGAGGGCCGGGCGCCTCCCGTAAAAGCCGGTGAATCCCGGAGCGGTTTCTTCTGCGGCGTTCCGCCGGGACTGCCGGACCGGGCTGTCCGTGCGGAAATCCCGTAATTCCGGGGTCAGTCGTTCCCGTACAGGGGGGGAACGGGAGCCTTTGCCGGAAGCGTGTACAATTTTTCAATATCGTCCAGGTACCTGGCGATGGGCGTGTTGGCCGGAGCCTCCTGCTCCCGGATCAGCTTCATGGTTGCCGCGTAGGAATCAAACGTCTTTCCGGAACCGGTCCGGGTGTTGATTTCATACCAGTCCATATAATCCCGTACGCGCCGGGCCGTTTTCATGGAAAGTTCCCGTATTTCCCGGAGCTGGCTGATTTTCGGAGCGGCTTTCCTGCGGTCCAGCCTGTCCGTCTGCATCAGGGCGACGAGCTTGGCGTATTCCACGATGACGGGACGGTAGGAAGGGAACGAGCGCCTGCTGAGGTTGAACAGGTTGCCGGATATGTTGGAAAGCTGCCTCTTCAGGTCGGTCAGGGAGGCGGCCTCCTCCAGATTGTCCACGGGAAAAGTGGAGGTGGTCCGCGTGTCCGGATCGTACTTGACCAGGGTGAGGGCTTCCTGCAAATGCCTCTCCGTCTCCATGATCGTGAGGGTTTCCGTCACGGGTGGGGTAGCCATGCGGGAAAGCTGGAGCGTCCACCATTTGTGCAGGGAGGAGGGCGTCAGATTGAGCTGGGGAAAATGGCGCTTGATGAGGTTTTTGGGATCGTCCCCCCCCAGAATCGCCTGGTCCAGCAGTTGTTTCATCCCTTCCGGGCCGTTTTTCTGGTTCAGCAGGCAGAGCATCAGGGCACCGCAGGAAGTCTGGTAGGCGGCGTAGGAGGTGGCGTCCAGCTCCTTCTCTGGCTCCCGGCTTTTCAGAATATCGTCCGGGCTCATGATGCCGTCCTGCTGGAACAGGGTGGAATACAGCGCGCGGTCCGCTTCATTGGTCTGCCACAGAACGGCCTGTTCCAGCCCGGTAATGAGCCAGGCAGGAAGGCTGACCTGTTCCGGCAGGCCCTCCGGATCGATGTTCCGCAGCATCATTTCATAAAGCAGGGTGGAAATGACCGCGTTCCGGAGCCTGTCCTGGTTGATGCCGCGGCCCAGGTGGATGTAAATATTGTACGTGATGGCGTCCCCCAGGATAGTGGTCTGCATGCGGATGGGATTGGGCGGAACCGGGGTGCCCGGTTCCCCCAGCAGGCGGATGATGATCCGGTTCTTCCACTCGTTCGGCTGCTTGAGGATTTTCAGCAGCGCCGTACGCATGGAATCCGCGCGGGAGGCGATGGCGCCGGCCAGCAGGGCGTCCTGACCAATCACGTGGAACTGCTTGGAAGAGGAAATGCTGGTGAAGGGCTGTCGCTGTACCGGGGCTTCCGTGGCGGGAGCCGCCGCGGGCGGGGTTGCCATTTCTCCGGACGGAGCCGCAGGAGCGGGAACGGGTTCGGCAACGGGCGCAACGTTGGACCGGCCCTGCAGAACGGGGCGGTCGGAGGAATCGTCCAGATGGTCCGTGTTCGGAACGGGCAGGGGGACTGTTTCTTCATGCGCGGCGGCAGGCGGCGCGCTTTCTTCCCGTTCCGCCTCCTGTCCGCAAACGCAGGGAACAAGGAGCAGGAGGGGCAGAAGAAAGCTGGTGCATGTTCCTCCGGGAATCATCGGTCGGGATCGGGTTAATCGAATTGTTCCGCCAGGCAGCCGAAATCCTCTTCCGCATGACCTTCGCGGCACAGGCGGTCCATGATGGAGGAGACGAGCGCCGCCGCGGGAGGCTGGATGCCCTTTTCCGCCGCCAGTTCCTGGGCGTAAACGCTGTCTTTCCTCATATTGTCCAGGGAAAAGTGGGTGGAAAAATCGCGCTCCGCCATCAGGGGAAGCTTGAACGCCGCCAGCGGGGAGGCGATGACGTTCCGGGAAATGGCCT
This sequence comes from Akkermansia sp. KLE1798, assembly GCF_001580195.1. Lineage (NCBI taxonomy): Bacteria > Pseudomonadati > Verrucomicrobiota > Verrucomicrobiia > Verrucomicrobiales > Akkermansiaceae > Akkermansia > Akkermansia sp. KLE1798. The sequence continues at coordinate 28,637 of NZ_KQ971067.1, forward strand.
GCCCCAGCAGTTGCGGGGAAATGCCGTAGGCCTGGGTGATGGCCAGGGCTTCGCTGAGGCTCTGGACCATCGTGGCGGAAATCATGTTGGTGACCAGCTTCACGACGGTGCCGGCGCCCACGCCGCCCGCATGGAGAATATCCTTCGAGCTGTGTTCCAGAACGGGGCGCATGCGGTCCAGCGTGGAGGAATCCGTTCCCGCGTAATAAACCAGTTCTCCCTTTTCCGCGGGCATGCGGGAACCGGTAAACGGGCAGTCCACATACGTGCAGCCGATCCCGGAGCACATCAGGGAAAGCTTGTCCACCGTGGCCAGGTCGATCGTGGAATGGTTCAGGATCACATGTTCCGGGGTGAGGGCTCCCCTCATCTGTTCAAACACCTCCAGGCAGGCGTCCCTGTCCTTGAGGTAAATCTGGATGATTCGGGAGGCGCGGACGGCGTCCGCCGGGCTTGCGGCCGCGCGGGGGTAACCTTCACGGGGCGTGCGGTTCCAGACGGTCACGTCGTCTCCCAGGGAGATCATGTGGCGGGCAATGCGCGAGCCGATGATCCCCAGGCCGAGGATGGAAACTTGATGCATAACGGGATTCGGGAATGAAAAGAGGGATCAGGAACCGATGCGGAAACGGCTTCTTCTGCGCGGTTTTTCCGTGGCTTCCGCCTGTGCCTGTGCCTTGGCGGGCGCGGCCTCCGCCTGCTGGCCGGCGGCAGTAGGCACGGGGCCTGCCTCCTTCACCTGGGACGCCAGGGAAGCGGATTCCGGTTCCGTACGGAGGCTCACGGCGATGTGCCGGGATGCCGGAGCGGGGCGTTCCTGGGCGTTCGGATCTTCCGCAATGCTGGCGGGAACTTCCCCGGCTTCGTGCGGAATGGCTTTCGGGTCGCTTACCGCAACGGCCATGTGGGTGTCGGGAACGTCCGGAGCCGGTGCGGCTTCCTTCTCCGCCTGCTTGCGGCGCGGCAGCGTGCTGGTGCCGGTGATGGCCAATTCCAGGTCGGAATCCGGCAATCCTCCGCAGCGGATGGCGGCGTCATAGCTCTTGCGGGCCTGCGCGGTACGGCCCAGCCGGGAATAGGTCCATGCCAGGTTGAAGTGGGCTTCGGAGGATTCAGGAAGGATCTTCAGCGCGTTTTCAAAATGGCCCACCGCCTTCTCGTAATTCCCGGCGCTGGTTTCCAGATTGCCCAGGTAAAGCATGGCCGGGGCGTTGGCGGGGTCCAGCCTGACGGTCTCCGTCAGGGAAGCCAGAGCCTGCTGGTCGAGCCCGGCGCGGTACTGCGCCACCCCCATCATGAACCATGCGGGGGAGGAGCGGGCATCCAGGTCGGTGGCCTTCTTAAGATATTCTATAGCCTTCTCCGCCTTGTTGCGCTGGAGCAGAATGGTTCCCAGGTTCACCAGGGCGGGGACGTGGTTGGGCTGCAAATCCAGAAGGGTGCGGTAGAGCTGTTCGGCCGCCACGTAGCGCTTTTGGGCAAAGGCTTCCGCGGCTCCCTGGCCCAGGGCCTCTACCTTGAGTTGTTCGCGCACGGCGGTTTTTATGCCTCGGTCTGCCTGGTCCGGAACGGCGGAGGAAGCTGAAAGAGCGGCCAGTTTCGCCTGCTCATTGAACTGGCGCGTCAAATCCTCCAGTTTCCGGTTGAGTTCCTCCACCTGGCGGTTTTTCTGTTCCACCGCGTCCCTGGCTTTTGCCAGGGCTTGCGCCTGGGCCTTGTTCGCCTTGCTGTTCTTGGACGCGTCATTCTTCATTTTGCTGCGCGCCAGTTCCAGCTCCTTGGAAAGCTGGGCGGCCTTTTCCCGTTCCGCGGAAAGGTCCCTGGCCAGCTTGTCCATTTCTTCCCTCTGCCGGTCAGTCAGGAAAAGTTTTAACTTGCTGTCCCCCTCAAGGGCGTTGACGATCTGCTGTTCGGCGGGCGTCAGCTTGATGATGTCCGTGTTATTCAGCAGGGCCGCAATGTCCTTTGTCGCCGGGTTTTGCTGGAACTCCCTCATGTAAGTGTTGATGAGCAGGGTGCGGCTCTGGTCCTGGATGGAGAGAATGCGGTTCTGCTTGGCGATGATGGAGCGCATCAGCGTAACTTCTTCCATAAGCAGGGGGCTTTTTTCCGGATGCTCGGACAATTTGGAAAGTTCCACATCCGCATTGATCAGCTTGGTCATCATCTCCGTGATGCGCTTGCGGTAGCCGATATTCTCGTCGCGGAGGGCGATCAGCTTCTGCTTGAGCCCGGCGGACTCTGTACGGGCTTCTTCCAGAGCCTTCAGGTTGGCCTTACGCTGCTCCTCGGAATCGGAATTGGCCGTTTCCAGCGCGGCGATCCTGTCCTGCGCATCCTTGAGCTGGGCCGTCAGGGTCATGTTGCGGTCCAGCAGGTTCCTGGTCTTGTCCGGATTGTTCAGTGCCACCAGAGCCGCCAGCTGGTCGCGTTCATTCTTCAGAGCGTCTCTGTCGTCCGTCATCTTCTTCAGGGCATCTTCATAATCCTGAACCTGCTGCTGGAGGGAAGCTATCAGTTCCAGATGCTGATCTCTTTCCTTCGTCAGCGTGGCGACGGTCTGTTCCAGTTCCCGCACGCGCGGAATCAGGGTCTGGAGAAGCTTGTTATTCTCAGCCCTTTCGTCTTCCATCTGTTTCCTGACCTTGATCAGCTCGTCGCGATAAACGGACTCTCCCGTGGCGGACACGGCCAAGTCTGACAGCGCTTTTTCCAATTGCCTGCGGGTGCGCTTGAGAGCATCAATCAGGGCCTTGTTTTCCATTCTGGACTTGTCCAGGGCGTTGCGGATGCGGTCATAGCTGCTTTCCACGATTGCCGGAGGGGCGCCGGGAGACACGGACAGCCCCGGAACAGGATTGATGAGAGGTTCCCCTGGCGTTGCCGGGAATTCCACGCCCTTGTACCCGGGTGGCAGGGCAATGTTGGGTTTGGGTCTGGGACGGTTTGCGGAAGGGACGGCGGCCGGCTGTTCCACGGCCAGAGCGGGCCCTGCCGGGCGCGCTGCCGCCTGCTGCTGCGCCAGTTTTTGCCATTGGTCCAGGTTTTCCCTGTTGATCTGGCGGCGCTGTGCGAGCAGGTTGGGCCTCCATTGCGGATAGGCCTTGACCAGGCGCGCCAGTTGTTCCTCCGCCTGCTGGGTGAGGCGGATGGCTCCCACGTAATCCCGCTTCTCCGCCAGTCCGGCGGACTTGTTGACCAGGCTGAGCGCCTCCACGTACATGTCCGAGGGATCCTGCCACGTTCCGGAGGCTGGGGGCATGGGGGGCGGCACATAGATACCCTCGGCCATGAGCGGCAGGGCGCCGCAGGAAAGGGCCATAGCAAGGGTAACGCCAAGGGGGAGAGGAGTCATCATGGGGAGAAGCTCTGTTTACATACTTCAACCCGGACTAAACTGCAAGGATAAACCGTGTCCTTGTGCTTGTGTTCGGAATACGGAGTGCTAGACTTTGCGGCAATCCTTGATTTTCCTGATGAATATATCTGTTTTAGACCGTTTTTTGAGGTATGCGGGCGTGGGTACGCAATCGTCCCCGGACTCCGGAACCGTGCCGTCCACCCCCGGCCAGACCGTACTGGCCCGGATGCTGGCCGCAGAACTGCGGGAAATGGGGGCGCAGGCGGAGCTTGATGAAGCTTCCGGCATCGTGTACGCCTCCATCCCTTCCAACATCCGGAAAAAGGTTCCCGCCATCGGCTGGGTGGCGCATGTGGACACGGCTCCCGGCGTGCCGGGCAGCGGCGTAAACCCTTCCGTCGTGCATTCCTATGACGGGGGTGACATTGTGCTGGACGGGGAGCGGGGCGTCGTGCTTTCCCCGTCCGTCTTTCCGGAATTGAAGGAATATGCCGGCCAAGACCTGGTGGTGACGGACGGGAAAACCCTGCTTGGCGCGGACGACAAGGCGGGCATTGCGGAAATCATGGACATGGCCGCCTCCTTCCTGCTGCATCCGGAACGCCCCCACGGAGACATCAGGATCGCTTTCACCCCGGATGAGGAAATAGGGCGCGGCGCGGATAACTTCGACGTGGCGCGCTTCGGCGCGGACTTTGCCTACACGGTGGACGGAGGGCGGCTGGGAGAAATCGAGTATGAAAACTTCAACGCCGCTTCCGCCGTGGTGACGGCGCACGGCAAAAGCATTCATCCCGGAAGCGCCAAGGGCAGGATGGTGAACGCCTCCCTCCTGCTCATGGAATTCCAGGCCATGCTGCCCGCGTTCCAGAATCCGGCGTGTACGGAAGGCTACGAAGGATTTTACCATCTGGACTCGTTCCGCGGGGATGTGGAACAGGCCGCGGCGGAATACCTGATCCGGGACCACGGCTCCGCGGAATTCGAGCGCAAAAAGGAATTCATGCACGACTGCGCCGCCCTGCTGAACCGGAAATACGGGGAGGGCTCCGTCGTGGTGGAAATCCAGGATTCCTACTACAACATGCGGGAAAAAATCCTACCGCACATGCATCTGGTGGACCATGCCCGCCGGGCCATGGAAGCGGTGGGCGTGCGGCCGGAAATCGTCCCCGTGCGCGGCGGCACGGACGGCGCGCGCCTTTCCTTCATGGGGCTGCCCTGTCCCAATCTGTGCGCGGGCGGCCACAACTTCCATGGAAGATACGAGTATGTCCCCGTGCAGTCCATGGAGAAAATCTCCGCCATCCTTCAGGAAATCGTTTCCGGATACGCCCGCGGGGAATGAGCGTCCGCTGATGGACAAAGACGGCCCGGAGCTGTTTTCGCCGGGAATGCCGCAGAGGCGTTCCTTCCCGTGCGGTATTCTTTCACGGGCGGGGAAGGAGCCTTCCGCGTGGCTCCGGAAACTTTTTAACCGGGGAGGGCGGCAGTCCTCTTTCTCCCGGTTCCGGGACTGTGAATCCCCGGAAAACCGGGGCATTCCCCCTGTTGTTCATGACAGTGGGATGCCGGGCGCCCTCTTCTTTCTTCCGGTCCTTGAAAAAAGAGGGGCCGGACTCATGGCGAGCCGGCCCCGGAAATGGACGGTCCGTAACGGAAAGCCTCTATTTGGCCGCCGCTACTGCCGTTTTGGGAGCGTTCTCCTTGTACACGTGCAATTCCGCCAGGCGGACCTTGCCGCCCTTCTGTGAAAATTTGACGCGCAGCCTGTTCGTGGTGACCGGGTCGAACGTCCTCATGCACTTGATGAAGCCGTTGCCGGGGGCCTGGAGCATGCGCAGGACTTCCGGCTCGTCGGCGTACATCGCCTTCTGGGCGTCGCTTACTCCGGCGGTGGCCGGACCTACGGAACCCCAGTGGACGGGAATCCATTTGCCGCTCTTGTAGGCTTCAATGACGATGCGGGAATTCCCCTTGTCCAGCTTGAGGTCCACCGCCCGCAGGGAGGCGGGCGACTTCAGGGTGAGTTCCAGCACCAGGGGATTGTCTTCCCCGTTCGGCATATCCAGTTTTTCCACGGTGGTGACGTCGCGGTCCAGAAGTTTGGCCGTGTCCACGCTGCCGCCGGAGGAAGCCTTCAGCTTGTAATCCGCGACTTCCTCGGAGCCGTTGCTCAGCAGCTTGAGTTCGCGCACGCGGCATTCCAGGCCGTGCCAGTCCGTGGAAACGCGGAACAGGCAGCGGGAACCCTGGGTCAGGCAGGAATCGTTCGGGGAAACCCACGTCTTCTTATTCTTCTTGTCCGTTTCGTCGTACACCTCGATCTGGTTGCCCTGCGAGGCCGCGGAAATATAGGTGCCGTCCGGCAGGTGGAAGGAACAGCCCCAGTTCCCGTGGTCCCGGATCAGGATGCCCGGCACCCACAGATGGTTGCAGTTGGTGACGGGGCGCGCCTTTTCGCCGCTGCCCACTTCAAAGCCGCCGACGGCGATGGGGCGGTCGTACTCCACGTCCAGATCGTTCACGCGCCATTTGATCTTGGCCGTCATTTTGGGCACGCCCGGCTGGGTGGGGCCGCTGAGGTCCTTGTTGTAATTGTAAACGTTCCATTGGCCGCCGAATTTGGTGCTGGGCGTCCAGGAGACGGTTTCCATCGGGGAAAAGGTGGTGGTGTCGCTGAACTGCACGGTGCCGGCAAAGTCGTACTTGTAGGCTTCGTTAGCCTTGCTCTCCAGTTCCTTGTTGCGTTGCAGGCCCAGGGCACGGCCCCCCAGAGGCTGCTGGATGTCCAGGTTCAGGGAATATTCTCCGGGCTGGAGCTTGTCGTCCTTGCGCTTGGGTTCAAAGAAAATGCGCACGTCCATGCCCAGGAGCATTTCCGCACAGGTGGCCTTGGTGAGCTGGTCCACGCCGGGAAGGGCCATGATGGCCTTGGAAATGGGAAGGGCCCGTGAATTGACCAGGTCCATGAGCTTGAAGCGGCAGCCCTGTTCCACGGGGATCTTCTTCATGTCCCGGATGGCGGACTTGAGGGAGGTGGGGGCCTTGGAACCCAGCGCCGCGCTGACCATGCTCCAGTTGCGGATGTAGGTATTCAGGAAGCGGGATTCCGTATCATTGATGGGGGGAACCTTGCGGAAGGTCTTGGCCTGGAACTCGGGCTTCCCGGTGATGGCCAGGTTCTGCCGTTCCGCGCACAGCGCCGTGATCCACACGCCGGTGCGGATGTAAGTGCCTATCACGGGGTCCGCCGTCATCAGCTCCAGCCTGTTGGGATTCTGCATCATGCCTCCGTCAAACGGGCGCAGCAGGGTGAGCTTCCAGCGGAAAGCCTCCATGTTCTTGTAATAAACTTCCGGATTGACGCGCCAGTAGGAGGGGAGGGCCCACATGATGGAGAGCGTTTCGGAGGAGTGGCCCTGGTCGCAGCCGCCGATGGGGCCTTCACTGTACATGATGCGGCTGTTTTTGGTGTACAATTCCGGCCCTCCGCAGATGAGGGAGGCGATGAAATAGGGACCGTGGCGGCCCGAATAAGTGCCGCCGCAATTGCGGTTGGGTTCAAAGGAAAAGGATTCCGTCATGCGTCCGTAGGGCCCCATGCCCGTGGGGCAGAGTTCCTGGGCGCGGTCCATCATCTTGTCCAGCACGCCGTCTTCCACCCGCGCCGGGGTCTTGCTGGCCAGCGCCAGGAACAGGCACATGTGGGAGCCGCCGATGCTGACCCCCGTGCCCGCATAGCCGGGATGGATGCCGTGCCCGGTGACGAAGTCCCCGTAAAGCACTTCGTTCTTCATGCGCTGCACGCCGTTGCGGATGGCGGGCAGCACCGAATTGTCCCGGTAGCGCAGCCAGTACTCGCACAGGAAGATGCCCGCAGAAGCCTGGGGAACCGCCCACCAGCACTGGGAGCCGGAAAAAGCGATGTAATAAGCGGCCTTCTTGATGACCGGATCATACTTGGGATTGCCGGTAGCCATCAGGGCCAGTCCGGCCCAGGCGGTATCGTAATGGTTGCCGCAGTAGCCGCCGGGGCGTTCCCAGGAGCCGTCCTCGCGCTGCTGGGCGGCGAGCCATTCGCTCATCATGTGGACCACGGCCTTGCTCTTGGCGCAATTTTTCGGGAATCCGGGCGCATAGGACCCCAGCTGGGGAATCTTGAACGTGACGTTCTTCACGTACTTCTTGACGGCGTCCGGCAGGGTGGAGGCCCCTCCCGTGTACACGGTGACCCCTACGCTTGCGGCCCCTCCGGGGGTGCCGGTCCCTTTCAGCTTCCAGTTGCCTTTGGGGATGTCGAAAACGATGGAGGAGACGGCGTGCGCCAGCCAGACCTTGCGTTCGGGGTCGTACTTGGCGGCGCCGTAGCCCACGCTGTACTGCAAGGGCCTGAGCTTTGTCAACGGAATGGGGCCTCCGGCCCCTTCCAGCCTCAGGTCCGACCATTCGAAACCGTCGCTGCCGATGCCGTTGCCGCCGTCGTCAACGTGCAGCCGGATCTGCTGGCCGCCCTGGACGGAGATGGAAAGATTGACGGGCTTCTTCGCCTTTTCCTCCCTGAACACTTCTTTCCAGAGGGGCTGGAGGCCCTGGATTTTTTCCACGTTCTCCGCCGGAATCAGGTTCAGGGTGATCTTTCCGGCGCCTTCCGCCTTGTCCACCAGCAGGCCCGCATGCATGTCCAGGCCGCGGGAATCCTGGAACTGGTAGGGCCCGTACGGAACATCCAGGCTCAGGGAAGTCTTGAAGGGATGGCCGTCGATGCCGAGGATCACATCCCCCTTGTTCACATATTTTTCAGCGGGGGAGCCTTCGATCACCTGGGTGACCACGTACACGTTCGCCACGGGGTCGCCGTTGGGGTCCAGCAGGGACTTGGGGAACATGCCCCTGAAATTGGGATTGGGCCAGGACGTGTCCAGCCCGCGGGCGCGAAACCCGAGGGGGCCGAAGGTGGTGATCCAGCCTTCGGCTATCTCTTCCTTGTTGCCGAACCAGCTTGTATAAAGCTGGGAATACTGCTTCTTCCACTGGTTCAGGGGAAGCGCCTTGGCGTACTTCTTGATGTACGCGTTGACGTCTCCCATGTTGGTGGTTTGCCGGTGCGCCGTTGCGCGGGGCCTGCCTGCGGAGGCGGTTGCGGCGGCAGGTGCATTGCGGGAAGGAGTGGCCGCTCCGGCGGGAGCGGAAGACGGTTTTTCCTTTTCCACCGGAGCCGCTTCCTTGGCATCGGCGGCATCATCCGTTTCTGCAGGAGCGGTTTCAGGCTCTTCCGCCGCTGGTTCGGAAACGGTTTCCTCGTCCCCTGCCGTTTCGGGAGCGTCCGCCTTGTCTTCGGCAGGCTGGTCGGCTGCGGGGGATGGTTCCTGCGGAGGCTGTTCTTCCGCGGCTGCGGTTTCCTGTTCAAAGGGGGCTGCCATTTCCGGGGCAGGCTGTGCGTCCTTGTTCCCGGCTTCCGGCTTGGGGGCCTTCCTCTTTTCCTGAGGCTTGGCCGGTTCCTGGGCAGGAGCGGCTTCCTCACTGCGGCTGTGGGTAGAATAATGGTACGCTCCATAGCCTCCCCCCAGCAGAACCAGAAGCAGAATCCATATTCCCAGGGAGCTCTTCTTCCGGCGCGGCTGGGGAATGGCGGCCGGGGAAATGGGTGCTCCCGCACCAGGCGTGGCCAGGGCCCGCTGGTCGCGCTGGAGGGAAACGGGCTGGGCCTGGGGCTCCTCCGTCCCGGCCGCCGGATGGACGCCGGGCATGGCGTAAACCAGATACAGCGTGCCTTGGGCCGGAATCTCCGCCAGGGCGCCGGTGCGGAACTGGGCTTCAAAATCGTTTTTGAGCGGAATCACCTCCTGCTCGATGTCGGTGCTTTCCGGATAGCGCAGCTTGCCGCTTTCCGGATCGCGCACGGCCAGGCCCTGCGGGCAGAACTCCCGGACCAGGTACTGGACATGGCTGGGATCCGCCGCAAAATAAACGTGGCAGAGGGGATCCGTCTGCTTCAGAGACTGGATAAGATAGCCGTTGATATTGAATCCCGAGGGAAGGGGAGGGGTTGTTTCCATGAACGAAGACGGTTGATATTCCGTAAACCCTTTACCATATTTCCGCGTCCCTTTCAATTTAAAAGAAACGCCGTCCGGACATGGGCCTTGTGACGCGATTAAAAGATTATTTGCTTGAATGCACGCTGATTATGTGGTGCAAGCAAGGCTCGATTTTCCGTTCCCCTACGACCATGAGTTCCGATATCAGACTAGACGCCTTGCAGTACCACTCCCAGCCCCGTCCCGGAAAAATGGAGACGCTGCCCTGCAAGCCCTGCTTTTCGCAACGGGATTTGACGCTCGCCTATTCCCCGGGCGTTGCTGAACCCTGCCTCCGCATTAAGGAAGACCCCTCCCAGAGCGCCCTGTACACCGGCCGTTCCAACCTGGTGGGCGTGATCACCAACGGCACGGCCGTGCTCGGCCTGGGCAACATAGGCCCGGACGCCGCCAAGCCGGTGATGGAAGGCAAGGGGCTTTTATTCAAAGTGTTCGCGGATATCGACGTTTTCGATATCGAGCTGAACATCAAGGAGCCTGAAAAACTGATCGAAGTCATCAAGACCATGGAGCCCACCTTCGGCGCGATCAACCTGGAAGACATCAAGGCGCCGGAATGCTTCATGGTGGAGGAACGCCTCCGCGAAGAAATGGACATCCCCGTATTCCATGACGACCAGCACGGCACGGCCGTGATCTCCGGCGCGGCCCTGCTCAACGCCGCGGAATTGACGGGGCGCAAGCTGGAAGACCTGAAAGTCGTCGTCGTAGGGGCCGGAGCCGCGGGCATTTCCTGCGCCAAATTCTACATGACCCTGGGCGTGCGCCGCGAGCATATCTACATGTTCGACTCCAAGGGGCTGATCCATACGGGCCGCATCGACCTGCACGCCACGAAGGCGCAATTCTCCCAGTCGGAAGACTGCACGCTGGAAGAAGCCCTGACCGGGGCGGACGTCTTCCTGGGCCTCTCCACCAAGGGGCTGCTGACCCAGGACATGGTAAAGCTGATGGCCCCCTCTCCCATCATCTTCGCCTGTGCGAATCCGGACCCGGAAATCACCTACCAGGACGCCAAAAAGGCGCGGCCGGACTGCATCATGGGCTCCGGCCGTTCCGACTGGCCCAACCAGGTGAACAACGTCTCCTGCTTCCCCTTCATTTTCCGCGCCGCGCTGGACGTGCGCGCCTCCGTCATCAACGAGCAGATGAAAATCGCCGCCGCGCGCGCCCTTGCGGACCTGGCGAAAGAACCCGTTCCCCACGAAGTGGTGGACATGTACGGCGGCGAACCCCTCAGCTTCGGCATCGACTACGTCATTCCCAAGCCCATTGATCCCCGCATCATCGAATGGGAATGCCCGGCCGTGGCCCAGGCGGCCATGATCTCCGGCGTGGCGCAGGCACCCATCCGCGACATGGAAGCGTACCGAATGGAATTGAGCAAGCGCATTGCCGCCGTTCGGGAACGCGCCTCCGGCGTCGTGCGCAGTTATCTGTAAGGCCGGAATGACGCCCCCGCGGGCTCGTGACGGCAAACATATCCCCAACCGGGAGGAACCAGGTGTTCCTTCCGGTTTTTTGGGCAGGTTTCCGTTCGCTGTTCCTTCATTCCCTCATTCCAGTCCGGCAGGGGAAGGGAAAAATTTTTGAGGTGTGCGCAGGAGGCCGGACTTTTAAAAAGCTTGAACGGGAGCTGATCATGATGTATGCGGCATCAAGATGAACCCCTATGGAATTGTTCGGCATGGAATGATCCTTGCCGCGTGTGCGACGGCGGCATGCGGGGAGGCCCCTGTCATCCCGGAAGCGATACCCGCGGAACATTTGCCCATGAAAAAGATGCTGGAGGGACCGGCTCCGGTGGGAAAAAACCTTCCTTCTTCCCGGGAGGCCTGTGACCGTTACCTCGCATCTGGCCTTTTGTCCCGGGACCCGTGCATTCTGAAAACGGCGAGGGACGGCCTGGATATGGTGCCTGACGCCGCGTGGAAGGTGGAAGAGGGATGGAGATGGAAGGCCCTGAAAGTCTATCTGGACGGTTCCGTAGCGTGGGTTTCCTTTGACGGCACGGGAACGCCGGAAGATGGGGAACTGGGATTCGGCCGGGTAAAGGTGAATCACGGTTTCATGACGGTTTATATCCAGGAATATGAGAACTGGAAGACGGGAAAAACCAAGGTTCTTTCTGAAATGTCCTACTTGTTTGACCCCCGCGGAGAATTGATGAGGGAAATGAGGCACCTCTCTTTCCCCAATGGGAGAGACTTTGTTGACTGGTCGCTTTCCCATCATCCGGACGGACCGTTCAGGTTCAGGAATGACAACCGGGTTCTGGCGGGCAGTCCGAATTATATCCTGCATTCCTGGAAAGTGGAGAATGACCGGCTGCTCTGGTGGAAAAATGAGGAAATTCCCGCCCCTGAAAAGGAGAACGAAACAAGGCGGACCCTGGACTGGCATGGAGACGTGGCTGACCCTGTTCTGGAAAATGCCGCCGTGTATGCAGCCACCATGTATTTCCCGGGAGGGGAAAGTTCCCATCCTTCCCGCAAAATCATGGAAGACATGGAAAAAAAGGAAGTCAGGTGCCTTTATTACGACGCCTCCGGGCATGGAACGGCCCTACTGGTGTACCGGAACGGGAATCTGGACAAAAAACAGTCCTGGTTCTTACAGCCGCGCATGGATGCCCGGGCCGTGGCGGAAAAGGAAAAAAAAGCGGGAAGTGACGAAGAAAGGCGCCTGATAAAGTATCTCTACCGTTTCGCTCCGTATGCGGAAGGGGCGCAGGGGGCGGCAAAACCGGGAACGGCCGTCCCCGCTTCAGCGGAAGCCGGCGGCGGTCCGGTTCATGAACCCTGGGCCAGGGCGTTCCGCACCTGTTCCGTCTGTGCCGGGTCCGGAACAAGCTCCGCAAGGATGGCGGCGCCTTTTTCAAGCGCTTCAAGCTGGTCGAATTCATCCGCCGTGCGGATGCACACGTAGCGCATGCCCCACTGTTCCGCAATGGCCTTGAAGGAACGGGCATGCGGCTGGATGAGCAATCTTTCCAGGGCTTCCGGATGCTTGTCCCCTCTGGGAAGGATGCGGAAAATGCCGCCGCCGCCGTTGTTGACGATGCCCAGGACGCGCGTTCCGGAATCCAGTTGCGGGAGCATGGCCAGGGCATTGGAATCATACAGGGCGGTCAGGTCCCCCAGCAGGGCCCAGGCGCGGGCGCACCGGGCGGAAGCGCCCAGAAACGTGGAAATCTGGCCGTCAATGCCGTTGGCGCCGCGGTTGGCGCGCACGTTTTCCGTGGGCACCGCCGTCTGGGCGAAGCTGTTCCAGTAGCGCACGGGCATGGAATTGCCCAGGTAAATGCAGTCGCCGTCCGCGGCAAAGCAGGAAAAGGCGCGCACCATGGCCTGTTCGCTGTCCGGGCAGGTGATGAGCAGCTCCTCCAATTGGGCCTTGCGGCGCTTGTTCATGGCGCGCAGGCCGTTGACGTCGCCGACGGAATCCACATCCCCCAGGGCGCGCAGGACGGCGTCCAGATCCCCCGTCACCACGGAGGAAGGCCGCGCCAGTCCGGAAAAGCCGGTGCGGGTGATGGAAAACACCTCCGTGGTGGGAATATCCTCCAGGTCCCGCCAGAAGCGGGACACGGGAACGTCCCCGACTCTCAGCAGGACGGCGGGCGGATTCTGTTTCAGCAGCCGGTCCGCATCCGTCAGGGCCAGATGGTCCAATTCCTCCCGGAGCCCGGAAGTGGCGTCCGCCACGACGGGAGCTTTCAATTCATTGGCCAGCCACAGGGCGGGGGCCTGTTCCGTGGGGTCCAGGCCGCCGATCATCAGGACGAGGCCGCGGCGGGCCTTGAAGCGCAGAGCCTGGGCCAGGCCGGACAGGGAGCCTCGGAACTCGTTCTCTTCCGGCGGTTCCGCCGGGTAAAGGTCGCAATGGCCCGGATTCCACGCGGGGTCCGGGTCCGGCAGGCACACGTTGATATGGAGGGGGGACGCGTAATCCCAATCTTCCAGGATATCTTCCGGCAGGTCGTCCGGCGTTTGAAGATCAATCGTGGGAGCGTAAATGCCGAACATGTCCGCCTGCTCGATAGCCTGCGGGGCGGCGGAACCGCGGTAGTCCGCCGGACGGTCCGCCGTGAGCAGGAGCAGGGGCCTGCGCTGGTAGTACGCTTCCACCACGGCGGGGAGCAATTCCGCCGCCGCCGTGCCGGACGTGGTCACCACGGCTGCGGGCAGCCCCATGTCCTGAATGCGCCCCAGCGCGAAAAACGCGGCCGAACGTTCGTCAAAATGGGTCCATTTCACCAAATCCTCCGCGGCGGCCAGCACCTGCAGCAGCGCCATGTTGCGCGCGCCGGGGCAGACCACCCATTCACAAATGCCGCCCAGGCAGCACTGGGCCAGCAGGGACTTGACGAAGGACGTGGAGGCGTTCACGGGACCTAGCCTTGTTTGTTGGCCGCCTTGGCCGCTTTTTCCGCCAGCTTGGCCTTCTCCTCTTCGGAAAGGATGCGCGGGAAAACGGGAGCGGGATCGTTGATGCGGTGGCCTGCGGGAAGAACCCCCCAGGAGAGCACGGACGGCGTCAGCCCCTGGAACAGGGAATCCGCGTTCAGTTGCTCCAGAATGCGGGAAGAAGCGCCGGGAAGCACGCAGCCGATGAGGTAGCCCGTCTGGGCGCAGCATTCCAGCAGGTGGCGGAGCACGCAGCCCAGCCGCGGCGCGCTGGCCTCGTCCTTGGCAAGCTGCCACGGCTGCTGCTGTTCAATGTAGGCGTTGCAGGCGGAAACCTGGGCGTTCAGGGCCGCCAGCGCGTCGGAGACCATGTTCTCGTCCATGAATCTGGAAAACTGGACTACCGCCTGGTCCATGGTTGCGCGCAGGGCCTTGGAAGCGTCGTCGTCGTATTCGCCGGGGGCGGGCAGCACGGACTCGCAGTAACGGCGGGTCATGTTGATGGAGCGGTTGCACAGGTTGCCCAGGTCGTTGGCCAGTTCCGTATTGTACAGCATGACCAGGCGGTCCGCGTCAAAATTAGCGTCCTTTCCGGTGGTGATGTCGCGCACCAGGTAATAGCGCACGGGTTCCGGGCCGAATTCCTCCACCAGCAGGTTGGGGTCCACCACATTGCCGATGGATTTGGACATCTTCTCCCCGTTGATATTCCACCAGCCGTGCACGAGCAGGGTGGGCATCTCCTCGTCGGAAAAGCCCATGGCGTGCAGCATGGCGGGCCAGTACACGCCGTGGGCGGGCACCAGGATATCCTTGCCGATCACCTCGCAGTCGGCGGGCCAGAGTTTGGAAAATTCCGGCAGTCCGCTTCCCGGTTCCGCCAGATAGCCGGCGAAGGAAACGTAATTGATCAGGGCGTCAAACCAGACGTAGGTGACGAAATCCGGGTCAAAAGGCAATTCGATGCCCCAGGAAAGGCGTTCCTTGGGGCGGGAAATGCAGAGGTCCGCGTCGAAGGAGCGTTCGATCGCGTTGAGCACCTCCGCCTTGCGGAAGGCGGGAAGGACAAAGGAACCGCTCTTTTCCACAAACTGCTTCATCCATTCCGCCTGGTCGGCCAGGCGGAAATACCAGTTCTCTTCCTCCAATTCCACCACTTCCCCCCATTCCGGGCCGAAATTGCCGTTTTCATCCCGTTCCTTGTCCGTAAGGAACTGCTCCTGCCGGACGGAATAAAAGCCCCTGTAGGATTTTTTGTAAAGCTGTCCCTTGTCCTTCAGGCTGGTGAGAATCTTCTGCACGCACGCCTTGTGGCGCGGGTCCGTGGTGGCGGCCCAGCCGTCGTAGCTGATGCCCAGCCGTTCCCAGAGCGCCAGGAACCTGGCCGTGATATTGTCCACATGCTCCTGCGGCGTAATGCCCAGTTTCTCCGCCGTCTGCTGTACTTTCTGGCCGTGCTGGTCCACCCCGGTCAGGAAATAAACTTCCTCCCCCTTCATCCGGTGCCAGCGCGCGAGAACGTCCGCAAGGACTTTTTCATAAGCGTGCCCGATGTGGGGCGGTCCGTTGGTGTAATCAATGGCCGTGGTGATATAGTACATGCGGCAAAAGATACCCCTTTCCGTCCATTTTGCAAGCAAAGTAACGTTTTACCGGAGCGGTGTTCGTGCATCTCCGGAAGAGGAAAGCGCGGGAAAGGCGCCGGAACGGGGACGGGAATTTTCCGGCGGTGTCCGGAAAAGAGAGGCTCCGCCCCGCCTTCCGCCCGGAATTGGACCGGGAAAGGCCCGGAAGCCCTGATTCCCCGGCAAAAAGCCGGACGGCTGCGGGTCGGTTTCATGGCTCCCTCTTGATGGAGGCCCTGCCGTCCGGAAACTGGGATGAGGAAATTCACGGCACTCCCGGCTGGTAAGGAAATGCCGTTCACATGACGCCGACCGGATTCGCGGATCAGAAACCGCGCGACAGGTACGCTTCCTCCAGCTGGTTGAGGGCCCGGGCCAGCACGGAACGGGGGCAGCCCGCATTCAGGCGCATGAAACCCTCCCCTTCCTTGCCGAAGATGGCGCCGTTGTTCAGGGCCAGACGGGCGCCGTTCACGAAGAAATCCTCCAGTTCTTGCCGGGACAGGTTCAATTCCCGGCAGTCCAGGAACACCAGATAGGAGGCGTCCGGAAGAAGGGCCTTGATCCTGGGCATGCGGCGGCGCAATTCCGCGGCAAGGTAGAGGATGTTTTCCTGGATGTAGTCCAGCGCCTGGCGCAGCCATTCCTCTCCTTCCGGCTCCGTATAGGCGCTGATGAGCCCCGCATACGCAAAAACGTGGCCTTCCGCCATTTCCCGTCCGTTCACGAAATTCTGGTACTTCTCCAACAGGGCCGGATTCTGGCAGATCAGGTAGGAACTGGCCAGGCCCGGCACATTGAACGCCTTGCTGGCCGCCATGTACGTGACGGAATTGTCGCGGGCTTTCTCCGAGACGGTGGCAAAAACGGTGTGCCTGCGGCCGGGCAGGGTGAGGTCTGCATGAATTTCATCGGAAATGACCAGGGTTCCGTTTTCCGCGCAAATCTCCGCCACCTGCTCCAATTCCTCCGGACTCCAGACCCGGCCTCCCGGATTGTGGGGATTGCACAGGATGAACATGCCGCATCCGCGCACGGCCTCCCGCATATGCTCGAAATCCATCCGGTAGCGCCCGTTTTCCAGCACCAGCGGATTGTTCACGATTTCCCGCCCGTTTTCGCGGATAATCATCGCAAAGGGATGGTACACCGGAGGCTGGATCATGATCCTGTCCCCCGGACGGGTGAAGCACTGAATGGCGCTGGAAATGCCCGGAACAATGCCGGGGGCGAACCCGATCTGGTCTGTTTCCACCTGCCAGCCGTGGCGGCGGCCCACCCAGCCCCGGATGGCCTCGAAAAAGGCGGGGGGCTTCACCGTGTAGCCCAGCAATTCGTGTTCACAGCGGCGGCGCAGGGCCTCCATGATGAACGGAGGCGTTTTGAAATCCATGTCCGCCACCCACAGGGGCAGCAGGTCATCCCGGCCCCAGCGCGGCAGCAGGGCTTCGTATTTCAGTGCGCCGGTGCCGCGGCGGTCGATGATTTCGTCAAAATCGTACTGCATGGGAATAGCGCTCAAGGCTCTCAGGCAACAGGAGTCACGCCTTTTTTCAGAATAATGTTGCCGTATTTGGCGGTTTCCCCGGTGATGACCACGGCATACGCTTTTTTGGCGCGTTCGTAAAACGCGTAGCGTTCCATTTGTTCGATCTCGCCGTCGTAGCCCAGCGCCTTGCGGTATCTGGCTTCTACGGCGGGGTCCAGGGAATCGCCGGGAACCGGGGCCATCATGATCACCGGGGTGGCGTAGGCGTCCAGTTCAAAAAGGGGAATGACGGCGCCCAGCAGGGCGTCCGCGTTCAGGCCGTCCGCCCTGAGAACGGTGTGATTGAAGGTGTGGCCGGGGAAATGGGCGTCTGAAAAGACGATTTCATCTCCGTGGCCCATTTCCGCAAGAATTTTCAGCAGGGACGGGCTGATCAGGGGGGAAATATTTTTTAACATGCGCGGCAGTATAGCAAACCCGCAGAGGGGGAAGCCATCATAAAAATCAGCCAGCCGGGGACTGCCGCCAGCCGTTGAACATCAGACCCTGACCGCCTTGAAAACATCCGCGCACAGCTTTTCCATTTCCGGCATTTGCCGTTCCATGCTTTTTACCAGCGCGAGCTGGGTGCGCGCCCGGTGCAGGTTGTGCCGGTCTTTTTCCGTCTTGAAATAAACGTCTCCTTCCAGATAGTCCGTCAGGAAGCGGATGCCGGTTTCCAGCGTGATCAGTTTGCCGGAAAAGGGAAGCAGGGAAACTTCCAGGGGAGTGATGAAATCTTTGGCGGTTTCCAGATAGCCTTTCACGACCGCCTCGAACATGGGCATGCGCATGAAGGTCTTTTCAAGGTCTTCCTCATCCTCCGCCGCGGGGGAGGTCATCGTGCGCACCATGTCTCCGAAGTCGTAAAGAACGCTGCCGGGCATCACCGTATCCAGGTCAATGACGCATACGGCCCGGTCCGTTTCCGCATCCAGCATGACATTGTTGATTTTCGTGTCGTTGTGCACGATTCTGACGGGAAGTTCCCCCTTTTCCTGGAGATTCAGAAGAAGGTCCACTTCCCGTTCACGTTTCCTGATGAATTCCAGCTCCTTCCGGCAGGAGGCCAGACGGCCGGAGGAATCCTTCCGCGCCGCTTCCATCAGGCGGTCGAACCGCTTGCGGGTGTGGTGGAAAAAGGGAATGGTTTCATGGATGTCCTCCGGATTCATGTCGCACAGAAGCTGCTGGAAGGCCCCGAAGGCTTTGGCGGCTTCATAGGCCTGGCGCGGGTGTTCCGCCACATCGCACGTGTAGGTATTTTCGATGCAATTGTAGCAGCGCCAGTATCCCGATCCGTGGAGTTTCAGGTATTTGCGTCCTCCGCGGGCGGAATACAGGTTCAGCGTCTGGCGGAAGGGAGTTTTCAGCACCCGGAGCATTTTCCACCGGATGTGGTTGGTCACCTTTTCCACATTATGCATCACATCCCTGGGGCATGGGAACACGGCGTCATTCACCCTCTGGAAAATGTAGCGGTCCGTGGTGCCGTCCTCCCGGCGGTAGGTTGCCCGGAACGTCAGGTTGATGTGGCCGCTGTTAATCGTGTCGCAATGGATAAATTCCCCGGCAATGGCGAATGCGTCACCGAGTGCGGCAACCTGTTCCTGCACGGAATGGGTATGAAAGACGGCGGACAGGGGCATGGAAAAGGGGGAGATGGCGGGCTCCGGCGTTTCTTATGGGCCGCCGGAGCCTGCTGGAAATGACCTAAGGATGAGTCTTTAGAAGGAATAGGCTACGCCCACCCCTGCAACGAAAGTGAAATTGCGGTACACCTTGGAAGGCGTTCTCCATGGGAACCGTTCGGAGGCGCCGCGATGATTGGCAGCCATGCCGCCGTTGCCCAGCCAGACTGTGCCGGCAAAGGGGGTGACGATGAGACGCTCCATGGCCCTAAAAGGAACGGCCACGGTCAGGGAAATGCCCTGCGTTCCGTTGGCATTGAGTGAATTGCGGTCAAAATACCCTGCGGTGGCGTTCCAGGTTCCGGACACAACCAGGGAGGTGGAGCGGTTGAAGTCGTATTTATAACCCAGCGTATTGGTGAACCACCAGCCGGACATCCAGCGGAACGTGTACTGCACGCGGCAGTCCCAGAAGAAATTTTCCAGCCCCTTGCCGCAGTCATGGTGGATATCCAGCACGAAGCTGTGTTCTTCTGCGCGGCCGTGGTCGAAGGCCGGGAAGCCGGAGGCATTGCCCTTGTGGATGTTGAGCGTGCCGGGAAGACCGCCGTGTACAAACTGGTAGCTCAGGGCGGCTGTCGTATCTTTGCTGATTTTGCGGCTGATCCCCAAAAGGGCGGAACCTTCGTCGCAAATGCCTGTGCTGTCATGGTCCAGATTGTTTTGGGTAAGCCACTGGTATTTCAGTCCGGCCAGAATGGAATATTTGCTGTTCAGGTCATAGGCGCCGATGGCTTCCACAGGAACGACATGGTCACTGCCGGACTGCTGGAAAGCCAGCCCGCGGCTGACATACTTGGTGGCATACCCCGTTCCCACGATGGCGGAGAACGGACGGGAGGATTTGTCAGCGGAATTCAGAGATCCGAGCGGGGGATTAATGTCCGCAGACGCTATTCCGGAGAGAGAACCCATGAGGGCACATGCCGCTGTAATAATATTCTTGTATTGCATGGTTGGTGATTTGTGGAGGCGATTATATTAATGTTCTTCAATAAAGAAAGTCTTTAAGAGAAAAATATGTTTATATTTAAAATGAATGCTTGTTTAAACGAAGGCCGGCATGAGAAACGTTCCTGTTTTAACGGAAAATATTCAATGAACCCTCTCCAGACTTAAAATGATAAAATTATAAATTATTGATTTTTAATGTGTTGTTGTTATGTTCAGGGTTGCCTGTCTTAACGGTGGACAAGACGGTGGTACACCTTGGCCAGCAGCCTTTTTCCTTTTCTTTTCATGAGCTGCCACCTCGTGGGGGGCTTTCTGGTTAATTTTTTCTCTGTGGAGCGGTTGTAGTGTTCCAGAGCTTCAGGACGTTTTTTGGAAAGCGCGTCCAGAAGCCATTGCCCGGATTGTTCCATATGGGCCTGAAGGATCTGGTTTACGGCTTCGTAATTCATCTCCAGGCTTGTCCCGTCCGGAATCCTGTCCGCATGTTCAGGCAGCATGCGGTCCCTTAAATGGAGAAGCTCCAGAAGGGAGATGAAGCGGCCGGAACCCCGCAGGGGATTGTCGATGCAGATAAACGGCCTGTTGAAAATCAATGCAAAGCAGACGCCGTGATAGGAATCTGTAATGAAATACTTGCAGTGGGAGATGTTGCCGAGCCAGTCGTTCAGCGTTGCCTCCTCCATCGTGCCGGGCAGATTGAGAAGTTCCCGGTTGTTGATCTCCTTCTTTTGAATGTCCACCATGTTCAGCAGCGGGGCTTCCAGCCTGGAAGATATGTCCAGAAGCAGTTTCCGCTTGGACTCCGTAGGGTCCAGGATGTAGGAGACGACGGAATTTCCGGCGCCTTCCGCCGGCCGCGCCAGTTTAAGCCACTGCTCCCGGCTGTGCAGAAATACGGGGTCCATGACCCAGGTGCTGTCGCAGCCGAAATGCTTCCGCAGGTGGTCAACCATGCCCTGTTCCCGGACGGATATGGCGTCGAACCGTTTCAGTAGCCTGGAGATTTTCCGGAGGTAGCGCTCCGAAGGTTTGTCGTGCCGGGCCATGGACGGCCCGTAGGCGATTTTTCTCTTTTCCCCTTTCGCGAAATCGAGGAAAAACAGGGACCCCAGGAATCCCGGATTCCAAACCTGGTCCGATCCCACCATGAACGTGTCGAAATGGTCGTTCATGTAATACGCATGGTCCAGGTTGTGCATGGGAATGATGGAGAGCTTTTCCTGTGTCAGAAATTTTCTGAAAACCGTGCAGGCGTCCTTTTGCCGGTCGGTATAGGAAAAATCAAGCAGGGACACTTTCTTTCCCATCCGTTCCAGCGTGCGGTAGAGGGCATAGGAGGTCAGGACGGCTCCGTAATTGCAGGTCATCCACATCCCCAGCAGTCCGATGTTTGTGCATTCGGCCCCGCAATGAGCCGGAGCGGAGCGGGGGAGGGTGGAGGGGGAGGAAGAAGCGTTTTTCGGGAGAGGGTCAGCGTGCATGTTTCAGGAAATGGATCAATTTTTTCAGGGGAGCGGAAAAAAGTTCCCGTTCGGACTCGTTCAGATAGGCGCACCAGAGAACGGCCGTGAACGCGACGGCATAACAGCAGGAGTATGCAATCAGGGAAGTCCAGCTGTCCAGTTTTATCAGGAAGGAGCCGGTGATGCCAGCCAGGAGGAGCAGGGGAACCGAATACAGCAGGGGGATGTAAACCTGCGCAAAGAACCGTTTGATGGAAAGCCCCGCCTTGCGCGAATAATAGCGGTTGATTAAAAAAATCTGGCCGAAGAACAGGGAAATGGCCGTTCCGGCAAACATCCCGATGGCCCCGTAGCGCAGGGAAATCAGATACCCCAGGATAACGCACACGACGGAAGAGTAAAACAGGATGACGGCCCTTCCCTTGTGAATATTGAGCGCCTGCAGGATGGCGATGCCCGTATTCTGCGTCAGGGGGATCAGGAGGACGACCAGAACCAGGGCGGCTCCGGCCCAGACGGTGGAAATTTCCGTCCCTAGAGTCTTGCCTACCCACAAGTGCAGAAAATCATGCCCGCAGCAGAGGAAGACGGCCAGAATGAGGCATAACAGGGCTGCCTGGATGCGCCCGATGCGGATCATCAGGTCCGTCAGTTGTTCCTTCGTGCTTTCCTGGGCCACCATATGCATGATTTTTGGATAAATGACTCCGGAAATGGCCGTTGACGCCGTCATGAAGTACTGGGAGAAAGAGATGCCCAGGGAAAAAACGGTCACGGCCGCCGCTCCGGAAGTCCGCGCGATGATGGGAGTGCCTGCGCGCCAATAGAACAGGTCCATGATCTGGTTGAGCAGTATCCAGAAGGAAAATTGAAACATTTCCCGGTACAGGGGCCAGTCCGGCCTGCTGAAGACAAGGCGTACCCCCAGGCAGCGGAAGGCGTAATAAAGCCCCCACAGCATGGTCCCTATCCCGGTGGATACGCCGAGTATGGTCAGGGCGATGGCCTTGAATCCCCAGCAGAGCAGGAGAACTGTCAGCCCCGCATTCAGCAGGGAAATGGACAGTTCCACAACGCCCGGCGTGACGAATTTCATGTAGGCGCTTGCGATGCCGGTCACAGGCCTCAGGGGAAAGGACAGAATGAGATTGCCCAGAGTGAGCAAATACAGTATTTCCAGCGTTTTGTGCTCTTCCCCCGTAAGGTTGGGGAAGAAATCGCCGAGGTAGAAATAGCAGACGATGCCGCATATGGCCGTGAATATGCCCAGGCAGGAAAACAGGACCATGGACTGCCCGAGGAAATGGGCCATTTGGGACGTTTCATTCCTTGCGTGGTACATGGCCACGTATTTGTTGACGGTCGCCTTGAGGCCGAAATCCGTCAGGGACAGCCAGACGATGACGGAATTGCTCAGCATGAAAATGCCGTATTCATCCTGTCCCAGGCTGGACAGGATGAAGGGAGTCAGGAAAAACTGCGTCGCAAGTCTGGTGGCGATCGATATGTAGTTGAGGAGGGCTCCTGCTTTTAATTCATTCATGGTGCGGTAAAAATCCAGAATCGGGAAGCATCAGCGGCGTTTTTGGCGCAGGAATGTTCTCAAAGGGTTCTTAATGTAAAATTCCAAGAGGCTTTTCATGCTGGGCCGGAAAGATGACTTGAGCAGAAGGCGCGGCAGGGGAAAGTGTGACCGGCGCAGGAGCCTCCGCAATTGCCGGCCGGGCATGCCTTCCAGCAGTTCCTTCATGTAGGCGCGGTGCATAAGCACAACTTGAAGGAGGCCTGCGTGAAAATCGCGGCTCCGGCGTCCTTTCAGTTTTCCGGGGGTGGAGCCTGCCACGCTGTCAAGGACATCCAGGGATTCCAGCAATTCCTGAAAAGAAAGCCTTTCCCACACGGGCCGCGTTTTGCCCGTAACCCCGGCGCCCGACCTGTAATGATAGAGGGGGCGGGCGAGGAAGGCGATGTTATGGCAGCAGGACAGATATTCCATGATGAATTTCATGTCTTCCCCTATCTTGAGGCCTGGCTGGAAGGCCAGTTGGAATTGTTCAATGATGCTTCTCCTGAATATCTTGTCCCAGACGCAGAACGTAATATTTCCGGTAACGCGGCTGTCAAGTCCGTGTATGCTGACGCTGTCCGGCCCGGCGGAAAATTTGTCCGGCATGCGCCGTCCCGTTTCCCCCGTGGCGGTGTGGTGATAAAAACAGCCGCAGACTCCCAGTTCTGCATGAGTGGACTCCATCATCCGGAGCAGGCGTTCCGTCATGTCCGGTTCCGCCCAGTCATCCGGATCCAGCATTTGAATATAGGTTCCGCGGGCCAGCTTCAATCCCGTATTCCTGGCGTTGGAGACGCCTCCGTTTTTCTGGTGGACGACCTTAAATCTGGCGTCCCGGGCTGCGTATCTGTCCAGCATGGCCGGGCTTTCGTCGGAAGAGCCGTCGTCAATGCAGACGGCTTCCCAGTCTAGGAATGTCTGGGACAGCAGGGAATCCAGGCAGGTCTCCAGATACGGCGCAACGTTATGGACGGGAATGATGATGCTGACGGTTGGGATTGACATGGCCTTATTCATGAATGGAGGCTGGGGCTCGGCGCGCCAAACGGCGGGCGGCCGCCTTTGCACGGACCAGGAATGCCCTGACCGGCTGCACGGCATAGTGGCGCAGGAGGACGGATGATGTGTGAACGGGGGAGGATTTCAGGAGCAGGGGCCACCAGGGAAGGCGGGACCGGGAAAGAATGGTGCGGCGCTCCTTTCGCGGCATGCAGTTGATGATGGAGCGCATGTATTTGCGGTGGCGCAGACTCCAGTAAAGCAGGGCGGACATTCCCTGCCGCCTTGCAGCGGCGGAAAAACTGAGAGGAAGGGAGGCGCACAGGGGGGTCAGTGCATCCAGGGATTGCAGCAGGCCCTGAGGAGTCATTCTTTTCCAGATCGTCTGATGGGAGCCGGTGATGCCCGCTCCGTACCGGTAATGGTAAAAGGGCCTGTTGATGAAAAGGATGGTCCGGCTGTATCCCAGATATTCCAGAATGAATTTCAGGTCTTCACCTATACCGACCCCTTCCTGGAAGCGCATGCCCTGTTCCCGGATGATGGAACTGCGGAACAGTTTGTCGCATGCGTAGGAGGTGATGCGGGTCATGGAGCGGAAGCCGAGAGGCTCCTTCCTTTTTTCCGGTCCGGACGGGGAAAACCACGGCAGGCATGTGCGCGGCTCGGGGCGGTGGAATTCATGAAAGTAGTGGCCGAAAATGACCAGGTCTCCTCCATTTTCCCGGACGGAGCCGTATAACTGTTCCAGAGCGTCCGCTTCCAGCCAGTCGTCCGAATCCACCAGAAGAAGGTAAGGCGCGCGGATATGTTCCAGTCCCCGGTTCCTGGCGTTGGAGACGCCTCCGTTTTGTTGGTGGACGACCTTGAATCTGGGGTCCATGGCCGCGTATTTGTCCAGCAGTGCCGGACTTTCGTCGGAAGAGCCGTCGTCAATGCAGATGGCCTCCCAGTCCTGGAAGGTCTGGGACAGGAGGGAATCCAGGCATTCCCCAAGATAGGGGGCTGCATTGTAGACGGGAATGATGATGCTGATGCAGGGGCATTCCGGCGGCTGGGACTGGAACATGGTATTGAGATTGAACGGCAGGGAATGGAGGAATGAATAATGGGGGCTTCTCCCCTTGTCACGGCTGAATGTTCAATGCCGGGAGACAGGGATGGGAACATGGAGTCGTGGGGACCGGACTTGTCATATGCCTACGATGTACTTGCTTTTCGGAAGGAAAGTCAACAGTTTGATGGAAATGTAGCAGCAAAGATAGGTAATGACGGCCATCAGCGGGATGGCTGCATAAGGCGGAAGCGCCAGGGAGGATATTAGCGGCTGGGTAATGAAATGGATAATGAGGATGTGGGAAAGATAAATGCCGAAGGAATGTTTGGACAGTTCCGTAAACACGGGCTGAACGCGGGTGATGAACCTGGAAGCGTACTGGATGATGGTGAATATGGTGTAAACGTACACAATGGAGATGAAGCAGAGGTTGTCGTAAATGAAACCGGCCGGAAGAATGTGCAAGAAAGACCTGAGTACGAAGAGAAGGGCGCTGAATAAAAGGACGGCTGCACAGCATGTCAAAAACCTGCTTTTGCTGACGGACGTCTGGTAGCGCTTCAGATAGGTACCCAATACCATGTAGCCCAAAAAACCGCCGAAGCTGTTGAGAACAAAATAGTGGCTGCCCTGGGAGTTGTAGAATCCGGGCGAAATGAGGTTGAGCAGGGGAAGAAAGGAAATGAACGTCCAAATACCCAGATAGAACCTCATGGACGCTCTGTCGTCATCAAGGATCCATTTGGAGATGATGGGGGCGAACAGGTAGAGACCGCAAATGACGTACATGAACCAGAATACGTCCAGTACCGGCGTAAATGGCAGCGCGAGCAGGGATTCGACGGCGGTTCTGTCTTTCGGACCGAGTCCGGCTGCGAGATAAATCAGTGACCAGATGAGAAGGGGAAACAGAACCTTGGAAAATCTTTTTTTGAAGAATTCCTTGTCGGGTATCCTGACGGGCAGAAGAATAGCACCCGATATGGTCATGAAAAGTTCGGAAGAAGGTGAGGACATCAATCCGAACAGGGAAGGCCATATTCCTGCCTGGGTCAGGCCCTCTGGGGACATGCCCGCCGCATATTCCGGATGGGAGTGGCCGAGGATGACGAGGAAGCTGGCGCAAAACCTGATGTTGTCCAGATAAAAAACGCGTTTCGTACTCATGAGGGAGGTCAGTCGAGAACCAGATCGTATTCCGTTTTCAGGAATGTTTTCATTTTTCCGGGGTCTTCCCCGCAGGCTTTTTTGATTTCCATGACCTTGGCGTCCACCAGGGTCCGGTACCACCAGCCTTGCAGGAAATGCCACAGAAATCCTTCCTTTCCGTCAAGAAAGCCGAAGCGCAGGATGTAGCGGTAGCAGAAGTAGGCGAATCCGCGCCAGAAAAGGGGAAGCCGGGCGTACGTGCGTTTCATGGCCCGTTTTTTCAGCGTTTGCCCGCTCAGGTAACCGCATTGCTCTTTGGGCGAACTCAGGCCGTATTCCTGATCCAGCAATTGTGCGGCTTCCCGGATGGCGTAGCCGACGTGCTTCTGGGTCCACCAGCTCAGGTTGTTCAGGTTGTCGTCCACGAAATTGGCGTTCAGGTCCCATACGCGGCCTTTAAGAACCACCATGTGCTCGTCCATGGCGCGCACCTCGCACCTGGCTTTTCCTTTCCGGAAAATGCGGACCAGGCGGACGGGCGGCGTGCCGTGCCGGATGGGACGGCCCAGGAAATAACGGGAAAGGTCCAGAGAGAGTGCGGAGACATCCTCCTCCATGGAGGGAAGCATGCGCTCCAAATGGATTTTGGTGTCCGGCGGGAGGTATTCGTCCGCGTCCAGCCTCAGAATCCATTCCGTCCAGACCTGCAAATGATCAAGAGCCCAGTTCAGTTGCGCAGCCTGTGTGCCGGGCCATTCATGGTGGATGACATGCACGCGGTCATAGGAGGAACAGATGCGGACGGTTTCATCCGTGGAAAAACAGTCGATGACGAAAACCTCCCGTACGAGCGGAAGGATGTTTTCCAAACAGCGGCGGATATGCACCTGTTCGTTCCTGGTCAGGATGATGGCGGAGAGATCAATCATGGAGAGAACGATTTTTTATGAAGCGGGCCGGGTTGCCGCCCACGATTGTCCACGGGGCGACGTCGCGGAAAACGGCAGCCCTGGCGCCGACGACAGCTCCCTGTCCGATGCGGACTCCCATGCCGACAAAGGCGTCTGCGGCAATCCATGCCTGGTCTTCAATGAAAACGGGCGCCGTGACAAGAGGGTGCCGGGGGTGGGTAACGTCGTGGGAAGCCGTGCAGATGTAGGATTTTTGAGAGACGGTGGTATGGGAACCGACCACGACCTTGTCGACGTTGTAGCAGTCGACGTCTCCGGCCAGACAGCTGAATTCCCCCATTTCTAGATTCCAGGGAGCCCAGATGCGCACGGATGCATGGACTACCGCCCCTTTTCCCATTTTTGCGCCGAAAAAGCGTAAAACCAGGCGGCGCCACGGCATCAGGATGCCGGGAAAGAAAGGCCGGAAGAAAAACAGGCAGGCACAGCGCCAGAGCAGCCGCTGCATTTTGTTTTTCAGTCCCAGTTTATTTTGGTATTTGGAGAGGTCCACTTGCTGAGTATTCATGACTGGTAATGGAGAAAATCTGGCTGGTCCGGCCGCTGGCGCAGGAGGTATTCGTAAAGAAGGATCATGTTTTTTGCCACGCGGGGAGCCGTGTATTGGTCAAGCACGAGCCGTCTTCCGGCGTCTCCCATGTTTTTCAGGTCCTCCCCGCTGAGCGCTGCCGCTTCCTCAATTGTCTGCGCCAGTGTGTCCGTATCGTTGGGCCTCCACCAGCCGCAGTTGTGCAGGGACAGGTCCTCCCATGGCGTCCCGTGGGAGGCCATGACGGGAGTCCCCGCCAGCAGGGCTTCCGGAACGGACATTCCGAAGTTTTCCGATTCGCTGGGGACGAACAGGGCTGTCAGGGAGGCAAGCGCCTCAAATTTGGCACGTCCTGTCAAAAAACCGGTAAAACGTACGTTGTCAAGGTGCAGGCTGCGGGCGAGGTCTTGGAGATAGGAAGTGTATTCAGGGGGGCCGTCTCCCATCAGCACCAGTTCTCCGTCCTGCGCGGCCTTTCCGGCTGCGCTCCATGCACGGATCAGGCGGTCAATATTCTTAATGGGGTGGAAGCGGCCCAGGAAGCCGATTCTGAAGCGGTTGTTCGAGCGGTTCAGCTCCTCTAGAAAATCGGGAACGGCCACGGGATTGGGAATGACGGCCATGGGGTTGAGGAGCCCAAGGGCGCGGCAATGTTCCATTTCCCGGCGGCATGTCACGTGGATGCAGTCGGCCCGCTCCAGGTCCCGGCGGTGCCCCAGGTTCAGCATCAGGCTTTTTTTCCACTTGCTGCGCAGAAGTGCGCCAGGATAAAGCATGCCATGCGGGGAAATGACGCAAGGCTTTCCTTTGGTGCGGGCGATGGCCGCCGTGGCATGGTTGACGTCCTGCCACAGTCCGTTGGTATGGTAGAGGTCGTATTCCGTTTCCCTCTTCAGAAAGCCGCGCATGCCGCGGGAAAGGGACAGGGGGGAAACAGCATCGTTCGGAAGGGCGTGGATGAAGGAATCCTGCCCGATCATCACGTCTGACGCGTCGGCGGGGGACAGCGTGAGGATGTCCGTGCGGCAGCCGTTTCCGTTCAGGGCCTTCACCAGATCGTAGGTGCAGGTGCTTGTCCCTCCGGAACGGGTGTTGAGTGATGCAATGGTATGGAGAATGTTCATGTTCCGTCTTTCAGTTCTCTGCCTTTTCCATCCACGGCGCTTCCGGCCGCTTTTCCCTTTCTTCGCGCAGGAAGCCGCAGATCTGTTCAAAATAGCGTGAGGCGGCCTCTCCGGAAATATGGTCCATGCTCCATTCGGAAATGGAGCGGCGCGTTTCAGTGGAGATTTTCCCTACGGCAATCCAGTGCCGGAGAGCTTCCCTCATGTTTTCACGGCTGGCGGCGGGGAAGGAGGCTCCCCGGACGCGGCCGTCCAGCAGGACGGAAGCTCCACAGGCGTCGGAACATAGAACCCGCATGCCGTTTTGCAGGGCTTCGTTCACGACGGTGCCCCAGCCGTCATATAAACTGGGCAGGACGAGGAGGTCTCCGGCCCGCATCCGTTCCTGAACCTCCCGGTTTGTTTTTACGCCAAGGAAATGGAATTGGGCGCAGGCGGAGGCGCGCCGCTCCACTTCCGTTTCCAAAGGCCCTCTACCGATGATGTCCAGGCGGGAAAAACCGTCCCGGAGTGGCATGAGTTCCTCCAGCAGGGGAAGAATCCTCTTGTTGCCGTCCAGCCTGCCGACAAAAAGGAGGCGGGGGAGGCCGCTGCCGTCTTCTTCTTCATCATTCCGTTTTTCCCCGGATGATGCGTCATCCGGGGGGGCATCAGTAAAATATCCCCAGTCAAAAATGATTCCGGGGGAGAAGAAGGCCCGTTCATAGCAGATTTTTCCCCGGGAACCGGTGGTCAGGATGGCCCGGATGCTTTTTCCATAACGCACGCGGTGAATAGTATATTTCACGCGCCGCAGAAATCCTTTCCAGCCGCGCCATTCGTAAGGTTCCAGATAGAGTAGAGGACGTATTCCCTGCGTGCAGGCCAGGCGGAAGGCGCGGTAAACCATGGGGAAGGCGTCTATTCCGGAAAAGCAGTGCAGGGAATCGCGGTATTCTTCAAGAAGACGGTTGATTTGCGCGGTGTCAGGTTTTGTGACGGTTCGCACGGCTCCCATGTCCGGGAGGTTCCAGCCTTCTTCCGCACGCTCCCTGGTGAGAGGCTGTTCCGCGACCAGGATCACCTCATGGCGTTTCGCCAGCGCTTTCAGAAAGGCTGCCTGGTGGAGGCTGATGATGTTTTGCCAGAAAATGAATGTCATGGTATTTCCAGAGGGTGCGTGTGAGTCTGGTGGCGGTAGGCGGCTGCGGCTCCCAGGGAGCACCAGAAAACGGCTCCCAGGGACGCACCGGCGGCAAAGACGTAGCCTTCCGTTACCATATGCAGGGAAAAGAAAACGAGGGTAGCCTGGGCCGGAGAGACAGGAGCGCCGTACCGTCGCGGAAAAGGCCTTTTCAGGATATTGGTCAGGAGAATGTACATGAAAGGCAGGCCGCCCATCAGTCCCGTCATGGCGAAGATGGCTCCGTAGGAGGTGCCGGGTTCAATGACCCCTGTACGCAGGGAAACGGCATAGGAAACAATGCGCTGGGAGGCGAATCCGACTCCGTAAACGGGGGAGTCCAGAAATTCACGTTTTCTGTCGTTCCATAAAATTTCCCGGGAGGAAAAGGTTCCGCCCGATTTTTCATTGGCCTCCTGCTTGGAGATCATGCCGGAGGCAAAATACCCCATGAACGGATAGGCGGCTCCCGATACAAGAAGCAGGCAGACGACTGTTTTCAGCAACTGACGTGGCTTGTCCTTCAGGAACATGAAGAACAGATAGCCCGCAGCGGCGGCCGTGGACAGGAAGGCGCCCCGCGAGGCGGAAAGAAGAACGGAACACAGGCAGGCCAACATCATGAACAACCTGGGAAGTGACAAGGTTCCGTAAGTCATCATCTCCTTCAGCGTCCGGTACAGCAGATGAATGAAGCCGATGCCGGCCATGGGGCCCAGCAGCATGGACTGGACGGTCAGGCCGCCGAAAAGCCCCGCGGTACCGGGAGAGGCCTTGTAAAAGGTGGTCATGTAGTTGATGCCTGCAAAGTAACAGAAAAAGGAGGCTACGCCGATGAAAACGCTCAGGCGCATGACCCATTCATAAAGCCGGATGCGGAATTCCTCCAATGTTGGGGAAGACAGCAGAGGACTCAGGACGATGAAGACGAGCAGGCTGTAGCATAGTCTCACCCAGGGTTGGAAAATGGGGAGCGGATTGGCCAGGATGATGCTTGCCGCGCAGGCTAGGACAAGGAAGGCCATGGGCAGGCTGATACGAAGGTTCCTCGTCAGCAGCACGACGGCTGTTCCCGACGCGAAGGCAAGTGGATAAAGAGGGGACAAGGCGGCCAGGGGCCCCAGAATGGGTGAGGCCATGGCAATCATGAACGCAAAGGCCCAGGCGCCGTGGTTCCTGATATATTGCAGAATTTTTTTCATGGGCCGGTTTGTCCTCCGTTTCCGTTTTCCGTTCGTTCGCTTCCTGCCGGGTCGATCTGGTCCAGAAAACGGGTGATCAGGATGTTGATGTCATATTCATGGCGGACGCTCTGCGGATAGCGTTCCTTGTTGAACCGGCTGATGAGTGCGGCCAGGCCGACATGGTCCCGGGGTGCGAACAGCCATTTGTCTCCGTCTTCCGGGGGAATGTATTCCGCTCCCCCCTGACCGCGGCATGTCATGAAGGGAACGCCGCAGGCGTGGGCTTCCAACAGAACGCAGCCGAAGCCCTCAAAGAAGGAAGGCAGCACGAAGAGGTCCAGGGAATGGTAAAAGGCGGCCAGTTCGGCGTGAGGAATTTCCGTCTGAAAAGTAATGCTGCTTTCCAGGCGGTGCTCCCGCACGTAGGCGCGGCATTCTTCCAGGGTGGGGCCTGTTCCGATGAATTTCAGCAAAATGCCGGAGCCCTGTTCCCGCGCGAGAAGTTGTTCCACCGCCTTGATCAGGGTGATCTGGTCCTTGAGGTCCACGAAATTCCCAACACAGCCTATCGTCAGCTTTTCGTTCTTCCGCTGGCGCGGTGAAGGATGAAATTGGCCAGTGTCCACCCCATTGTACAGGATGAGCGATTTTTTGGGAGTGATGGAAGGCAGGTTCTGCACCAGGGACAGGCTGTTCCGGTAGGATTCGAAATAGTCCTGGGGGTTGACGGCCGGAAATTCAAGAAGATGGCGCTCCACGAATTTGCTGATGGAAACGTGGCAGTCCATCCTGTTGAAAAGCCTGATGTTCTTCTTCGCCCGGTAGCGCGCATTGAAGGCGCAGGAGGCAAATTTGCCGTTTCTGATGGTGTAGGGATCACCGTCATGATGCTGGACCAGTGCCACGGTCTGTGGAGAGGCGGCTTTCAGGGAAAGTGCGCACGCCGCAAATACGGAGGTGTGGGCGTGCGCCACGGCGATCCGGTCCGGGGAAAAACCGGCACGCCGGAAAGCTTTCAGGAACAGGGCTGAGTTGATCCCGTTAGTCAGGCCGTTCAGGATTAGGGAAGGCATTTGGAGGAAAGGAAAAAGGCGCACCGTGATGCCTTCATAATCATAGGAAGTGCGGCGGTCGAACGGGGAGGCCGGCTTGAAAACGAGCACGTCCCGGTAGCGCCCCGTCTTTTTGATGGCCCGTACCTGGTCATAAATGAAGGGCCCCCGGAATGACGATTCCGTGGGAAAAAAGGGAGTGATGACAAGGTAATACGGCTTCATGGAATGCAGCTCCGTTATTTGATGCTCCTTTTCAGTTTTTTAAGCCGCTGGAACAGGGCTTCCCCCCATCTGCGGAGCCGGGCCGCGGCGAACGTCCCCAGCATTTTTTCCAGGTTGTTCCAGAATTCGATCTTCCATAAGTCCTTTTCCATGCGGTAGCTCCATGCCCGGTACATTTCGGAGACGATCAGGCGCAGGTCTTCCTCAGCCTGTTGTCCCTCGCGGATGTCCTCCGGGGCGGCCTCCTGTCCGGCAAGGTCGCAGAAAATGGCGTTCCAGGTCTGGAAGACGGCTTCATCATTGAAAGGCAGAAGGCTTTCCCTGGCCTGCTCACTCTGGCGGGCGTACAATTCTTCGTCCAGCATGAGGGCGGCTATCCTGTCCGCCATGCCGCGCCGGTCCCCATAGGGGAGGACGGACACTCCCCGGCGGTTGTGCAGGAGTTCCAGGTAGGGAACATCATACATGACCGTGGGGATGCCGCGTGCCTTCGCCTCTGCCAGAACCAGGCAGAATGATTCCGCCTGAGAGGTCAGCAGATGGATGCCGCTTTCCGCGTAAAGAGGTTCCACATCAGCCTGTTCAGGGATGAATGTCACGCTGGAGCTGATGCCCAGAGCTTTGGTTAATTGGAGGAGTTTTCCGGAGTCCGCCTCGCGGCCTCCCGCCATGACCAGCCTGGCATCAGGCACGCGGGGCAATAGTTCCGCCATGATGTACAGGGCTTCTTCCGGCATTTTGGGTTCCATGAGGCGCCCAAGCCACAGCAGTGTGCGCCTGGAGCGCGGTGGGGCCGGAACAGGCGCGGAGGCTGCATGCCTGACGGGATTCTGAACGTAATGGGCGCGGCAGCCCAGAGCGGTCCAGAACCGGCGGTCTGTTCCGGAAACAACGGCTACGGCGTCGCAGAGGCGGCCGGTTTCCAGATGGGAATCATACATCCCTTCATCCCCCGTCAGGTAGAGGGGGGTAGGGAAGGAGAAATGGATATTGAGGATGGTTTTGACCGGAAGAGGGCGGAGAATGGCCGCCGTTTCCATGGCAGCGGCATAAAAGGCGCCGTGCAGAATGACCAGGGAGGGACGGTGTTCGCGGATGATTTCTTTCCACTGGTCCGCCCGGGGAGATTCCGGATTGAGGTGGACGAACCGGCAATGGTTTTCCAGGGAAGGGCGCAATTTGCCTACGGGCTGTTCCGTGACGAGAAGGACGTGGATTCCATGTTTGGCAAAGATGAGGGTTTGCGCCTCCACAACGCGTTCAATGCCCCCCAGGTTTTCCAGGGCGGGGAAGTAGATGGCCAGGGTGGAGATGTTCGTCGTCATGGCTTTCATTGGGGACGTTGGCCGATCAGCCTGGGACAGCACCGGTTGAAGAAAAGGATCAGGAGGTACTCAATGCCGAGAAAGAGGATGAAAAAACCGATTTTTCCGAATGTGTTCGTTTTAAACCAAGCGTGGTAGTACAGGCCGAAGATGGGCATGTGCGTGGCAAAGACGATCAGGGAGTTTTTCCCGTAAAAGCGCAGGGGGCGCAATAGTTTCACGCCGTCCAGGTATTTGGCGCACAAGACGGAAAAGGCAATGAAACATGCGGAGCAAACCATTTGCCAGGCCATGTACGGGAGAAGGCGCATCCAGGGCAGAAGTCCGTAGCCGGCATTGATCAGCACGACGGGAATGATGCACAGGAGCAGGAGAAACTTGCTGTGTCCGTTTTCAACCAGTTGCAGCAGTTTTTTACCGTACAGGGCCCCCAGCGTGAAATAAATCAGGAAATACAGGATATGAGAGAGCGGGAAAAGAGGAGTGATGGGGTTGTATTCCGGACGCGCCCACAGGAACAAACCCGCCAGGGAGCACGCTAGGCTGGCGCCCACAGTCATGATGGGCGAAAGGAATTTTTTCAAAAACGCATAAAGGAGGGTGATGCAGAACAGGCCTATGAAGAACCAGAGCGCTCCGTTCAGAACCTGATAGGAATAAACGGCATGGGGGCCGAACAAGCTGTCCGTGAACGGACGGAAACCGGTTTCCTGATGAAGCGCGAGGAGCAGTTCGTGCAGTTTGTACAGAAGCAGGGTGAACAGATAGAACGTAAGGAAGGGGACCAGAAGGGTTCTGGCCTTTGCCGCGATCAGTTCATGCCATGGTTTTTCCCTGAAAAAGACGCCGGAAACGAAGCAGAAGATGGGCATGTAGTACGGCAGGGTGATCCATGACGGCATGCACCCCGGGTCATATTCGTAATGGACGTGCATCAGGACCACCCATAGGACGGAAAAGCCCTTAAGAAAGTCAAGATAGGAAATGCGCCCGGAAGCGGCATGGGGAAGGTCGGCATTCATGGCATCATCTGGTAAATGTGGTTGATTTCCCCCTCGTTTCCGTAATCGCGGGCAGCGCAGTTGCCGGAAAGTCCCCGCCTCAGTTCGGGATGGTCGATAAGCCGTGCCGCCGCCTGCGCCACTGCCTCCGCGCTCATGTCCGTGATAATGCCGTCAATGCCGTCTTCAATCTGGCTGGCGGCTGTGGGATATCTGGTGACAATGACGGGTTTCCCCAGGATTTGGGCCTCCCTGACGGAGACGGATTTCCCCTCCACATTGGAAGGCTGCACATAAATATCGCAATGGCGGAAGTAGGGATACGGATTGGCCGCGGCTCCCGCCAGAATGAAATGGTCCTGAAGATTCAGCTTACTGATGCGCTCCCTTAAGACGGATTCCAGATGCCCTTCTCCAAGGACTGTCCATTTGATCCGGTAACCACTGTCAAGCAGGATGCGGCAGGCATCCATGGCCCGGCCATAGGCCTTTTCCTCGCAGAGACGCCCTACTGTCAGAAGTGATATGCCTTGTTCCGGGCCTGCGGGGGCGGGGAGGAAGTCCTGTGCCTGGCTTCTGATGAAGGCGGGGGACAGGATGTTTTCAATGACGCATGCCTTGCCGGCCAGGCCCGGATGACTGCGGAGGAAGGACAGCATGGCGCTTTCAGACACCAGGACGATTTTATCCAGCCGGTTCCACATTTTTCCGTCCATGCGCATGAATGGCCTGACGCTTCCGTAGTCCGTATGGTACCAGCCCAGCTTCACATCTGCTTTTACCTTGTCCGAGATGACGTCATGGAAGCCGAGGAAACTGATGCCGAGGTCATAATGCCTGTTGCTGATGTCCGGAAGCCACGGAAGCATGAGATGCTGGCAGTACTGCATGATGCCGTGTTCGTGGATCGGTCTGCGCATCATTTTATAACGGGCCGCCGCCAGCAGAATACCCAGTTTCTTCATCAGATAGAGGAAACGGTGCTTTCCGTTCCGGCGGTTCAGGGGGGTGACAAGCGTCCTGTATGCGGAAATTTCCGGAAGAAGATTTACCTGGGGAGGGATCATGTCCATGAATTCCCCTTCATGGCTGAACAGGAACAGATCCACGTCGTACTGCGTGTAGTCGATGGCGTGCAGCAACCCCAGAAGGCTGCGTTCCGCACCTCCTATATGCATGTAGGTCATCGTGATGATGATTTTTTTCCTGGCGGGGGTCATCTGTTGCTTTTGGCGTAAAGGGTGTGGGCGCATGAAGCCAGGCGCTGGGATATCAGGGCCGCCGTCAGGAACAGCCTGTTGCTTCCCGGCAATTTCGCCAGGGCGTGCCGCCCTTCGTTCCGGTAATGGAGCAGAAGCTTCCAGACCAGGGAGCGGATGTCCTTCCTGTAATAGCCGGTTGTGCGGGTGTTCCGCAGATAGACGTCTGCCTGGACGGTTTCCCGGTCCAGAAGAAGCTGGCGGAACTGCGCGCCGTCCGGGAGGGCTCGGCAGTAGTCGCCGGTCAGGCGGACCGCCCTGTACCAGTCCTTGAAGGACCTGGCGCCCGGCGCATGGGTAAAGGCCCCGGACCGTTTGATGTAATGGTAGAGGGGCCGGTCCAGCTTGGCGACGGTACGGGCCAGCGCCGCGAGCTGGACCATGCC
Source organism: Akkermansia sp. KLE1798 (assembly GCF_001580195.1). Lineage (NCBI taxonomy): Bacteria > Pseudomonadati > Verrucomicrobiota > Verrucomicrobiia > Verrucomicrobiales > Akkermansiaceae > Akkermansia > Akkermansia sp. KLE1798. The sequence continues at coordinate 64,759 of NZ_KQ971067.1, forward strand.
GACCATGTCTTCCGTGTAATGGATATCGGGCGGAATGGAAATCTCCCGGCAAAGGCTTGTACGGATCAGTCTTCCCCAGATGAAGTATTTCTCTTCCGTCAGCAGCGCCCGTAGAAAGGTTTTTCCGTCCAGCACGTCAAAGTGGTAGTCCGTACACGCCTTTCTTCCGGAACTGTCTTCCATTTCCGAGAAGTAGTCGGATACGACAATATCCGCGCCCGTCTCATGCTGGCGTCCGGCAAGCCCTTCAATTGCATCCGGTTCCAGATAATCGTCCCCGTCCACATGGATGATGAATTCCCCGGAAGCCCGGTCAATGCCCGTTTTGCGGGCCATCGGCAGCCCTTCGTTCCGTTTGGTGACAACCTGGATGCGCTTGTCCTGCCGTGCCGCCTGTTTCAGGATGGCTGCGGAACCGTCCGTGGATCCGTCGTCAATGCAAATAATTTCCAGCTCTGCGTGCGTCTGGCGCACGAGAGAATCCAGGCACCGGCTGACGAGATGCTCAAGGTTGTAAACGGGAACGATGGCGGAAATCAGCATTGGAAAGAAGGCATGGACATGAAGTTTTCCGGATGAAGCAGAGGTTGGGGAATCAGGAATTTTTCAGGGATTTGGCCAGGTAGAGAAAAGGGTGCTTGACGGAAAGGATTTTGGAAGCCAGGCGGGAGATTCCGTAATGCCAGGGGCAGGGAATACGGTTTTTCCTGAATGCCTGCTTGTTCTGCCTGGTATTGCGACAAACTGCCTTGAGGCCTGCCGTGCTGGAGCCTCCCGTGCGCATGAACACCATGAAACGGTCCAGGTAGTGCGTGGAAATATGGTGTTTTTCCACAAACCGGAGCATGAGCTCGAAGTCCGCCGCGCTGCCGATGGAGGGATCAAACAGGCCGTAGCGCTCAAAGCATTCCCGGGTGCAGTAAAAGGTGGGGTGGGCGGGATTCCAGCCTCTCTGAAACGCTCCGGGGCGGTAGGGGGAGCCTTGCCAGGTGCGGACGACCTTCCGTTCGGAATTGATATAGGACAAGTTGCCATGCACGGCGTCCGTACCGTTTTCGGAAAAAGCGCGTGCAATATCTTCCAGTACGCGGTTGTCCTGGTAATAATCGTCTCCGTTGAGAAAGCCCACCACGTCCCCCGTAGCCATGAGGATGCCCTTGTTCATGGCGTCGTAAATCCCCTCGTCCGGCTCGGAAACCCACTTCATCCTGCTGCGGAACAAGGGTTCCATTTCCCGGAGAATGGATACCGTCCCGTCCGTGCTGGCGCCGTCCACGACGATGTATTCCATATCCGGATGGGTTTGCCCCAGAACGCTGCGCATGGTGTCGCGCAAGGTGGAGGCATTGTTGAAGCAGACCGTGATGATGGAGATTTTCATGAAAAGGGCCGTAAGTCGTTTTCCGTGCCGCGTCCGCCTGTCAGAGGCGGAGCTTGTTGATCATGACGGCGTTGTGGGCGTCCGTCCCCCACCAGAAATAGAGGTTTTCCTGTTGGAATTTCCGCGCCAGCTCCCGGCATTTCTGCCCGTAGAATCCGCACAGGGAGCCTATGTTTCCCTGGAAAAGAATGCCTTGTGTGGCCAGGGCGGCGAGTTCCTCCGGAGTCAGGATTTTGCCGTAGCGTTCAGGATGGGCCAGCACGGGAACATATCCTCTGTCCTTAATGAGCAGGAGCATGTCCATCCACGCGTCCGGAAGGCGGTATTGCGGGAGTTCCACAAGAATGTGCGTGCCGTCCGGGCTGAGAGGCTCCTCTTCCGTGAATTGCCGTTCAAAATGATCGTCCAGCATGTATTCCGCCGCCAGCCGGAGTTCAAAATCCCCGTCCGGCACGGCGTTCACAAGCTCCCGAAAGCGTACTTTTAAACTCGTTGCCGTATTCCAGGGATAGCGGCTGATGACATGGGGAGTGCAGCAGGCTCCCCGGAATCCCCGTTTTTTCAGCAGGGAAATGAGTTCCAGGCTTTCCGCCTGCGTCCGCGCGCCGTCGTCCACACCCCAGAGCAGATGGCTGTGCATGTCCATTCCGTCCGGACAGAGGGTACAGAGCTTGAGCTTTGGCTGGAACAGGGCGGAGAACAAGGCGGAAATCAGGAATTGGTGGTGTTGTACCCGTAGTTGTAATGGTAGCCGTAACCGTAATAGTGATGGCCGGCCGCCTTGAAGTCCACGGCATTGATGACAAATCCCATGTTGGGAAGCTTCCCTTCATTGGCAAGCTGCTGGATAGTGGCTATATAGCGCTTGTCTATCTTGTTGCTGCGGATGACGTACAGGGAAATGTCCGCCAGTTTGGCAAAAATGGCCGTATCCGCCAGAATGCCGTAGGGTGGCGCGTCAATGATAACGGCATCGTAAGATCGCTTGAAGGACTGGATAAGCTGCTCAATCTCGGGCCGGGAGAGCAGGGAAACGGGATTGGGAACATGGGGGCCTCCGTAGAGGATGTCCACCCCCGGATGATCCGGAAGGGGATGAATGACGGAGGAAAGGTCGGAAACCTTGTTGAGCAGGATAGTGCTCAGGCCCTTGCGGCCCTTGCCGCCAAGCTGGCTGGAGAGGGAGGTCTTGCGCAGATCGCCGTCAATCAGGAGCACGCGCTTTCCGATCTTGGAAAAAGCCTGGGCCAGATTGGCGGAAATGAAGGTTTTTCCTTCTCCCGGCGTGGTGGAAGCGAGCAGGATCACATGGCCCTGATGCTCGGAAAAGGGAAGCATGGAGTCCACATTGTGGCACATGATATGGAAATATTCCGCCATGACGGAATGTTCGTCAGGGAGCATCAGGGATACCTGTTTCTGTTCCTTTTTGCTCATGGCGGGAAGCTCTGCAATCACGGGAAGAGTGGTGATGGCATCCAGGTCATGCCTGTTTTTGACCTTGTTGTTGAGTATGGCCACGCCCATGAAAGCGAACAGGCAGAGGGCTGCGCCTCCGGCCGCCCCGCCGAGAACGAATTTCCTGGTATTGGGAGCAATCGGGGCGTTGGAGCCGTGTGCCGTTTCCAGAACGCGTGCGGAGGAAGGTGTGGTTTCCAGAGCCAGTTCATTTTCCTGTTCCTTGGTCAGCAGCGTAAGGTAATATTCTTCCTTTACCCCGTGTTCGCGGTTCAGAGGGGTGAGTTTCCGCGCCTTTCCGGATGTGGCGGCCAGGCGCCTGGTAATGTCTTCCCGCTTCCTCGTAAGCTCCTGGAGCCGTAAATTCAAGTTATCGCGCAAGTTGGACAGGGATCTGAAGGCGGCCGCGCGAGTAGCGTCCATCTTCTTGGTCAGGGAAACGACGATGGGGTTTTGTGAGCCCGCGCTGCCCGCGATTTTCTGGTATTCCAGATAGGCGGTGTTGTAGGCTTCAATTTGACGGGAAACCCCGGAGTCCGCGATGCCGGTGTCCAGGGAAATAAGTTCCGCTTTTTTACTGACGGCTTTCAAGTTGTTTTCCAAGTCATTGGCTAGCATGATCTGCGTCTGGAGCTCGAAAATGGAATTGTCCAGCGTTTGTGCGGTGCTGAAATCGGCGGACAGCGAGGCTTGCGTGTCGGCAATGATGTCGTTCTCGAACTTGATGTCGTCCCGTTCGCTGTCCAGCCTTTTCAATTCTTCGCCGATCTGTTCGAGTTGCCGGCGAATGAATTCTTTCGTCTTGACGGCGATGGCGCGGCGTTCTTCTCTGGAATGTTCGTTATAGATTTCGATCAGTTTATTCAGCGTATCCGTTGCTTTATCGGGATTGGAGGAAGTGAGCGTCATCTGGAGGAGGCTGGATTCCTTGGCGTCCGGGCGCTTGACGGTGAAGTTGGCGAGGAGCTGGTCCGCGGCGGCGTTGATGGGAACGCGCCGTACGGTAATGGTGGTGCCTGGAATTGTCTCCGGCATATGGGAAGTGGGATAAACCGTGATGGTTGCAAAAGGGAGATGGACGGGCTTTTTCAGTTCCTCTTCCAACTGTACGGGTTTTCCGTCGCTGCCCTGGTAGGTCAGGGACAGGGCGCTGTCCCCTTTCAGGGTAATATCGAAAGAACAGGACCTGTCGCTGGGGATGTTTTCAAAGATGACTTCCACAGGGCTTTCCCGGTACAGGTCTATCTGGCGCAGGTCCCGTTTTTTCCAGTAGGATACGTTCAGTTTCAGGTCTTCAACCGTATGCCGCATGACGGTGGAGGACCTGAGGATAAAACTTTCATTGGCCAGGTTGGCCGCTCCGGAATCCACCCCCAGTTCCACCATGATGCGGTCTGTGGAGGAATCCTTGCTGGCTTCCCTCATCATGACGCTGGCGGTTTTTTCAAATACGTAATTCTGCGTGGCCGCCATATAGTAGGCTGCAGTTCCTCCCAGAAGGGCGCAGAACAATATCCAGTACCAGCGCCTGCGGAGAATGATGGCGACAATGTCCAGAGACAGGGAGGAATCCGGCGTCTCGGGCGCGGGGGAAGATACAGGCGGAACGGTAGGTTGCGGCATAAGGAAATGAAATACTTCACCGGCTTTCCGCTGTCTGCGGAAAGCCGGCTACGGAAGAAGGGTCACAAGGCGCACAGGGCGATGATGCCGATGATCAGGCCCACGCCGGATGCCGTCCAGCCGATGTATTGGACGGTGTCGCTGCGGGTATTGATTTTACGTTCGGCAGGGGTGACGTAAATGGTGTCGTTCTGCTGAATGTAGTAATAGGGGGACTGGAATAAATCCTTGCTGCGCAGATCGATTTTGGCAATCTGGCGGTGGCCGTTCGTTTCACGGATCAGCGTGACGTCCCGGTTGCCGTCAATGCTCAAGTCGCCCGCACGGCTGATGGCTTCAAGAATGGTCAGGCGCTGGCCGTCAATGTTGTATGTTCCGGGGGAGGAAACTTCGCCCAGAATGGAGAACTTGAAATTGGTGATCTGCACGTTGACGGAAGCGTCGCTGATGTAGTCGTTGTTTCTCAGAGCGGCGGCAATGTCGTCTCCCAGGGCGGAGCAGGTCTTGCCGGCCGCCTTGATTTTGCCGATAACCGGCAGGACGATGTAGCCTCTGGCATCGACCAGGTAACCTTTGGACCGGGAGCTGGAGCTGGGGCCGGAGGTGCCGATTTCAGAGACGGCAAAAGGTGCGGTCAGTTCGGGCTGCTTGCTGCTGACAGTGATGGAAAGCTGGTCGTCCTTCTGAATCAGGGTTTGGTAGCTGCCCTGAATCTTTTCCTTGGAGTAGCCGGAGACGTCCTGGATGTACAGGACTTCCTTGGGACTGACGCAGGAAGGAAGGAGGCTGGCTCCCGCCAGGGCGGCGGAACACAGGAGAGCTTTGCTGAGGAGATGGTGTTTGTTCATTAGTTGAAGTAATATATAGTAGGATAAAGGGAAGGCTTGGTAACGGGGGTTAGAAGGATCTGGTCGCCTCCGTGGTAGAGGGGAGGGAAAGATCGTTCTGAAGGAGGGTTTCCCCCAGTTTGTTCTGGAAAGCTTCGTTGCATTGCTGGATGCCTTCCCGGACCAGGACTTTCCGGGCTGTCCGGAAGACCAGTGAAACATCCAGCAGGAAGGAAACGCGGCGCACGTAAAGCACGTCGTAGCACAGTCGGCGGCAGAAGGGAATGCCGTTGCGGCCGTGGATCTGGGCCATGCCGGTGATGCCTGGCCGGACGGAATAGCGCTGGCGACAATAATTGGGAGGAAGGGCTTCCATCTGGGAAGGAATCCAGGGGCGGGGGCCTACGATGACCATGTCCCCTTTCAGGATGTTGATCAGTTGCGGAAGTTCGTCCAGTGAATTGCTGCGGAGGAAGTTGCCGAGAGCGAACAATCTCTGGTTGTCCGGAAGCAGGCGCCCATGTTCGTCGCACGCATCCGTCATCGTTTTGAATTTGATGATTTTGAACAATTTTCCCTGATATCCAACGCGCGTTTGAAGAAAGAAGGGGGATTTCCGCGTAGATAGAAAAAGAAGCACAGATATCGTTAGCAGCAACGGGCTGAGAATGACGAGCGCCATCCCGGCGAGCAGGCTACTGATGACAGGTTTGCAGATATGCATGTACATAAAGGCTAGGACGTGAGTAGCGGATTGCAAATCCGGTGTCAATAGTAATCGTTAAAGAAAAAATACTTATTTGTCATATCCCGTAAAATTATAAGAACAAAATTATAAACGAATATGACTTTTGTTCATAATAATAAATTGATATTTAATATATTATATATAGTTTTAATGTTTCCTATTATTTTGATAGGATTTGCAATCCGTTGAATATTTTCTTATATTCGAATATGAATTACATATAATAATTTTTTTGTAGCAAAAGTTTTGTTGAATTTGCAAAATCAATCGCATAAAAGAAGCGGAATGGGGAAATTTGAGGTTGTATTGTTTTTTAACGCGGATGGGGTAATTTCACAGGAAAAAGAGTCCTGGCGGCCGTTGCCTGCCGGGAAGGGGTGTCCGTCCCCTTTTTTTTCATGATGAAGGGGTTCCGGCGGAAAAGAAATCTTCACGAGGAAGAGAACAGGTCCCCCTTGGTTTGGCCTTGAGTTCGGCTCCCGGTGTTGTTAGTATAGATGCCACGTATGGCATTGGATGCGCAGGAGCGTCATGTATTTGAGCATGAAGAGGACCATCCCCCCGTTTGGATGGGAATGGCATGGGGCGCCGTTTCCGTACTGGCCGGAGCGGCTTTGCTGGCTTCCATGCTGACCTTTGACGTCCGGGAAATAGGCTGGAATTATCTCAACAAATCCGGCGAGGTGATGGAGGGGACGACCAATCTTCTGAACGTGGTGGGGCTGTATGGAGCCGGCATCGTTTACTGGGTGCTGGGAGGGATGGCCTGGATGCTGGTGATTTTGCTGGCCTGGTGGGGATGTTACCGTTTTACCCACCGGGGACGGCTGACCCGCGGTGTGATCTATGGAGGCGTCTTCCTGCTGGTGAGCGGGTGCCTGTTCCTGACTGCCGGCCATGTTACGGGGGCGGAATGGGTGGAGCGTCATCAGGTGCTGGGCGCGGGCGGCCTTGTCGGCAACCTTCTCGGAACGCATCTGCTGGTTCCTTTGGCTGGGGTATCCGCCATTCTGGCGGTTTCCGGGCTGGGATACATCATTGCCTTGATCTATGCGGCGGGCCTGCGGCCCCGTCCCCTTTTCCGCGCCGTTCTCCGGGAGTTCCGTTCATGGAGAATGAACAGGAAAGAAAAGAAGATGGAACGCCGTTCCTCCCAACTGGCCAGGGAAGCCGCCCGCGTGAGAGCCAGCATGGAGGACGCGGCCCTGTCTTCTCCCTCTCCCGCCAGACGGAGCCGGGAATCTTCTTCCCGCCTGCACCGTACCGGGGATGACCTGGAAGGGTTATACAACGAAGTGGCCGCCGCTCCCTCTGTCCGGATGCCCGCACCCCCGAAAAAATCTTCCGCTCCGCGGACGCAGGGGAACCTGCCGCTGACGACGACCCCGAAAATCACGGTGGCGGAGCCTGCGGAAATCAAGCCTGCTCCCAAGGTGCAGCCCTTTGCCAAAATAGCCACGCCGCCTACGGAGGAATTCAAGGATTACCAGCTTCCCGGCTTCGAACTGCTGCATTATGAGGAAAAACCGGACGGCCCCACGGATGCGGACCGGGAGGAAATGCTGGAAATCCAGCAAAAAATCATCGAGACGCTGACGACGTTCCGTGTGGACGTGACGCCGGGGGACATCACCCGCGGCCCGACTATCACCCGGTATGAGGTATATCCCGCGCGCGGCGTGCGCGTGAACACGTTTGACCAGTATTCCAAGGACATCGCGCTGGCGACCAGGGCGGAAAGCGTGAACATCGTGGCCCCCATTCCGGGCAAGGACACGGTGGGCATTGAAATCGTCAACCGCAAAAAAGTGGCCGTGCCGCTCCGGGAACTGCTCCAGGACCCCGAATTCTGTTCTCCCAAAAAGAAAATTCCGCTGGCCCTGGGCAAGGACGTGTATGGCCGTACCGTGATAGGAGACCTGGCCTCCATGCCCCACCTGCTGGTGGCGGGGGCTACGGGCTCCGGCAAATCCGTGTGCATCAACAGCATCATCTCCTCCATGCTGCTGAAATTCAGGCCGGACGAACTCCGGCTGATCCTGGTGGACCCCAAGGTGGTGGAAATGCAGCCGTACTCCAAGCTGCCCCATTTGATCGTTCCCGTGGTGACGGACCCCAAAAAGGTGCCGAACGCCCTGCGCTGGTGCGTGAATGAGATGGAACACCGCTACCACTGCTTTGCCAAGGTGGGCGTGCGCAACTTTGAAGCCTTCAACAAGCGGCCGCCTGAAATGCCCGCGGAAGAGGAAGAAGAACCGGAATCCGGGGAAGTGGACGAAGAACTGGCGGAATCCATCGCCCGGGAGCTGGAATCCCAGGGGGAATGGCCTGCGGAAGAGGATGACGAACTGGACCTGGACGACGACGGCGTGATTCCCGAACGCTTCCCCTACATCGTGATCATCATTGACGAGCTTGCCGACCTGATGCAGACGGTGGGCGCGGACATTGAAACCAACATCGGCCGCCTGACCCAGAAAGCCCGCGCTGCCGGAATTCACCTCATTGTCGCCACGCAGACGCCGCGGCGGCAGGTGGTGACGGGCACCATCAAGGCCAACATTCCCACGCGCATCGCCTTCCAGGTGGCCAGCGGCACGGACAGCCGCGTGATTCTGGACAGGCAGGGAGCTGAAAAACTGGTGGGGAAGGGCGACCTTTTGTACCTGCCGCCCGGTTCCGCCCAGGTGGAACGAGCCCAGGGCGCATTCATTTCCGACGACGAGGTGGAAGCCCTGGTGGCCCACTGTGCGTCCCAGGCCAGGCAGAAATTCCATGAAGAGGTCCAGAAGACGCTGGACGAAGCCTCCCACGGCGGAGCGGACAGCCCGCTGGACGACGCGGAGGAGGAATGCTACGCCAAATGCCTGGAAGTGGCCGTCGTCGAACGCAAGGTAAGCACCTCCCTCCTGCAGCGGCGCCTGAGCATCGGCTACGGTCGCGCCGCGCGCATGATGGACCTGCTGGAATCCCGCGGGATCATCGCCCCTGCGGACAACACCAACCGTCCGCGCAAGGTGCTGGTGGAATGAAACGGACAACCCTCTTACTTTCCTCTCCGTCATGAATAAAATCCTTCCCGTGTCCGCCCTCCTGGGATGCGTGCTGCTGGCGGCTTCCTGTTCCCAGCAGGTACAGCCCGTCAAAAAAGCAGGCAGAAGTCCGGTTTACGTGGGAAAAGTGGAACGGGTTTACCCCCGCCACAACTATGTGCTGATAGCCCTGGCCGGTACCGTGTATGAACCGGGAACGGTGCTCATCTCCCAATCCGCCGGCTCGGGGGAAAACCGGCGCGTCGCCAACCTCATCGTGACGGAAGAAAGAATGGGGCGCACGCGCATTCCGGCGGACATACGCAGCGGCACGGCGGAAGCGGGAGACCTGGTGTTCCTGTACCAGAATCTGGCCGTGCCTGAAAGCTCCGGAAAAACGGGTGAAGAGCCCACGGACACTCCCGAACCCGGAAAGGAAATCACCCCCCCCGTATCTCCGGACGGCCTGCTGCCGCTGCCCGGCGAGCGCCCCGCAGAGCCGGAAGCCCCCGCGGACAAACCCTCCCGGTCCCCCGGTGCCCGCTCCATTCAGGATGAAATCATGAAAGATCTGGATACCGTTCCGGGTACTTTGGAGGACTCCTTGAGAGCGGTAAGTCCGGAGAAAAAATCGGCAAGGTGATTTTTTAGATTCATTCAATAAATGCTTGTCTTTTGGCATTCCCCCGGTAGGATGAACCCACTTACACAAATTGGTGACTAGTTTATGAAATCCATCAAAGGCACAGAAACAGAAAAAAATCTCCTCAAGGCGTTTGCCGGGGAGTCCGAAGCCCGCAACCGCTACACCTACTTTGCCGGTGTGGCCAAAAAAGCCGGTTACGAGCAGATCGCGGCCATTTTCCTGGAAACGGCCGACAATGAAAAGGAACACGCCAAAGTGTTCTTCAAACTGTTGAAAGACGCCTGCATTGAAGTGACGCACACCGTTTGCACGGCCCCCCTGGAATCCACGGAGGAGTGCCTGCTGGCCGCCGCCGCCGGAGAACACGATGAGTGGTCGGAGATGTACCCCACCTTTGCCGAAGTGGCGGACAGGGAAGGCTTCCCCGCCATTGCGGAAACCTTCCGCAAAATCGCCACGGTGGAACAGCACCATGAAGCCCGTTACCGCAAACTGGCGGAAAACGTGCGCGAAGGCGCCGTATTCGCCAAGAAGCAGGAAACCCAGTGGAAGTGCCGCAACTGCGGTTACATCCACACCGGAGACACGGCTCCCAAGGTGTGCCCCGCCTGCGTGCATCCCCAGGCATTCTTTGAAGTGCTGGCGGACAACTTCTAATCATTTTCCATTCGGAAACATGATTGGGGCCGGTTTCACGATCTGATCGTGTGATCGGCCCCCTTTTTTCCATCAGGGACAACCCCATATCATGAACAGGGACAGGGAACATACGGAAGCGGCGTGGAGGAAATACGGCCGGAAACTCTGGAAATTCGGCGGCAGCTACGGGCTGGGAATCGCCCTGATGCTCATCCTGCTGGTGCTGACATTTGCCGGTACCCTGCACCAGGTCCGGCTGGCTCCCTCCCTGGGATCGGAGGCGGCCATAGAATCCTTCTTCGGCGCTCCCTACGTGCTCATTCCCCTGGGCGGGGAGCACTCCCTCATTTCCCTGCCGCTGCCCGGCATGGGCATTACATGCGCCCTGCTGTTCGTCAACCTGCTCCTGGGCGGCATGTTCCGCGTGAGATGGACGTGGAGGCATGCGGGCATCCTGATTGCCCACGGCGGAATCCTCCTTCTGCTGGCCGGCATCATGCTGGGCAACAGAATGACCGTGGCCGTGGACCAGGTGGAACTGCCGCAGGGCGACCGCGTGCATGAGCGGGAGCTTCCCTTTGACATCCGCCTCAACCGCTTTATTCCGGAATTCTACCCCGGAACGTCCAAGCCTAAATCCTATGAATCCCAGGTCACCATTTTTCCGGAATCCGGCGGCCATTATGACGCCGTCATCCGGATGAACGAACCGCTGCGGGTATCCGGCTGGACCCTGTACCAGATGAGCTGGGGGCAGGACTCCCTGCATCCCGGCAGGCTGATATCCATTCTCCGCGCCTCCCACAATCCGCTGGAACAAATGCCCAAATGGTCTTCCTACATCATTGCCGTGGGGTTGTTGTGGCATTTTGCCCTGGTCTTCGGGAGGTACCTGCGCCGCAAGCCGGAACAAAAGCTGGAAAAGGAACCCGTTCCGGAACAATCCAGAGGAAACGCGGATGGTGCCGGGAAGGGGAAACGCTGGCGTCTGGCCGGCATCTGCGTGCTGGTGGCCGGAATCTTCGCCGTCGGCATGCTGGCGGCCAGGCCGTCCGTCCATACGGTCCGCGTGGAACGCTATACGCCCTGGTCCTCCTCCCTGGTAGAAAAGGTGGAGGGCATGGCCGTTCAGGATGGTGGCCGCGTCAAGCCCGCCTCCACGTATGCCGGGTTCCATTTGCTCCGGACCCTGGGCAGGAGGAGCTTCTCCATAGACACCCCGGACGGCGGGAAAAAGCTCACTCCGGTGGAATGGATGCTGGACTGCATGTTCAGGCCGGAATTTGCGGAGCAATACCCGGTATTCCTGGTCAACCGGGAGGAAGTAGTGCGCCGCCTGCACCTGCCGGACCAGGCGGACAAGAGGAAAAAATACTCCTATGCCCAGATTGCCGGACAGTGGGAGGAAATGTCCCGTGCCGTGAGGGAAATCCGGATGCTGGGGGAAACGCAGCTCACGGAGGCGCAGAAGGAAATCCTGGCGCTTTCCCGCAACTTTGACGTGGTGCGCGGCTGGATGCTCAGTTCCCGCATCATGCTGGAAGACCCCGCTGCCATGGAACGGATGGAATTCCCCCGGTGGTTCCCGGCATCCGGACGGAATGAAGAACAGGAGTGGAGCGCCGTTCCGGGCAAGGGAGCCGGAGCTTTTCTAGCCATGGCTTCTCTGATGGAGCGCAAGGCCATTGAAGAAGAAGGGCCGAAAGGCGGAGAGCTGCGTGCCAAGGCGGAAAACCTGCTGATGGAACGGCTGGTACAGCCGAATGAAGCCGCTTCCGCCGGGGAACGGAAGGCTCTGAACCGGGAAATCTTCTATTACCGGCTGGACCCGCTGTATGTTTCCCTGGCTGTCTTTGTGGCCGCCTTTGTCTGCCTGGTGGTCTGCGCGCTGTTCCGCCCCATGCGGAATGCGCCGTTCTGGAGGCGTTTTCTGCGGCCCGGCGGCTTCAGCCCGGCGTGGATTCTGGGCGCGGCGGGCGCGGCCGTTCTGATGGCCGCCCTGACCATACGCGTGCTGATCACCATGAGGTCCCCGGTAGGCAATACCTATGAAACCATCGCCTTCATCGCCTGCATGGGCGTGATCTGCGCGCTGGCGGCGGAACTCTTCAGCAAAAAGGGAATCGTGCTGGCGGCCGGGTTGATCCTGGGGGCGCTCTCCTGCCAGATGGGCATCATGTATGAATCTTCCCAGGCCGTGGACCACATGGATCCGCTGGTGGCCATCCTGCGTTCCAACTTCCTGCTCTCCACCCACGTCATCACCATCGTCCTGGGGTATGCGGCCGGACTGCTGGCGGCGGTGCTTTCCCATGTATATCTGCTGGCCTCCCCCCTGCGCCTGATCGGCCGGAAAACGGAGCAATCCCTGGACCGCATGGCATACGGCATCCTGTGCTTCTCCCTGGTCTTCACGCTGGTGGGCACCGTCTTCGGCGGCATCTGGGGCAATGAATCCTGGGGGCGCTTCTGGGGATGGGACCCCAAGGAAAACGGGGCATTGATGATTGTGCTGTGGCAGTTGGTCGTGCTTCACGCCAGAAAAGCGGGATGGCTTTCTCCGTGGCTTCTCCACTTCAGCAACGTGCTTGGCGGCGTCATCATCGCCTTTGCGTGGTGGGGTGTGAACATGCTGGGAGTGGGGCTGCATTCCTACGGCTTCACATCCGGGCGGGATGCCCTGGACATCTTCTACTGGTCGGAAGCCGTGCTGTGCGTCCTCTTCATCATCCTGCATTACCGGGCCCTCCGGCAGGCGGAGATGGGATAATTCCGTAGCGGTCTTCCCTTGCCAGACCGAGGAGAAGGGCGGACATGCGGGACTTCCGTTTGTGCAGGGAAGGGAAGGAAGGCAGCTGGCAGTGCAGGAGTAAAAATGGGAAAAGGACGCCATTTTCCTATTTTATCCTTGCCGTCCCATCCCGTCCGGTATATATTCCCGCCACCTCATGCAGGGATAGCTCAGTGGTAGAGCGGCTGTCTTACACACAGTTGGTCGGGGGTTCGAGTCCCTCTCCCTGTACCAAAAATTTCTTTTTGAACAAAAAGCTCGCACAATGAAAGTGCGGGCTTTTTTGTTGTTTTTAAGCGGGTTATTTGATGAATGATTTGTTAGGGGATAGGATATGACGGGATATGAATTGTTGCTTTTTGATGCTAGTTATGATATTATATGGCGTTTTTGAGATGCAGAAAAGGATAGCATTTTTGGCATGCTTGTTTTTATATTCCTACTGCTACTGGGAAGTGGAAACTGGTCCTCATAGTACCAAGATTGAAGTTGTTCCGGCAGGAGCTATATCTGAGAAGGAGCTCAGAGGCTTTTAAGTAGTGGGATGAAGCAGGAGAAGATTGAGGCTGGAATGTCCGCGACGGATGCTCGGAAGTCATATACGAAGGGTGATTGGGGAGTTAGCTGTACAGGTAACAGGTGAAGAAATATCTACTCCTACTGTGTGTGCATGGTTTGGTGATTTTATAGCTGGGTTGAATAGAAGAGGGAAGTCTGTTGCAACTGTCCGGAATTATCGTAATGCTACAAATAAGTTTTACACTTTTTTAGGAGACAGGATTGATTGGTCAATGGAGCGTATACCCTCCCTCGCATGATGAATGATTTTATGCTGGAACTGGCCGGGGTATTTGCCGTCAACACGGTGAAGAAAGAGTTTGGGATGGTTTGTGCTATTTTTAATTCTGCTGTTAAGTTGGGAGTAATTGAGAGGAATCCTAGAATGGGGGGGGAGTTGCCAAAGGATAAAAAGGCGGATATGAAAGCCCTGTCCGGCGAGGGTTTGCTCTGGAGGAGTATGGTGTTATGTTCTCTTTATCTTGGTGGTCAGAGGTTGGGGGATGTGGCGATGCTGAGGTAGGATGCTGTGGATTGGAAAAAGGAAGTGGTGAAGATTTGTGACTCAGAAAACAGGTCGGGAAAAGAAGGGTGAAGAATGAGCTGTCTTTCCATTCCCTGCGTTATATGGTGGCGACGATGTATATTAAATCGGTGTTGAGGCGACGGAGAAGGCATTGAAGAAGTGTCAGAGTTGTGATTTTTTGACAATTAAAAAAAGATTGTTTTTTGGTAAAATATAATTATCATTTGGCTATGGATTCCAAAGAAGAATTTCTACTCAAGAAGAATAATAAATGGTCTGCTGTATCAGCTATAGCGACTGTTTCAGTGGCTATTACTACTATGGTAATCGGGTATTTTTCTTATCGGGTTTCCGAACGGTCAGTCCAGATTGCAGAAGATGCCAAAAATCTTGTAGAGTTGAATAATATTCAAGATTTGTTTACTCGCGTTCAAGACGAAGCATTAACTGAGCGCAATGTTTACGCAAATGCTATTATAGATTCTTTTTATGATAAATTTATTATTGATTTAAATTTACCTCAAGAAAATTTAGAAGAAATTTCTCATATATTATTTAGTTATAAATTAGATTTTCAATTACTTAATTTTAAAAATACTTATAATGATTTTGAGAAAAATATGATTAAGATTTATTATGATGAATTTACTGTGCCCGTGAATGGAAAGATGCATTTTGAGAGTCTTTGGCAATCTCTCAGCTATAAGTTGTCATTTGGAATCAATATGCTTCAGTTGGCTAAAGAAACAAAATCTTCTGATGGTCTTATTAGTAAAATTTTAAAAGGTTTTATTTCATTTCATGATTACAGTTTAATGATGAAATTGTTTTCAGGTGAAGAATATTTAAAGAATGGATATATCAAAGAGTTGTATGATCGTTTAGCAGGATATTACGGAAATGATTTAGATAATGAGAAATTTCGCAATGAAGATCTTAGAAAGGAAAAAATGGAATATAAAGAATATTTTAAAAAATGGAAAAAGGTAGGAAGAAAGATATATGGTGTAGAATTGAAAAATTATTGGGAAACAAGAAATAATAGAAAGAAATAAAAACATTTTTACTTTTCCCCTGAATATTTTTATGCTGGCATCCAAGGAATTTTTATGAGCGTGAAAGGAAAACTTTGTGAATTATTAGGATGGTGAATTATCTTTAACCGAACTAGTAATGCTATATATCTAATTGAGAGAAAAAATAGATTGGACTTCATTTTTCGAAGAATTTTTATCCACTCTATAGCAATTATTTTATATTCTATTGGATGATATTCACTACTATATATGTCAATATTATTACTTGTCTTTGATGTTGTATGGTTCTGTTTAATCCAAAGGGATATATAATTTTTTGAATAGGGGCATCGAGGTCCAAGTATTACCCCTCTAAGATATTTCATGTGAAAAGAAGAGAAAATCATTCTGTTTTTTATAGAATTATTTTTGTCTTTGATAGGGATAAAGATTCTATGTTCTTGTTCTATTTCCCATGATTGATCTTTTGTCGTAAGCAATCTAATAAGTTGTCCAAAGTCATGACCTCCAGAGGTATCGTATGCATGTTTTTGAACACTAGGAGGCCTTTGGGAAGAGTACATGACAGGAAAAATTAATAATTTCGGATCCGGTTCTTTCTCTAAATTTTCATATTTTCCGATGATATAAGATTGAATTGTGTCTGTTCTACTCATGATAGGAACCATTTTAGATATACAAGGAAAATCAAAAATTAAGCATACCCCTTTGTGTTTATCTGCATAATGTCCCCACATAGCTGCTGATGTCATGGATGTAGAAAAGCATAACATTCCTGGAGGATTTTTTTTTGCAGTCAGAATTTGTTTATCAGTAACATCTTTTAAATTTTTGCAGCGAGGCATAAATTCAAATGGATCATTAGTTTCATAAGGGATTGTAAGTTTTAGTGACCAGTTTTCTATAGTTTTTTCAAAAGCTTCATAAGGCATATATCTATATAATAGCAATCTTTTTTCATTTTCTTGATTTTGAGTATCTTGAGAGATTTGTTTATGTGAATTTACTGATTTTCTATATCGTTTTTTCCCTTTCATAGGAATATGAGGTTAGGTTTCTCTTGATCTTTATTGTATCAATAGTAAATGAAATGAATAATAATGTAAATGGAAGAAAATAAATAGCTAAGAATGATAAGTGTTGTAGCAGAAGTAATGATGTTTGGATGGCGTTCCTTTGCCATGATAAGAGAGAGGGAGATAAAGGACTGTTGAGCGGATTTCAGTACTTCTTGTGCTGGCATTATGGCGATACCATTGGCAAAGAAGTAGATTTGCTTATAGTGTATGGACTGGAAGGGCGTAGATAGCGAGGTAATATATCAGAATGGTATATAGGGCGAAAATGATAAGGCTCCAGAAGAAATTGGTGAAGGTTATTGCAATCGTCCTAATAATGCTGTCGAGAGGGAGGAAATGTAGAGCAATATATCCAGTAATGATTTTCCATTCTCCTATATAAATGAGGTAAATGCCGCAAATGATAGGGGAATCAGGTTGAAGAAAATGGCCGTAATATTGATAAACGTTGGCATATATGGAAATGCTACGCTGGGGAGATGGTTGTAGCAATAGATTTTTTCTTTTCCTGATAAGGGCAAGGCGGCCGGCTAGTCGCGATGAATCTTGAAGGTTCTGATTCCCCCTTTGCATGGGAATACGGCAAAACCAGAGCTTCCTTAAAAACACGTCCTGTCCACATGCATCATCCGCAAGAATAGTTATCATCCTTTTTTTAACTTCATGGCTGTTCTCTCAAATAAGGCTCTGCTGGTCCAGTGAAGAATGGCCGGAGACAAAAGGTACCATTACGTTCGTTGAATGGAGAAGGGAAAGCTCCGTTTCAAGTACTCATGGTTCTGTTATTCATTTGGACCTTGACGTGAAATTTGAATGGAAATCGGAAATGTATCATACCGATAACCAGGGATGCAATTTTGACATTCCGTACAGGAAACTGCGTGTTGGAAAAGAAATTCCTGTTTTTGTTAATGAAAGTAATCCTGAAAAGTCTATTTTATCAAAAGGCATCGCAGGATATATCTGGATAGCTCTAGGAATGTGTTTATTATTTTCTGTTTTTCCCCTGGTGGTGGTTTTTAAAGAGGTATTTCATTTGTTAAAAGGAAGAAATAAATAAAAATTGATCAGATTTCGTCGGGAATTCCCCCTAAAAAATATGCCTGCAAGCGTTTAAGCTTACAGGCATATGGTGATGTTCAGAGGACTTGTCCCTGTCAGGCGCCGAAGTCCAGCGCCTTGTGTTCCCGGGCCCAGGTGCGGTGCTGCTTCATCGCCGTGATGAAGGGCTTCATCAGCGCCTTGGTGTCCTTCGGGGTGAGCAGACCGGCATCGTCCATGTCGTCGGGCAGGGAGGCGGCCTGGAGCATTTCCCTGGCGTCTCCCGGCAGGCCGATGGCCTTCAGGTGCCTGTAGGCCTGGCGCAGGTGGTATTTGGCGTCCCCGTCCGTCAGGAGGGTCTGGATGCTCTGCGCGCCTTCGGGCACGATGACGGAGTCAAACAGGACGGAAAGATTGGCGGCCAGGCTGCCGTCCACCAGCAGGTCTTCCCCTTCTTCCGTTTTAACGGTTCCCATATGTGCGGCAATGATCTGGGGGTGGACTCCTTCCTTGTGCAGGGCGTCGCAGATTTCCTCCACGGATTTCAGGCTGACGCCGTCCGCCACCAGCAGGGAGACGCGCATGCCCTTGAGGTTGCCGTCGGGCTTGGCGTACAGGCTCAACGCCGGGTCCTTTTCCAGGCCGCAGACCGGCTTGGGCAATTCGCGGCTGAGCTGTTCCCTGGTCAGTTCAATGCCCAGGTTGCGGGCTACTCCGCCAGCCAGGTCCGGATCAATGCGCGTCAGCAGGTCCACGACGCGTTCACGGATGTAGGGGCGGGTCACCTTGCTCAGTTCAAAGCCGAAGGCGTTAATGATGTGTTCCTGTTCCACGGGCGTCTGGCTCATCCAGAACAGGCGCGGATGGGAGTAGTACTCCGCAAAGGAGGGGCTCCTGAGGCGTTCCTTGATTCCTTCCACGCGTTCCGGAGTGGTGGTGAACCCTCCGTCTTCCGCGGCTTCCGGAGTTTCCCGCGGCCAATTGTCGCCGATGGAGTTGGGATTGTAATTGGCCGGAGCGGTATCTATCTGCATGCGGTGGAATCCGTCCCTCTGGTTGTTGTGGAAGGGGCAGACGGGGCGGTTGATGGGGATTTCCGTAAAGTTCGCCCCTCCCAGGCGGTGGCGCTGGGTGTCGCTGTAGGAGAAGATGCGGCCCTGCAGCAGCGGGTCGTCGGAGAAGTCGATGCCCGGAACAATGTTGGCGGGGCAGAAGGCGACCTGTTCCGTTTCTGCAAAGAAGTTGTCCGGGTTGCGGTTCAGCACCATTTTCCCGACGATTTCCACGGGTACCAGCGCTTCGGGGATGAGCTTGGTAGCGTCCAGGATGTCGAAGTCGAATTTGTCCAAGTCTTCTTCCGGAATGATTTGCAGGCCCAGTTCAAATTCCGGGTAGTCTCCGCCTTCAATGGACTGCCACAGGTCTTTGCGGTGGAAGTCCGGGTCCCGTCCGGTAAGGTCCTGGGCTTCGTCCCAGATCAGGGATTTTTTCCCGTAAACGGGTTTCCAGTGGAAGCGGACGAAGGTGCTTTTCCCATCTGCGTTAACCAGTTTGTACGTATGGATGCCGAATCCTTCAATGGTCCTGTAGCTTCTGGGTATGCCGCGGTCGGACATGAGCCACATGACGTTGTGCAGCGTTTCCGGCTGCAGGGAGACATAATCCCAGAAGGAGTCGTGGGCGGTCTGCCCCTGCGGCATTTCGTTGTGGGGCTCCGGCTTCACGGCATGGATGAAGTCCGGGAATTTGATGGAGTCCTGAATGAAGAAGACGGGCGTGTCGTTGCCCACCAAGTCGTAATTTCCCTCCCTGGTATAGAATTTGGTGGCGAATCCGCGGATGTCCCTCACCGTATCCGGGGATCCCCGGAATCCCTGCACGTTGGAAAAACGCACAAAGACTGGTGTTTTTTCTGACGGATCCTGCAGAAAGGCCGCCTTGGTGTACTTGGAAAGGGATTTGTATACCTGAAAATAACCATGTGCCCCGGAACCTCTTGCGTGAACCACTCGTTCCGGTATCCGCTCCTGGTCAAAATGAGCCATTTTTTCCAGAAAGTGAAAGTCTTCCAGCAGGGAGGGTCCTCTGCTGCCTGCCTTGAGCGTGTTTTGATCATCGGCTATTTTTACTCCGAGGTTGGTGGTAAGGGGCTTTCCCATGCCGTTGTCGCGCATGGTATCCAGGTCTTTGATTTTTTCCGAGGTGTTTTCCGGCATTTTCATGGAGCCGGGGGCGGAAGGTTCCGCGTTGGGAGGGGTGGGTTTGGGCGTCGGCTTGATCAGTTCCGGATCAATGGTGTCCGTATAATGGGGTTCCGCCTCTTTCCCGTCCGGGAACGGGGCGAGCCGGTCTTGCATCTGCTGGGTCTTTTTTTTCATTGGCTTGTTTCTGAAGGGATTGAATTTTCCTATGAGTAAGGAGTTCGACCCTGGCTTCCCGGACGATGTTCTGCCTTATTTTGTCAGTTCATGTGGAATTGAAATGATGGAAAAATGCTGAAAATGACTTGGCAGGAATGAAATAAACGATAGGAAACGGGAGGCGGAAACGGAGCCTGTTTGACTGGCATGACGTTTCTGTCAGTAGGCTGTCAGTAGGGAACTCGGGATTTTCCGTGTCTTCTCCTCCTGCCGGGAAAAACAGGATAGCGCCGTTAATAAATGGACGGGGTGGGGCGAAGTTCCGCAGTTCCCTAATTCCCCGCATGGGGAACCTGAGGACACTCCCGCCGTGTCCGGGAATTCTTCCGCCCCTGGCGGCCATGCCCATCCCCGTTTTCATTTTCCGGGCAGGCCGTGTCATGCCGGAAGAGGGTTTGCTGCATGCACCTGTTCCGTTTTCCCGGAAAACCGCCTGTTTCCGGCCGTTCAGGCTGCGTGGCAGCTTTACTCATGGTGAAAGGGGTGTTCTTGCGCCAGGTTGGCGTATTGTAAAACGTACTGCGAGGGAACGGCGGCGGGGCGGGAACAGGGTGGTGAATTTAATCAATGACTTCTGCCGGTTCGGAAATACCGGATGGAACAGGAAGCAGGGCATCGGGAAGGAAGCGTGCCGGATGGCGGGGAGGGTTATGTAGTGGGTGAAAGGTTTCTTCCGTGGAAAATTTCCGGCGCCCCGTGGGGGGAGACAGAACTTCCGCAAATTTTCATAGACGTGCGGGATAAATAGGTTATGATGATTCCGTAAATTGCGTACCGGAGGCATGCGGCGTCCTCATACGGTTGCCTGTCCGGTGCGGGAACTGATCTTTCATTTATGTTAAAGGGTTATGACGGTGCAAGAAATAGCTGAACAAAGTTTGAAGAGCCTGCTGGCTTCACTGGGATTTTCTGCGGAAGTTGAAATAACGGAGACGGACGGCATCATATGCCTGAACGTTTCCTCCCCGGACTCCAGGTACATCATCGGAAATGACGGGGACAGGCTGGATGACCTGCAATATCTGGTCAACCGCATGATCCAGCGCAAGATTGAAGACGCGCCCCGCGTGAAGGTGGATTGCGACCATTACCGGGAACGCAACGAAGCGCGCCTTCTGGAGAAGGCCCTTTCCCTGGCCGCCCGCGTGCAGGAGAGCGGCAAGCCCATGAAGATGCAGCCCCTCAACGCCTATCACCGCCGCCTGGTTCACAATGCCCTTCAATCCGTGGAGGGCGTCACGACGGAGTCTGAGGAAGGGGACGGCCGCTACAAGCGGATCACGATCCGCCGGGTATAGCATCCCGCTTGAATTCCATGAGGCGCGGAGCGGTCATTTCCGGCATCTGGCTGACGGCGGTTCTGGCCGCCGTGGTCCGGGCTGCGCCGGAAAGTTCCGCGGCCTCCGATGCCGCCGTTCCGCCGCCCAGTCCCGTACTGGTGGTTTACGCGTCCTCAAATCCCGGCGCGGAGGAATCCCGATGGCTTGCGGCGCTCCGGCCCGGGGGAGAAGGACGCCGCATTCTGGACGGCCATGTGAAGGACGTTCAGATAGTGACGATGCCGTCCCGCCCGGCCCTGGAGGACTGGGGCGAGGAAGGACGGTTGTTCCGGGCTTCCCTGCACGGGGTGCGCGCGTTGCCGACCGTGATCATGCTCGATTCCAAGGGACGCGTCTTCGACTGGATGGCCGGAGGGGCGGATGAAGCCTCCCTGCCCGGAAAAGTCGCCTTGCTGAAGGAAAAGGTGTCCCGTGTCCGGCCCCTGACGGTGGTCAATGACATTCCCAAAGGCGGCGACCCGCGGGAGGAAGCGGCCGCCATCTGCCGCGCCATGGAGCAGGTGCCTGCGGAAGCGTGGTACCGGGATTACCCTCGGACCATGAAAAGGCTGGAAAAACTGGACTGCACGGAGCCTTCCTTCCTGGCCGCCCGCGAGGCGGCGGACCGTTTGGCGAAGAACCGGGAGACGGCCTCCCTGCTGCGCGAATCCTTTTTGGCCCGGGATGCTTCTTCCATCCGGGATTGCCTGGCCGCGTGGCGGAAGAAGGCGGATGATCCCGCGCTGCCCGTGGCCGACCGGCAGTTGCTGCTGCTGGCCATGGTCCACCCCCTCTGGGTTCGGCTGGAGGAAGCCCTGTACCAGGGGGCGCACAGCGCCGAAAGCGAGGAGGCTTTCAACAGCGCCATTGCCGTGCTGGAGGAAGTGAGGGACATGGACCGCTCCAGCGTTTGCGGCAGGCGCGCGCACCAGATCCGGGAAGAGCTGAGGAAGGCCCGGCTGGCCGCGGCGCGGTACGATTGAAGGGCCGGATAATTTGTCTTCCGCAACCCGGACAGGAAGCTCCCCGCGGCGCGGGCCGGAACCGGGGGATGCCCTTTTCCTGCGCGATTCTCCGGGCTACAGGAAGGGGCCCGGCAAATTGGCTTGATTTTGCACATGGAACGGGCTAGTCTGCGGACCGTTATGACAGATTCCTCCATTCCGGACATGATGGCGGCGGCGCGCCGTGACAAATGGACCGACCAGCAGCTGGCAACCAAGGCGGTTGAATTGGCTGAATCCATTCTCAGACAGGCCAATGCCGGGATGCGCAGACATGAAAGGAAGCAGGCGGAGCAATTGGAACGGATGATGGACGATCCCGCGGGCAAGGCGTTCACCCTGGCTCTGGCGGACCGCGTATTCCGCCCCTCTTCCCCCGCCCGCGGCGCGGAGCTGTTCCGCTACCTGCTGGGCGGCTACGGCGTGCCCAAATATCTGTCCGGCATGGACCGTCTGGCCATGAAGGTGGGGGACAGGCTGTCCGTTCAGTTCCCCGGCGTGGTGATGCCCATGATCACCAGCCAGTTGAGGAAGGAGAGCTCCAACGTGATTCTTCCGGCGGAGGACAGGAAGCTGCGCCCCCATCTGCGCCGCAGGCGCAAGGCCGGCATCCGGATGAATATCAACCAGCTTGGCGAGGCCATTCTGGGCGAGTCGGAAGCCCACCACCGCCTCCAGCAGGTGGTGGACCGCCTGGGGGACAAGGACTGCGACTATATTTCCGTCAAGATTTCCGCCATTTTCAGCCAGATCCATCTGGTGGCCTTTGAAGAAACGGTCAAGCTGATCCAGGAGCGGCTGCGCATTCTTTACCGTGCGGCCATCACGAATGCGGTCACGCTGCCGGACGGCTCCAAAAAGCCCAAATTCGTGAATCTGGACATGGAGGAATACCGGGACCTCCACCTGACGGCGGAGGCGTTCAAGCGCACGCTGATGGAGGAGGAGTTCATGCATCTGGAAGCCGGAATCGTCCTCCAGGCCTATTTGCCGGATTCCTGGGAGGAACAGATGAAGCTGTGCGCCTGGGCGAAGGAGCGCGTGGAGCAGGGGGGCGCCCGCATCAAGATACGCCTGGTGAAAGGGGCCAACCTGGCCATGGAAAAGGTGGAGGCCTCCATGCACGACTGGGCGCAGGCCCCGTACGGAACGAAAGCCCAGGTGGACGCCAACTACAAGCGCATGCTGCATTACGGCTGCATGCCGGAGAACGCCAGGTACGTCCAGTTCGGCGTGGCCTCCCACAACCTGTTTGACCTGTGCTACGCTATGCTCCTGCGGGAGCGCGAGGGCGTGAAGGACTACGTGGAGTTTGAAATGCTGGAAGGAATGGCCAACCACCAGGCCCGCGTGATCAGGGAATCCGCGGACGGCCTGCTGCTGTACGCCCCCGTGGTGCTGAAGGAGGACTTCCACAGCGCCATTGCCTATCTGGTGCGCCGTCTGGACGAGAACACCAGCGAGGAGAATTTCCTGCACGACCTCTTCGGCATGGCGCCGGGCTCCCGTACCTGGGACATCCAGAAAAGGCGCTTCCTGAAAGCCTGCCAGGAGAAGGACAGCGTCAAGTACGGTCCCAACCGCACGCAGAACCGCGCCACGGACCCCGTGGAACCCACCCATTACCGGGACGCCTTTGCCAACGAGCGCGACACGGACTGGTCCCTGCGGCAGAATTCCGAATGGATCAACGGCCTGATTGCCGCGGAAAAGGAGAAATCCGGGGAGGAAATTCCCCTGGTCATCAACGGTGAGCAGATCACGACCAACCTGTGGGGCGTGGGCCGTGACCCGTCCCGGCACAACGAGGTCTCCTACAAGTTCGCCTACGCGGACTTCGACCAGGTTGAACATGCCCTGGACACGGCCGACAAGGCGCGGACTTCCTGGGCGGCCAGAAGCGTCGGTGAGCGTGCGGAAATCCTGCACAACGCCGCGCGGGAACTCTCCGCCATCCGCGGGGAGGCTATTGCCGCCATGGTCAGGGATGCGGGCAAGGCGCCCACGGAAGCGGACGTGGAAGTGAGTGAAGCCATTGACTTCTGCCGTTATTATGCGGAAGGCCTGGACCGGGACGGCATGAATGACGGGGTGGAAATGACCCCGCTGGGTACCGTTTGCGTGATGTCCCCGTGGAACTTCCCCTTTGCCATTCCCACCGGGGGCGTGGCCGCCGCGCTGATGGCCGGGAACACGGTGGTCTTCAAGCCGTCCGAGCTGGCCGTTTATACGGCCTGGCAGATTGTCCAGGCATTCTGGCGCGCGGGAGTGCCGAAGGAGGTGCTTCAGTTCGTGCCCATGCCGCGCAATGAAATCTCCCACAAATTCCTGACGGACCCGCGCCTGCACGGCGTGATCATGACGGGCTCCTACCGCACCGGAAAAATGCTGCGGGAACTGCGTCCGGACTTGGCCGTTCTGGCGGAAACCAGCGGTAAGGACGCCATGGTCATCACCGCCACGGCGGACCCGGACCAGGCCGTGAAAGACTTGGTGAAAAGCGCCTTCGGCCATTCCGGGCAGAAGTGCTCCGCCGCCAGCCTGGCCATCGTGGAGGCTTCCGTCTATGACAACCCCGCCTTCCTGCGCCAGTTGAAGGACGCCGCCGCCAGCCTGAAGGTGGGCGGCTCCTGGGAGGTCAACTCCGTGGTGACGCCGCTTATCAAGGAACCGGAAGGCAATCTGCTGCGGGCGCTCACCCAGCTGGAGCCCGGAGAGGAATGGCTGCTGAAGCCGGAGCAGTCGGAAGACAACCCGTGCCTGTGGTCGCCCGGCATCCGCCTGGGCGTGAAGCCGGGAAGCTGGTTCCACCAGACGGAATGCTTTGGCCCGGTGCTGGGCATCATCCGCGCGGAAAATCTGGAAGAAGCCATCGACATTCAGAACGACTCCGAATTCGGCCTGACCGGGGGCCTGCAATCCTTGGATGAACGGGAAATAGCCCTGTGGAAGAGCAAGGTACAGGTGGGCAACGCCTACATCAACCGCGTCATTACCGGGGCCATCGTCCGCCGTCAGCCCTTCGGCGGCTGGAAACACTCCTCCATGGGCCCCGGCTCCAAGGCCGGAGGGCCCAACTACCTGACCATGCTCGGGCGGTGGTCGGAAAAGGAACTTCCCCAGAAACTGCGGACTCCCGGCGAACGCATCGCCGGACTGGTGGAAAAACTGTGTTCCGAACTGCCGGACTGCGCCAAGCGCATCCGTTCCGCCGCGGGCTCCCAGGCCAAGTGGTGGATGGAGGAATTCGGCGTGGAACATGACCCCTCCCGCGTTTATGGGGAAAACAACACATTCCGCTACGTTCCCGTGAAGGGAATCCTGGTCCGGACGGAAGGCATGGCGGACGACGATGTGGCCATCCTGCTGCTGGGCGCCAAGCTGTGCGGCGTGGAACTGCACCTCAGCGTGGAGGAAGGGCGTCCGTGGATTCAGAAGATGAACGGTTATTACGCCTCCCTGGCCGTGGAAACGGAGTCGGAGCTCATCGACCGCCTGCCGGAAATAGCCGGAGGCGTGCAATTCCTGCGCGCGAAGGGCATTTCCAACGCCCTGTTTGACGCAGCACGCGTCCGGGAACTGGAAGTGCTGGTCCGTCCCGTGCTGGCCAACGGCCGCCTGGAACTGCTCGGCTTTTTCCGGGAACAGGCCGTTTCCGAGACGGTGCACCGTTACGGCAACATCATTCCTCCGCCGGACAGCTTCAAGGGAGCTACGGCTTAAAACAATACCGTGCGTTTCCGCCGCTCCGGAGGATATTTCTCCGGGCCCGGAATATCCGCGGAATATCGTCTTGAAAACGAGGCGGGAGTATGGGCTCTCCCCGCCTCGTTTCCTAACAGGTTTTTGAATGTCGTTCCGCGTGTCAGCGTTTCAGCACCGGGCGGTAATGTCCGGTGATGGTGAAGGAAAACAGGCAGTCTTCCTCCTGCGTGCCGCTGCCGATGTTGTGGATGATCAGCGGCGTGCCTTGCTTTGTCTTCTTGTCGGAAACGATGCCGATGTGCGGAACGCCCCCTGCGTCCAGATTCCACGTGACGAGATCGCCGGGCAGGTAATCCGCCGCCGTCTTCGTGACGGGGACGGACCAGCCCTTGCGGGTAAAGAAGGTGCGCAGGTTGGGCACACGGCGGTGGTCGATGCTGCGGTCCGTGCCCTTCAGGCCCCACAGGTTCGGGTACCTGGAAAAATTGGCCTTCATGTCCTCGTGCACCGCTTTCTGGAGGTCCAGGCCGAATGCCCGCAGGGCGCGGATGACCACGTCCGTGCATACGCCCGTGTTCTTGGGAACATCCCCGTTGGGGTAGGGGATGACCTGGTAGGAACCATCGTAGGAGGTGGTCACCCCTATCTGTTCGCGCGCCTTGGCGGCCAGCGCGGCGTTGTCCGCCATCAGGAACGCGGAACAGGAGAGGAACAGGAAAGAGAGAGCGGCGGCAAATTTCATAGGTCGTTGTTGAGAGAGTTGCGGAAGTGTGCGGAAGGTCAGACAAAGCTGGCAAAGCCGATGTCCGGCCTGCGCTGCAAGCCGTCAAAGCTCACTTTCTTCGTTTCGTTATGGGCGCGCTGGCGCGCCTCGGAAAGGGTTTCTCCCTGCGCCACCACGGCCAGCACGCGGCCGCCGTTGGTTTCATAGCAGTTCCTGTCTCCGTTCCACCGGGTGCCGGCGTGATAGACGGAGGCATTCGCCACGTCGTCCAGGCCGCTGATGGCGTCCCCGGAATGGGATGATTCCGGATACCCTTTGGAAGCCAGAACGCAGCAGACGCTCCAGCCATTCTTAAAGGAGATTTCCTCCGGCGTGAATTCCCCCCTGGCGCCGTGCAGGCAGAAGGAAGCCAGATCGCCGGAAAGCAGGGGCATCACGGCCTGGCATTCCGGATCGCCGAAGCGGCAATTGTACTCAATGACCTTGGGGCCGTTCGGAGTCAGCATCAGCCCAAAGTACAGGAAGCCGCGGTAGGGAAGGCCGTCTTTCTTCAGGCCGGCCACGGTCGGGGCCACGATTTCCTTCTCAATGCGTTCCAGCATTTCAGGCTCTACCAGCTGGCGGGATGCCACGGCGCCCATGCCGCCCGTGTTGGGGCCGGCGTCGCCCTCCTTGAGGCGCTTGTAGTCCCGCGCCGGGCACAGGATCAGGTAATGGTCGTCCACCAGGGCTCCGAAGATGGAAACCTCCGGTCCGGTTAAAAACTCTTCCACCAGCAGGCGGCCTTCTCCAAAGCGCCTGTCCGTGAACACCTCTTTCAGGAAGGCATCCGCCTCCTCCCGGCACATGCACACGGCCACGCCCTTGCCTGCGGCCAGTCCGTCAAACTTCAGGACGGTGGGATAAACGCCGCCGATGAACTCCTGCGCCTCTTCCAGCGTGGCGGCCACGCGGGCCTGCCCGGTGGGAATCCGGTGGCGCAGCAGGAACTCCTTGGCGAATTCCTTGCTGGCTTCCAGCTGGGCGCTTTCCTTGACCGGCCCCCAGCATGGAATCCCGACCCTGGCGCAGGCGTTGGCCAGTCCTTCGTCCTTCACCAGGTAGCTTTCTTCCCCGGCTACGCACAGGTCCACCTTATTGGAAACCATCCAGTCGATCAGCGTAGGCAGATCCCTGGCGGGAATGGGCTCGGCCAGGCGGTTGATGGCGTCGCTGCCCGGGAAGCAATACATTTCCGGAGCGGACGGAGATTCCTTCAGTGCCTTGACCAGCGCGTGTTCACGCCCACCTTTTCCAATGACGGCAATTTTCATACGCACATGAGTATGCAGGCGCGGAGCGAATTTGCCAAGCTGAAATGAATGGAGAAACGGGCCGTTTGAGGGCATGTCCGCCAGGGGGCGCGGCTCTCCCGTTTGTGCGGTAATTTCATGAAAACAGCACGGAAAAAATCCCCGCCGTGTTTTTCCGTGGTATTCCATGCACTTCCAATCTTGCCGGGCGGGACTCCTTCTGTTTTAATGACAGCGGTTTTCCCTCGCCGTCTGCGGGGGGAGGCCGGAAAAAGGGAAATGATGAATGCCGCATACCACATCAGCCATGCCGGGATACGTTGGATGGCGGGAGCCTGCCTGCCGCTTTTTCTCGTGTTCCTGGCGGTTTGCGGAGGAATGCGGGCGGCCGGGGCCTCCTGGGAGGTGCGCGGGTATGATGTGGAAATGAGGGTTTCCCGGAATGCGGGCGTTTCCGTAACGGAGCGCATCTCCGTCTTCTTCAGCGAATACAGCCACGGCCTGTACCGCACCATCCCCACGGCCCTGCGCATGAAGCGCATCGTCAACGGACGGGAAAAGGAATACCTGTACCGCCTCCGGGTGGACGACGTCAGGGTGCAGGGTGGCGGCTTCTCCTGCCAAAGACAGCAGGATGAGGGCAGAAGCCTTCTGATACGGGCTGGAAACCCGGACCGGTTGCAGAAGGGCGATGCCGAATATGTGCTTTCCTACACGGTGCAAATGCCCGATGACCTGGTGAAGGAATACGACGAATTCTACTACAATATCATCGGCACGGACTGGGAAGTCCCTTTGAACGGCGTGCGCTTTTCCATTGCCTTTGACAAGGCCGCCGACTTGTCCGGCTTCCGGATGTACCGGGAAACCTATGGAAGCAGGGATGAACGTGGAATGGACTATGAAATCTCCGGCAATGCCGTTCGCGGAACGGTGGACGGCAGGCTGGGGGCGCATGAGGGGTTAACGGCTTATGTACGTCTGCCGGAAGGGTATTTTGAAGGCGCTCCCAAGCCCCCTTCCTTCCTGATTTCCGTTTTTGCCGCCGTGTGTGCCGGTCTGGCCGCCGGGGCTGTCTGCCTGATGTTCCGGACCTTCCGGACCGGAAGAAATCACAAAAGGGAAACGGGGAGTCCCTTTCCTGTTCCTCCGGAACTGGACAGTGCCTCCCTGGCGTTTGCACGGGGCGGCGTTCCGCGCAACAGGCTGCTTCTTTCCCTGGTTCTCTGGCTGGTCTCCAAGGGTTGCATGAAGGTGAAGGAAGAGGATGGGACCGTTTTCGTGCGCCTGATGAAGGGTGCGCATCATCTGCCGCCGCATGCGCGCACGTTCCTGCACGGCCTGTTCGCATCCGGCAAGGGAAACTGGGTGCCCCTGGGACTCTTCCGGTCCGGTTTTTCCCGCGTGCTGGAGAAATCCTTTCAACAGCTTGAGGACGGATTCCGGGGAGAACGCAGGCTTGGGAACGGACTGGGCGGCCGCATGGCGCTGATGGCTTTTGCCATTTCCCTGGCGGCCTCCGCCGCCATCAGCCTGGCGGGCTGGCATCATTCCTTCATGGTCCATTTCTGCGCCATCATGGGCGGCACGATCGTGCTGGGCTTTTTGGGGACGGGCATGATTTATACATCCGGCAGGCACTCGGGAAGGGGGCTGTGGATCAGGGTTGTCCTTCCCGGTCTCTGCATGGCCGGGCTGCTGTTCGGCGTGGCGGCGGCCTTCCGCCTTCTGGCCGATGCGGTGATGGTGAACTTCTATTATGATGCGTGGCTGTGGGTTTGCCTGGGGTCCGTTTGCACTGTGTTTCTGGCCCTGGCGCTTGCCCGTAAGGAATCCGCCTACAAAAGAAAAACGGCGTCGGAGGCCGCGGAACTGCTGGCCTTCATGAAAAACGCGGAACCGGACCGGCTCCGGCGGCTGGCGGAGACAAACCCCGGCTATTTCTGGTCCCTGCTTCCGTATGCGTACACATGGGGCGTGGATGACAAGTGGATTCAGAAATTCAAGACTTTGGAAATGCCTGTCCCGGAATGGTATCAGGGCGGGATGAACGCTGAAAATCCGGTGTTTTACGCCGTTGCGTGGAGCCTGTCCTGCCATTTGAACATGTTCCTTCTGTCCTTGCCCTCGGGTCCGGGAAACGGCATGTCTCCCTGGGATGCCGGCTCCTCATCCTCCTTTTCCGGCAGGGGAGGGGCCTCCGGGGGCGGAGGATTCAGCGGAGGGGGATTCGGGGGCGGAGGCGGCGGTTCGTGGTAAAAGCCGGATCACGGCTCCGGACGCAGGACGACGGCCGTGCCGTAAGCCAGCAATTCGCTGAGGCCCTGGCCGATTTCACTGCTGGCAAAACGCAGTCCGATGACGGCATTGGCCCCCATGGCCTGTGCGTTCTCCTGCATCCGCTCAATGGCCAGGGCGCGGGTATCGTTCATGAGCTGGGAATACTGTGTGATCTCTCCGCCTACCAGGGTTTTCAGGCTTGCCATGATATCGGAGCCCACATGGCGGGCCTTGACGGCGTTTCCGGTCACGTGGCCCAGAACCTTCTCAATGGACTGGCCGGGAGTTGTTTCAAGAGTGCTGACGTACATGAAACATGTTTCTGGCAAAAGGGCAGGAAAATCAAGCAAATAAGCGGAGAAAGAGCATCCGCATCCGTACCCGGTGCGGAAGGTGCAGAGACGTTCCCGAAGGAATAAAAATGACTTGTAGAAAAAGTTTTCGTTTCTACGCTCTTCTGCGGCAATCATGGGAGCCGTCCTATTCAGCAGGCTGAAGAATGCCGTGGAGGTTTTACTTTTCCTTCCCCTCGCCCGGCAGTGGAGACGTTGACTGCTCATAGGACTTAGGCTCCGTCTGCTGGGCACCATTGACGGCAGCCCACAGGAGCCCGCCGGAATAGAAGAGTGTGTTGCTGGCAAGCCCCAGCACGCAGTCCACGGGATAAAGCGGCAGCGCAGCCATCGTGGCGAGGGGGCCCCATGCGCTGCGAGAGGTCGAGAGCTGTGCAAGCCCCGGCGGGTTATGGATGCCATCCACTCGGACCAAGTTGTTCTTGCCACGGTAGGGCACCAGCGTCTCGCGGTGGCGGATTTTCCTGTTCGGTTCCTGCGACCATTTCGTATATTCCACCTGCTTCGGCAGTCCGGGAAGCAATTCTACCCCGTGTTCGTACTTGTCCACCTTCACCCAGAGAGTGCGTCCCGTGGGTTCCACGCCACGGGCATACACTTGGTTGGTAAATGCAAAGTCTCCAAGGCAGACCGGGCGGGTGGAGGGGCTGTAGGTCACTTCGGGCACTTGCATGACCACCGCCGAAGGAAACTTGTCCACCGCCTTTGACTGCGGTACATAGACGGTTCCCCCCACAGGCTTCGTCAAATCGACACCCGTGCAGGTATTTGGCAGTTCGCGGACGCAGTAGAAGAGGTTCCAGCCCACTCCACCGCAACTTGTGAGCAGTAGTGCTACGGTGGTGATAAGGAATGTAGTAAGAATTTTCATCAGGTGTGTCGAGTAGATACTCTCTATATTATAAGCTAATGAATCTCAACCACGTTTTTCAAATAACCACATTTTTTAGCATTACAGAATCCCTTATATATAAACGTTTACAAAAGACAGGTAAAGAATCGTGTTACTTTACCATCCTTCAACAATCTTGAAGTTGCAGTCTTGTCCAACGCCACCTGATTTGACTCGTTCAAGTTTTCGCCCCATGAATTTGCGGTTGTGTTCAGGCTTGATCATATCAAGCGGCATATCTTGGTTATCACCTGGGAAAGCCGGAAACTGTTCTACTGTCTTTTTATCTTTGCTTCACAGACAGGGCTTGCGTGTCCTCCTCCATTCAGCTGGATAATCACGCACTCCTTGTATGTAGGATGATCCTTTAGAATCTTCTTGGCTTTGCGTTCATTTGAAGAAACTGCCTTAACAGTTTCTGCGTCTTCGCGTTCACCATTGGGCTGCTTTTCCAATTATCCGGCCATAATGAAGGCTTTGGCTTCACCTTCCTTCAGAAGGTGGTCCTTGCTCTTGTCCAGAGAAATAGAGGCAGGCATGATGTCAACACTTGTAGATTTACAAACCTTGTGCCCGGCTACCGAGAAGGTAGCTATCCGTTTGTTTTTTACTTTGCTTGGTCCTACCATGATTTTTTTGAGTTGGGGAGAGAGGCCTGGCAACAAGATATGCGCTATCGGGGGAAGTATTTCGCCTGATGCTGTGAAAGCAAGAAATGCAAAACTCCTTGATTTCTCAAGGAGTTTTGAATGGCGATAAAGCCTGAAGTGGTAGCCCTATGAGGACTCGAACCCCAAAATACGGAACCAGAATCCGCTGTGTTACCGATTACACTATAGGGCTATGTAACGGGCACCTTTGCGGTGCGGGCGGATTTAAGCGGAAACGGCCGTTTTTTGCAAGTTTTTTTTCACTTAAATGTACGTCCGGAGGCAAAAAAAGAGGGAATGAAGGGCGGCCGCCCTTTCCCTAACGGTTCAGTCTGCCAGGGAGCGGAAGTATTCCTGCACGTATTCTTCCGTGATCTGCTGGCGTTCCGGCGTGCCGTGGCGTCCCTGGGCAAGCTGCCAGGGGGAATGGGCGGACATGCCGCTGCGGGCCAGCTGCTGGGCCGTGTATTTGCCGTACTGTTTCCATATCTGCTCCAGGAAGGGAATGGCGTCCGTCTCCGGTTCCAGCGGTGGCTGGCGCCGGCTGGGGTGTTCGATGGCGGACCAGGGCACCTCGTCCTTGTATTCGTGGTAGATGGAGGGAAGCACGGGCCCTTGGGGCCATGCTTCGGCCGTCTCGTTGATGAGGCGCGTTCCGTTCCTGTGCAGATGCCACCAGTCCGCCAGGATGACCAGATGGTTGAGTTTGACGGGGTTCAGGGGAGTTCCGCTTTCATTTGCCCGTTGAATGAACCAGTTGCAGAGTTTTTGCGTGGTAATGTGATTGGCCATGCTGATAGTTGTTGTCGCCATTATAGAAAGCGCGGGTGTTTTTCACAATACTAAACACGGCGCAGTTTGATCCGCCTCAAGGCTCCTGCGGAAAAAACGGCGGGAAGTCGGAATTCATGCAGCACATGTTTCCGGTTTAAATGAGGATGAGGAATTTTCCGTGTCATATTGCTGCCGTAATTCCGCTGCCGTTCTTTTCGTAACAGGAATGTAATGAATATTATTGGGAACAAATGGATTTGATCATTTCCAACAAATGACGAAGAAAGCTGCAAGTTTTCATTCCATACGTTTTTTGAACTTCATGGATTGAATTGCAAAAATATTTTGAACATAAAGAAAATTTTACCATTCAAACCGTTTAACCCGTTAATTCCATCCTGCCATGAATTTACATTATATTTACCATTCCGGCCTTTTGGGTGCCGCCTGCCTCCTTTCTCCCGCTTACGGGGGACTGATGTCTGACGTCCTTGATGTCCAGACCTACCGTGATTTTGCGGAAAACCGCGGCATTTTTGACGTCAATGCGAAGGATATTGCCATCTACGACAAGGAGGGCAATTACGTAGGCACCATTCCCAAAATGATGAATTTTGACGGATTGGCGGACGCCCATGCGGGAGAGGCCGCACTGGTGGGCGGTCCCGGCTTTATCGCCACCGTTTCCCATGATTACAACAACCAGCCCGTCACGTTCACCAAACGTTTTGGCGCTACGGCCGGAACTCCGTTTTATGATTCCTACCACAGCGTGGTGATCAAGAATGCGTGGGGGGACAGCACTAATTATACGTACGACTACCGCGTTCAGCGCCTCAGCAAGATCGTGACGGAGGCGGAATACACTCCCTACCTGACGGACCCGGAATATCTGGACAACATGAAAGGACGCCTGGTGCTGAGGGCCGGCTCCGGCACGCAGGCCATAGCCACGGGAAATGGAAAACAGGAGGGAGTGGCAGGCGCATATACCTACCTGACGGGTGGGACCGTTGTTTTCGAGGGACAGGCGAAAGTAAACGGAAGCGGGGAACCGGACCCGGAAAACGCCAAGACTTATCCGGCCTACCGTTTCTGGTATAATTTCAAGAAGCCGTCCGAATCCAACCCTCTGCCTTCCGGAGTGCTGGGAGGGGACAGCGGCAGCCCCAGCTACGTGTACAATGAGAATTCCGGCCGGTGGGAATGGGTGGGCGCCGGGCAGTCCGGTGGCGGCAGCGGTTACGGGGCGTTCAGTCAGATGCGCTCCGGCAACCAGTGGGCCAGCGATTACGTGGACAGTTTTAATCTGACCGTCAGCGTATCTTCCGGAGGCGGGGATGTCTTGTGGAGCACTACGGATTCCTCCGGAGCGGGAACCTTCATCCAGGGAGACCTCTCCACGAATTATACCGGACTGGCTTCCGGATTGCGCGGGGATACCTCCACACAGGGCACACGGGCTGCGGATGCGCAGATGGGCGCATGCAACAACTTGATTTTCGACGGTTCGGGCGGAACGATCGTGCTCCAGGGCTCCGTGGACACGGGAGCCGGTTCCGTGACCTTCAACCGGGATTACGTGTTGAGCGACGGGGGAAATGCCTCCTACCGCCTGAATACGGCCGGCTTTGTCGTGAACAAGGGCGCCACCGTCACGACGCTACTGACCGGAACCTCCGGAGACGAATGGAGGAAGGTGGGAGATGGAGATTTGATCGTCAGCGGCCAGGGGAACAACGCGGCGGACATCAACGTGGGGGGCGGCGGCATGCTGGTCCTGGACCGGGACGGCTACGCGGCCCATAACGTGAAGCTGAACGGCGGCGGGGTGACGGTGCGCCTGGCGGGAGAAAACCAGTTGTCCGGAGAGTTTATCTTCGGCCACCGCGGGGGTACCGTGGACCTGTACGGTCACCATTTGACGCTGGATGCCATCACGCATCTGGATTCCGGAGCCGTTTTTGCCAATTACCTGGGCGGTTCCACCGTAACGTTCACATTCACGGGTTCCGGGGAGCAGAAGTTCCTGGGGGCCCTGCACGATGGAGGGGGCGCCTCCCGGGGATTGATGAATGTGGTGTACGCGCCCGGCACGGGTGAGGGTTCCGTCTGGAACCTGTCCGGAGCCATCTTCAATTCCGGAACATGGACGGTGCGCGACGGGGAAGTGAAGGTGGCCGGAGTTCCCACCCTGCACGCGGGGGGATATGTGGATGAGAACGACTGGCAGACGGCCGTTTTTGCCACCGGAACGGTTCAGGTGGAGAGCGGCGCGCGGTTTACCACCGGCGGTCATTCCCTGGTGACCTCTGACGTGCAGGTGGATGACGGGGGAACGTATGGAGTTCTTTCCGGCGGGAATCACGGCGGAAACGTGGTGCTGTCCGGGGCGGCCTCCGTGATGAGGGCGGAAGTGGATTCCGGTTCCGCTGAGGAATCCGGCGTGATTTCCGGAGCCGGCTCCCTCGTGAAAACCGGGGAAGGTACCCTGCTTCTGAAGAATGGGAACAACAGTTTTTCCGGAACCGCCCGGGTGGAAGACGGGCTGGTGCACGCTTCTTCCGCCGGATCTCTCGGACAGGCGGTCTGGACGCTGAACGCTCCCGGTTCCCTGGCCGTGGACGGTTCCGATTTCTCCTCTGTGGCCGGACGGCTGGACCAGTCTTCCTCCGGCACTTTCGTGCTGCTTGAAGACCAGGCAACGATCGAGGGCCTGGACGGATTCCGGAACCTGTCCGTAGGTGCGGCGGGAAAGGTAAGTTTGGGGACTCAGGGAACCACGGCACTGCTTTCCGGCTGGACCGCGGACGGGGGCTGGTCCCTGGGGGGAGGCGGCGGAACATTGACGGTGAATTTGAAGCTCAGCGGCACCGGTACCTTGTCCATCGGCAACGGTTCCAATGCGGGCACCGTGGTGCTTGCCAACGCCCATAACAGTGATTCGGAAGGCGGCGACGCCTTTTCCGGCGCCATTGAGCTGAACGGAGGAGTCAACC
Source organism: Akkermansia sp. KLE1798 (assembly GCF_001580195.1). Classification (NCBI taxonomy): domain Bacteria; kingdom Pseudomonadati; phylum Verrucomicrobiota; class Verrucomicrobiia; order Verrucomicrobiales; family Akkermansiaceae; genus Akkermansia; species Akkermansia sp. KLE1798. Next base: position 100,557 of record NZ_KQ971067.1, read on the forward strand.
TCGTTTATACGGACGTGCGCTCCCTGGGAGTGGAGAACAAGAACGTGCGCGTCAAGTATGGTACGTCCTTCGCCCTCGGTGCGGAAGCGGATGCGGCCCTGGCCCATGTTTCCAACTCTTCCGGCGGCGTGCTGCTATTGTCCGGGGAACGTACCACGGTGTTGGATATGGCCGGGATGGGGCTGAATTCCGCCTACATCGGTGCTGACGGGCAGGCCGTTTTGTCCGGTTCCGTGAAGGCCGGAACCCAGGGGTATTTGTTCGGCGGCGGCGGGACATTGACCGTCGCCGGTTCTCTGGATGGCAGCCATTCCCTGACGGTGGACACCCAGGGGATGGGTTCGGCCGGCGGCGTTATTCTGGCGGCGGATAATTCCTATTCCGGTGAAACGCGCATCCTGTCCGGGGCTTCCCTGTCGGTGGGCGATGGAGGAAGGTCCGGCACCCTGGGAACGGGAGCTGTCGCCAATGACGGGACCCTGTCGTTCAACAGGACAGACAGCACGACGGTTGGGAACTCTATTTCCGGTACCGGAAACCTGGTCCAGAAAGGCAGCGGGGAACTGGTGCTGACGGGCAGCAATTCGTACACCGGAGCCACGAGGATTGCCGCGGGAACGCTCACTGTGGGCGATGGAGGAACCGGCGGTTCTCTGGGAACCGGAGCCGTCTTCAACAACGGAGTGCTGGTCTTCAACCGATCGGATGCCGTCGTTTTCAATACGGCCATGTCCGGAGCGGGATCGCTGGTGAAAAACGGTTCCGGAACATTGACGATCCGGAAGCAGCTTTCCTACACCGGGGGAACCACTGTGAATGAAGGCACGCTTGTGCTGGGCGCCGGCGGCGCCAACGGCATGATCCGCGGGAATCTGGCCATCCGGGAAGGAGCGCAGGTGACATTAAAGGGAGGCGACAGCTTTGGTTATTCGGGCGGCGCCGCATCCGTGAAGAACGTAAATATCAACGGGGGCACCCTGTACTTTGGGGACAAGAACAACCAGACCTTTCAGAATACGGTGTTCAACCTGACCGGGGGCATTGTGGATGGCGTCACGGGAGGCCGCATGGATATCTGGACGAAGGCCGTCGTCAATGTGAAGGCGGCCGGCAAAGCTTCGGAAATCAAGCATGTCAATGTCCAGCTCAGAGACGCCAATCCTACGGTGTTCATGGTGGAACGCGGCACGGCAGCGTCCGATTTGAACGTCTCCGCCAACATCGTCAATTCCTCCGGGGTAAAAGGCTCTTTCATCAAGAAGGGCGCGGGCATCATGGTCCTTTCCGGCAAGAATACCTATTCCGGGGGTACCACGGTCAACTGGGGAATGCTGGTAGCAGCTTCCAGCCAGGCTCTGGGAACCGGTGCGGCTGCCGTCAATTCAGGCGCGCGCCTGGCGCTGGGGGGACTCGGAACGGATATTTCCTCCGTGGCTCTTGGAAACGATATCCTGGTGAAAAACGGGGGGATTCTCTCCGGTTCCGCCACCCTGACCGGGAATACGACGCTCCAGTCCGGTTCCACATTTGAGTTGACCTTGACCATGAGCGGTTCAGCCGGGGACGAACTGGCTTGCAACAGCCTGATGCTCCAGTCCGGACTCTTCCAGATTGACGCGGGAGCCAAGTTGAAGCTGGCGGCGCAGAGCATCGACTATTCCACCGATTTCTGGAACACATCGCACATCCTGAATTTCATCGACGGCGGGGACAATGCCACGCTGACGGGCAATTTCACGCTGGATACGTCCGCCGCGGGGAATTACTCGGCCTACGGTCAGTGGAGCCTGCAAAAGAGTGAAGATTCCAAAGATATGAACATGGTCTGGACGCCGAATGCCGCGCCGGAAGTATCTCCCGCGCTGACTGCGGTATTTACCGCTACGGCGCCGCTGCCGGTTCCGGAACCTTCCGCCGCGATGCTGATGCTGGCGGCCTTGGGAGCGTGTGCCGTCCGCCGTTCCGTGCCCCGTGCGGAATAAGAGCCCTGTTGATTTCCTGTTGATTGAAACAGCCCCTGTCCCGGCCGTTCCCTTCTAAAGCCGCCATGCCCGGTTTTGGAGGAAAGCGGCGGAGGCAGGGGCTTTTTAATATTTTAATTGATGAATGGGTTTTATTGAAAAAATGTGTTTGAATATGGATAGTACATGATATACAAGTAAATTAATTCTCTGTTTCCATCATATCATGAATTTACATTATATTTACCATTCCGGACTGGTGGGTGCGGCCTGCCTCCTTTCTCCCGTTTACGGAGGACTGATGTCTGACGCCTTTGATGTCCAGACCTACCGTGATTTTGCGGAAAACCGGGGCGTTTTTGACATCAATGCGAAGGACATTGCCATCTATGACAAGGAGGGCAATTACGTGGGCACCATTCCCAAAATGATGAATTTCGACAGTGTGGCGGATGCCCATATCGGGGAGGCCGCGCTGGTGGGAGGGCCCGGTTTCATTGCGACGGTGGCGCATGATTATTACAATCATTTCGTTACATTCACCAAACGTTTTGGAGCCACGCCCGGAACTCCGTTTTACGATTCCTACCGCAGCGTCACCAGAAAGGATGCATGGGGAGACGATTCCAATTTTACATACGATTACCGCGTGCAGCGGTTGAGCAAGATTGTGACGGAGGCGGAATACGTTCCCTACCTGACGGACCCGGAATACCTGGACAACATGAAGGGAAGGCTGGTCATGAGGGCCGGTTCCGGAGTTCAGGCGGTCGCCACCGGAAACGGCAAGCAGGAAAAGATTGACGGTTCCTATGGTTATTTGACCGGAGGAACTCTGGTTTTTGAGGGGCAGGCAAAAGTAGAAGGGACCGGGGAGCCGGATCCGGAGAATGCCAAGACTTACCCGGCATACCGGTTTTGGTACAATTTCAAGAGGCCTTCCGAGGCCAATCCGTTGCCTTCAGGTGGGTTGTCCGGAGACAGCGGCAGTCCCAGCTACGTGTACAATGAAAATTCCGGCAGATGGGAATGGGTCGGAGCCGCCCAGTCTGCCGGCGGAAGCGGTTATGGGCTGACTACCCAGATGCGTTCCGGCAACCAGTGGGCGCAGGCTTACGTGGACAGCTTCAACCGCACCGTCAGCGTATCGGCAGGGGGCGGGGACGTGCTGTGGAATGTGACGGATGCCGATGGTAAGGGCACCTTCGTGCAGGGGGACCTCGCCACGGAGTACATCGGCCTGGTTTCCGGAGTGCGCGGGGACACCTCCACGCTGGGCACGCAGGCGACCAATGAACAGTTGAATGCCTGCACCAATTTGATTTTTGACGGTTCGGGCGGAACGATTGTGCTTCAGGGCACCGTGGACACGGGAGCGGGTTCCGTGACCTTCAACCGCGACTACGTATTGAGCGACGGGGGCAATACCTCCTACCGCCTGAATACGGCGGGTTTCGTGGTCAATAAAGGGGCCGTGGTCACCACGCTGCTGACCGGAACTTCCGGGGACGAGTGGCGGAAGATCGGGGAGGGAACATTGATCGTGGGCGGCCAGGGGAACAACGCGGCGGACATCAATGTGGGCGGCGGCGGCATGCTGGTCCTGGACCGGGACGGCTATGCGGCCCATAACGTAAAAATAAACGGCGGCGGGGCGGTCGTGCGCCTGGCGGGAGAAAACCAATTGTCCGGGGAGTTCATCTTCGGCCACCGCGGGGGCATGGTGGACATGTATGGTCACAACATGTCTTTGTCTGCCATTACGCATCTGGATTCCGGAGCGTGCTTTGGCAATTTCCTAGCCAATTCCGCCGTGACATTCACGTTCACGGGAGACGGGGAACAGCATTATCTGGGTTCTTTTCTGGATGGAGGTTCCCTGAAGAACGGCCAGTTGAACGTGGCGTACGCGCCCGGAGCGGCGGAAGGTTTCGTCTGGAACCTGTCCGGCGTCATCCTCAATTCCGGAACGTGGAAGGTGCAGAGTGGGGAAGTAAAGGTGGCTGGAGTTCCTACCCTGCACGCGGGAGGGTATGTGGATGAGAACGACTGGCAGACGGCTGTTTTTGCCACCGGAACAGTGCAGGTGGAGAATGGCGCGCGGTTTACGGCGGGAGCGCATGCGGAGGTGGCTTCCTCCGTCAACGTGGCGGACGGAGGAATGTTCGGCATTCTTTCCGGCGGCAGCCACAGTGGAAATGTGGTGCTGTCCGGCGCGGCATCCATATTCCGGGCGGAGGTGGATTCCGGTTCCGCCATGGAGTCCGGCGCGATTTCCGGAGCCGGTTCCCTCGTGAAAACCGGGGAAGGAACGCTGGTGCTGACCGGGGCCAATTCCTATTCCGGCGGAACCACGATTGAGGCGGGAATCCTGGCCGTGGGTGACGGGGAAAGGAACGGTTCCCTGGGCTCCGGTCCGGTGGTCAACAATGGCGTTCTTTCCTTCAACGCCTCCGGTTCTGTTTCCCTCAATTCGGTGGTATCCGGAACGGGAGCTCTCGTGAAAGAGGGTTCCGGAGTGCTCGCCGTGCAGAAACGCCAGACTTATACGGGGGGAACTACGGTCAACGCGGGAACGCTGTTCCTGATTTCAGGAGGGGAGGAAGGCATCATCCGCGGGGATTTGGTGATCAACCGGGGCGGAGCGGTTGCTCTCCGCGGGGTTGACTGCTTCGGCAATTCGGGGAATGACGCCTGCGTCGGGAATGTGGAGATCAACGGGGGAACGCTGTTCCTGAACGATACGAGAAACCAGACATTCAGGAATATGACGGTTGCGATGGCGGGGGGAATGCTGGACAGCGAGGTGGTGACGGGCAAGGGTGCCATGGACGTCTGGACGGACACCGTTTTCCAGGTGAGGGCGGCGGACAGGGCATCGGAAATCAGGAATATCAATGTCCGGCTGAGGGGCGGCAGCCCCACGGCGTTTGTAGTGGAACGGGGTACGGGAGCGTCCGATTTGAATGTCTCCGGCAACATCGTCAATTTCTCCGGGGCCAAAGGCGCCGTTGCCAAGTCGGGCAACGGCATCATGGTTCTGTCCGGCAAGAATACCTATTCCGGAGGAACCGCGATCCAGGGGGGAACGCTGGTTGCCGCTTCCAATCAGGCTCTTGGGACGGGACAGACAACGGTCCATTCCGGCGGCAGCCTTGTTTTGGGCGGAACGGGAGCGGATGCCGTTGCAGTCAGCCTGGGGAACAATATTCTGGTGAAGGATGGGGGCATCCTGACCGGTTCCGCCACCTTGTCCGGGAATACGACCATGGAATCCGGTTCCATCTTTGAATTGACCTTGTCCATAGGCGGTTCCTCCGGGGACGAACTGGCGTGCAACAGCCTGATGCTCCGGTCCGGCGTCTTCCGGATTGACGCGGGGGCCATGCTGAAGCTGGCCGCCCTGACCATCGACTATTCCACCGATTTCTGGAACACATCG